>NZ_CP016778.1:994065-1325420 GCF_002288265.1 Candidatus Planktophila versatilis | reverse complement strand
TCGCTGGTTTGACCCGCGGCTATCCACACCCGTAACCTTGCCATCTTGCCTCCCCCGTATTTATGACCAGCTAGGGCTAAAGCGCCCTCAACATTTTGGAGTTCTCATGACAAAGCGCACCTTTCAGCCAAATACGCGTCGCCGCGCCAAGAAGCATGGCTTCCGCGCCCGCATGGCTACCCGTGCAGGACGCGCAGTTCTCTCTGCTCGCCGTGCCAAGGGCCGTATAAAGCTCTCTGCCTAAGGTTTAAGAGCGCAACGGATCTTCTCGTGCTCCCAATAGATGCACGTTTAACTTCAAGCTCTGATTTCGCCCGAGCAACTAAAAGCGGAATCCGAGTTACTACAGAACACTTTGTTGGATATCTCTACATCTCACCTGTCACAAATAATGCATCGGCAAAATGTGGACTCATCATTAACAAAACTGTCGGCGGATCCGTCAAACGTCACCGCCTTGCGCGCAAAGTTCGCCACGCGGTCGCACCTCATATTGTAGAACTCCCACTCGGATCACTTTTTGTTGTTCGCGCTCTTAAACAAAGCGATGATAAAAACGTGGCGTCAGAGATTTCTACCCTTATCCAAAAACTTATTGAGCGCTCTAAAAGAATTGAGGCGCGCTAATGAAGTTACTTCTTACCGCATTTACCCGCACCTACCAATTATTTTCTAGCGCATTCGCGCCACGATGCAAGTACTACCCATCATGTTCTAACTACGCCCTCACAGCGATTACTCGCCATGGGCTAAAAGGAATTGCGATGGCCTCATACCGAATCCTTCGCTGCAACCCGTGGTCACTCGGCGGCGTTGATTATGTAGATGAAGACCTTGATTGCGCAGATGCGAAAAAAGCCCATAAAACACTAGTAGGAGCTCGCTAATGGACTCAATTCTTAACCCACTCTATAGCATCGTCTCCGGTGTCATGGTGGCAATTCACCAAGCGGTTGCTCCCATATTTGGTAAAGACTCAGGTGTCACCTGGACTCTTTCCATCATAGGTCTGGTAATACTCATCCGAATTATTCTGATCCCACTTTTTGTGAAGCAGATTAAAAGCCAACGCGCAATGACTGCACTACAACCTCACATGAAAGAGATTCAAAAGAAGTTTAAGGACGACCGTCAAAAGCAATCAGAAGAGATGATGAAGCTCTATAAAGAGCACAAAACAAATCCACTCGCATCATGTTTCCCGATCATTGCCCAAGCACCAATTTTCTTCGCCCTCTTTACCGTTCTTAACGGAATCGCGGCAAAGACCGATGAAGGTGTAGCAGCCCCTATCGGACGCGGATTTCTTAAAGGAGAATTCCTAGATAGCGCGGCGCAAGCGACATTTTTCGGCGCCAAGATTTCACAGAGCTTCTTAGGCACTACCGACCTTAATGTTCGCATCGTCACTGTAATTTTGATTATCTTCATGTCTGCCACAACATTTACTACCCAGCGCCAACTCATGGTTAAAGGCATGCCAAAGATGGATGCAAGTAACAATATGATGTTGCAGCAGCAAAAAATTATGTTGTATGCATTCCCAGTTATCTTTGCAGTTTCAGGAGTTAACTTCCCAGTGGGTGTATTGATCTACTGGTCGACTACAAACCTCTGGACTTGGGGACAGCAGTACTACGTCATCAAACGAAACCCAACACCGGGATCTCCGGCATATGAGGCGTTGGCAAAAAAGCGCGCGGAGAAAGAAAAGTTAGAGAATAAAACACAGAGCACTGAAATTGACCAGAACCAGGAGCAGGCTCCAGAAGTTCTGGGACAACGAAAACAACCAAAGAAGAAAAAGAAGAAGAAGTAATAAATCAGACAAATACTATTAATAACGCTTAACCCGGACAAAGGATGAGAAGATGTCAGAGAGCACCGAAACAACAGTAGAAACTTTAGAAGCAACCGAAGAAGTGGTTGGTTCAAAAGAGGAGCGCGCTCCAAAAAGTGCTGCCAAACTTGAAGAAGAGGGCGATATCGCAGCCGACTACCTAGAAGGCCTACTTGATATTGCAGATCTCGATGGCGATATCGATATCGATGTGGAAAATGGCCGGGCAGCGCTAGCAATCGTGGGTGGCAAGCTCAAGCACCTGGTTGGCGCAGAAGGTGAAGTCCTTGATTCAATCCAAGAGCTCACCCGCCTAGCTGTGCAGACAGCAACCGGGGATCGCAGCCGACTCATGCTTGATATCGATGGATTTAGAGCAGGGCGCCGTAAAGAGTTGACCGCCCTGGCAGAGAAGATGGCTGACCAAGCAAAGACCACAGGTAGCTCAATCAAGCTAGACCCAATGAACGCCTTTGAGCGCAAAATCATCCACGACACAATCCAGACCTTAGGCCTGACCTCAGAGTCAGATGGGGAAGACCCAAACCGCTTTGTCGTTATCTACCCAGCGTAGATCTAGTTTCACGTGGAACAATCAGTAGAGGGGCTAGTCGGCCGCTACTTCCCAGAACGCCAGGAAGAGATCCGTGCCTTTGCGCAATTCCTGACCACCGCTGGAATTGAACGAGGCCTGATTGGCCCCCGCGAAGGTGAGCGCATCTGGGAACGCCATATCTTTAACTGCCTACCGGTAACCCAGCTTCTGCCTCAGAATGCCTCCCTTTTTGATATTGGCTCCGGGGCGGGCTTGCCTGGCATAGTGATAGCCCTAGCTCGTCCTGATCTAAAAGTAACCCTGATCGAACCCCTTGAGCGCAGGGTTGAATTCCTAAAAGAGGCGACCGAAGGACTGGATATTGAAGTGATCCGCGGGCGCGCCCAAGATGTGAAGAAGTGCGCCGAATACGTCACCGCCCGAGCTGTGGCCCCGTTAGAGAAGCTGAAGAAAATTAGCTGGCATATGGTTAAAACCGGGGGAGCCTTGCTTGCAATGAAGGGTGAATCTGCCGCCGCCGAGATGGTGGGGGTAAAGAACGCGGTACTACATGAGATTGAACTTGAAGGTATAGGACTTGGGCGCATCGTCGAACTGCGCAAACCAAGCTAGTCGAGCTAGCCGCAGCTCCGGGAGTGGTTAGATTGGCTCATGTCCGGTGATGATTCACGTGAAACACTCCCTAAAGTTGTTGGGGTCCGCCGGCTAAAAGAGGCGATGGCAAAGCCGGCCTCCACCCGAATTTTCACCGTGGCAAACCAGAAGGGCGGGGTGGGCAAAACCACCACCACCGTCAATATTGCAGCCGCCCTTTCTATGGGGGGCTTGCGAGTACTTGTCATTGATCTAGACCCACAAGGAAATGCCTCAACTGCCCTGGGGGTGGAACACCGCCAATCTGCCGGTGTCTATGAAGTGCTGATGGGTAGTGTGCAAATTTCAGAGGTCATTCAAAAAGTGGCAGGTTTTCCAGCACTTGATTGCCTTCCTTCAAATACATCACTTGCCAATGCTGAAATCAATTTAGTTTCCATGGTTGCCCGCGAATTACAACTCAAGGCTGCTATCGATGAAATCAGTGCAAATTATGATTACATCTTTATTGATTGCCCACCGTCGCTAGGTTTACTTACCATCAACGCATTTGCTGGATCAAAAGAATTGCTCATCCCGATTCAAACTGAGTACTACGCGCTAGAAGGTTTGTCACAACTTCTTGAGACCTACTCTGTTGTGAAGAGGAGATTGAACCCAACACTTAACCTTTCCACCATTGTTTTAACTATGTTTGATGGGCGCACACGTTTATCAAATGATGTTGCGGCAAATGTGCGATCTCATTTTCCTAATGAACTTATTGATATTCCTATCCCTCGTGCGGTGCGCGTTTCAGAAGCGCCTTCATACAACCAAACGGTGATGACCTATGACCCGCTATCACCAGGTGCGATTGCCTATATGCAAGTAGCCCGCGAAATTGCAGAACGTGGGAAAGCTAAAGATGATGTTGTCTTTGATTCAAATGTTGTCAGCATTAATTACAAGGGTGGAATTGCATAATGGCGATTAAGCGTGGTGGGCTCGGTACAAATCTTGATTCACTTATTCCCACCTCACTAACTGTTGCCGGCACTGAAGTTGCGCAGCAAAACGAAGTACCCATCAACCAAATTTCACCTAACCCACGTCAGCCGCGCACCGTCTTTGATGAAAGCGCACTCAATGAATTAATTGCATCCATCAAATCAATTGGTATCTTGCAACCACCAGTAGTTCGCAAAGTTGCGGAGAATAAATATGAACTCGTTATGGGAGAGCGTCGTTACCGCGCTGCTAAAGCTGCCGGGCTCACATCCATTCCGGTCATTATTAGACAGACACCCGATAACGAATTACTTCGTGATGCACTGATTGAAAATATTCACCGAAGTAACCTCAACCCTTTGGAAGAAGGCGCGGCATATGCACAATTACTCAGCGACTTCGGCTGCACCCACGATGAACTCGCACTCAAACTTGGCCGATCACGCCCGCTGATTTCAAACACAATCCGGTTATTAAATCTTCCTGATGCGGTACAACGCAAAGTTGCATCCGGTGTTCTTTCTGCTGGCCATGCGCGAGCACTGCTGGGGCTAACAGATGCAACAGAGATTGAAAAACTAGCATCAAGAATTGTGGCAGAGGGGCTAAGTGTTCGCTCTACTGAAGAAATTATCGCCACCATGAAACCCACAAGTAAGGGCGCTAAGAAATCTAGCGTTAAGGGAGTATCGGGTGCCGGCTTAGCTGCCGCCGAACTCTTAAGTGATTACCTTGATACCCGCGTGAGTGTGGAGAGCGGAAAAGGTAAAGGCAAGATTGTTATTGAATTTGCCGGCAATGAAGATCTACAACGCATCGTTGATCTCATCGAAGGATCTAAGTAAGCGCGGTTCCTCTGCGACCCATCTCTTGCTTAATCACACCACCGAGTGCTTTCACGCCTTCACGAATTCGCTCTGGTGTTGGGTGGCAATAAGAAAGACGCATCGACCATGAACCAAGACCATCTGCATAAAAAGCACTGCCTGGCACATAAGCAACCTTGGCCACAATCGCCTTCGGCATTAAAGCTTTAGTATCAATTTCGGCCGGCAAATTAACCCACACATAAAAACCACCGCCAGGCTTTGTCCATGTGGCCTCTGCTGGGAAATGTTGCTCTAGAGATTCCAGCATCGCATCGCGGCGCACCTTATAAAGCTCACAGAAGCTAGCAATCTGATCGCGCCATGGCTGATCAGCTAAGTAACTAGAGATAGTGAGCTGGGTGAAGTTTGACGGACACAAAATTGAAGATTCAGATGAAATCACCAACTTATCTTTCAGTGATTGCGGAACAAGTGCCCAACCCACACGAAGCCCAGGAGCAATAGTCTTTGAAAAGGAGCCTAAATAAATAACATTTTCAGAATCTTCGGCGCGCATTGCATTCGGGGAAGGCTTATCAAAACCTAATAGCCCGTAAGGGTTATCTTCAACGACAAAGATTTCTTCTTCACGGCAGATACTTAAGATCTCGGTGCGGCGATCGGCTGGCAGACAAACACCAGTGGGGTTTTGGTAATTTGGAATCAGATACAAGAACTTGATCTTGCGCCCGGTAGCACGCACGCTCTTAATTGCTGCACGCAATGAATCAGGAACCAGGCCATTGTTATCCATCTCAACGTGCACAACCGAAGCTTGATATTGCCGGAAAGTACCGAGGGCGCCGACATAAGAAGGAGCTTCAACGAGCACAACATCACCTGGATCGATAAAGATTCTAGAGATGAGATCAAGTGCCTGCTGGGAACCGGTAGTGATGACGACATCATCAGGGTTTGCGCGAATTCCTTCAAGTGCCATCACATCGCAAATCTGTTGCCGAAGTTTTGGATGTCCTTGGCCACTTCCATATTGCAGTGCTTCCGAACCATTGGTGAGAATGAGTTCCTTGACTACCCCGGCAATCATCTCCATCGGAAGAGCAGAAAGATTTGGCATTCCACCCGCGAGTGAAACAATTTCCGGGCGAGATGCAACTGCAAAAAGTGAACGAATCTCTGAAGGCAGCATCTCGGCAGCGCGCGCAGCAAATCTCTTCTCGAGATTCTGCGGGGCACCGGTTTGGTAGCGGATAGAGATGTCAGACATAAGGAGAAGTCTCCCATAAGTCATGCGATGCTAGCGAATGAATATCCTCTTCATTAATCAGCGAAGACCTGCGCTACGTAGGTCTGATATTCGCAAGGTTCCAGTCTTTGCATCATCTTCGGCCGCTAAATAAAGGCGCTGAATCGCAATAATGAAGCTTTCAGCAATGGTGTCTCTAAATTCGGCTCGGGCTAAACGAGCGGCATCTGCGCTATTTGAGATATATCCAAGATCCACACGAACTGCAGGTGCGGTGATTAGGCGAAGTGAATCCCATGTCTTTGCATGGGTGCGGCAATTCAGGAAATCAGTACGTGCACAGAGTTCGCGCTGTACTAAGGATGCAAATCTTTCACCCACAATTGAGTGCACACCATGTTGGTCATTGCCATAAAAGAATGTTGCCACACCATGTGCTTCAGAGTTTTTGTGCTGGTCGATGTGAAATGAAATCATCAGATCAGCCTTATTTTTATTGGTAAATGAAATCCGCTCTTCTTCACTGGGGTTGTTATTAGCACCGCGTGTGAGAAAAACAGATGCACCCAGTGCTAATAGACGTCCCTCTAACCGCTGTGCGATATCAAAGACAATATCTCTCTCATGTTCTTCTGAACTTGGATCAATCACAATTACTTTATTAGCCAAAGCAGGCCCACGATTTTTCTGCAGCGCACTTTCTCGAAGTGCAGCGGGTGCGCCACCAGAAACAATTTTTGTCAGGCGAAGCATTGCGATAATTGTTGCCGGACCACACTTACCATCAATTGCAACACCGACAGATTTTTGGAATTCCTTAACCGCACTTTCGGTCATAGCTCCGTAAATTCCATCAACTCGTCCGCAGTGAAAACCCATCTCAGTCAGACGCGATTGCAGAGCTGCCACATCATCACCATGCATCAATGGCGGCTTTTGTAGATAGAGCGAGCGATCGCCCAACTTCCATCGAGCCTCTTCTAGCGCGCGAAGCGTTTGTTCGTTGAGCTCACCGGTGATGTGAAGACCACGCTCTTGCTGAAAAGAGCGAATGTCATCGGCCGACATCTCTTTCATAGCAAGACTCTTCCTAAAAGTAAGTTAATTAAATGAAACCTTCGAGCTCTTTCAGAAGAGCAGGCTTTGGCTTTGCACCAATGATTGTCTTTACTACTTCACCATTGACATAAACATTGAGCATTGGAATAGAGGTCACGCCATATTTGATAGCGATGGCAGATTCTTCATCGGTATTGAGCTTTACAATCTTTAACTTATCACCGTGTTCTGCAGCGATATCATCAAGAATCGGAGCGATTGCGCGGCATGGACCACACCATTCGGCCCAGAAATCAACGAGCACTGGCGTGCTGCTTTTAAGTACAACCTCATCGAAATTGGCTGCTGTGACTTTGATCGGTGCACTCATCTTTACTCCTATTTTCTATCTAGCTCTTGTAATTCTATAGCGGTTGAGGTTACTAGTGGGATAAAAACTTTTCAGCATCAAGAGCTGCCTGACAACCCGAGCCCGCCGCTGTGATGGCTTGTCGGTAGGTGTGATCGACCAGATCACCACAGGCAAAGACTCCAGCGAGGTTTGTGCGGGTAGAGCGGCCTTCGACTTTCACATAACCCTCGTTATCAAGTGTCACAGAAGATGTAACAAGCTCAGAGCGCGGAATATGCCCGATGGCAACAAATAATCCAGTGAAGTTACGCTTACTTACTTCTCCAGTTTTAGTGTTACGAAGTTCGAGGGCTTCAACTTTCTGCTCACCTAGAACATCAATGACTTCGGTATCCCACAACAATTCGATTTTAGGATTAGCAAATGCGCGCTCCTGCATAATCTTTGAGGCGCGAAGTTCACCACGGCGGTGAATCAAAACAACTTTGCTCGCAAACTTTGTGAGAAATGTTGCCTCTTCAAGTGCGGAGTCGCCACCACCAACAACAGCAATCTCCTGATCTCGAAAGAAGAAGCCATCGCACGTGGCACACCATGAAACACCACGTCCCGATAAACGCTTCTCGTTCTCTAAACCAATTTCTCGGTATGCCGAACCCATTGCAAGGATTACCGAACGGGCGCGAACAACATTTCCTGACCCATCTTTAATAATCTTGATATCACCAGTGAGATCCATTTCAACAACATCATCGGTAATCAGTTCAGTACCAAAACGCTTTGATTGCTTACGCATGTTATCCATGAGATCCGGTCCCATGATTCCATCAATAAAACCTGGAAAGTTTTCAACTTCAGTTGTATTCATCAGCGCACCACCGGCGGTGACAGAACCTTCATACATTAAAGGATTTAATTGAGCGCGCGCGGCATAGATAGCAGCGGTGTAACCAGCTGGCCCAGATCCAACAATGACAACCTCGCGAATATCTGTGCTCATAGGGTGAGAATATCGCGCTTAACAGAATTACTTATCGCGACGCCGGCGCAGGGTAGCGGCAACGAACCCTCTAAGCCCTGAGACTTCACTCACTTTCAGAGCTCTGGCAATAAAGAGATAGGCAATCCCACTTCCCGCAAGAATAAAGAGCAATCGAATAGCACGAAGGGCAAGGGAGGCATCGTCATAAGCCCAATCGAAGTAGAAAGCGATTGCAAAAAATGGAAGCATTCCCACAAAGGATGCAATTAACAGAAGCCCATGTTGAGCGGCAAAATCACCAACTTGTAACCGCCCGATATGTTTTTTCAATAAAGAGATAGTAATAAAAAGCCCAACGATGTAACTGACTGAAAACGCTAAACCGAGTCCCACTGTCACCCAATAACTATCTAAAGTTTCCAGGAATACATAAGATAAAGCAACAGAGATGATGTTAATAATCAAGATAGATAACACCTGCGTTTTAGTATCTTCAAATGCGTTAAAGCCACGAATCAAAATTAAGTTGATTGAAAAAGCAACGAGACCGATACTGAGCGCCGAAAGAACAAAACCAATGTAACGGGCATCTTCTAGCGAAATTCCTAAATAGAGGGATTGAGTCATCAGCGGGCCAAAGAGAAGTAACGCAACAGCGCTGGGCACGGTGACAACAGCCACCATTCGAATTGCGCGAATGAGCTGCTTGCGCACCTCTTCAATATCCTTAGCTATTGCAAGTCGTGATAAGTGAGGAAGCAGCGCTGTCACAATTGAAATTGTGACGATCGAATATGGCAAGAGCATGATGTAGTAAGCGCTAGTAAATGGAGTAAAACCAACACCTGTTGTTATTCCAGCTTGGGCACTTCGCACCGCGGCACTTGTTGCAACATTTACTGTTACCAAATAACCGAGTTGAGAGATAAGTACGTAGATCAAAGTCCACCCGGCTAGACCGAAAGATTTACCGAGCCCGCCAAGACCAAACATGGGGCGAATATGAATTCCAGAGCGCTTAACTACCGGAATCAAAATCAACGCTTGCACAACAACACCCAGCGTCGTGCCCCAACCCAGAATCTGTACTTGCAGATCTGTAATTGTGCCCAGCGCTAGTGAGCGCTCAGTGATGAGAACGGCGGCAAAAACAACGATCACAACCAGGTTATTTGCAATCGGCGCCCACATTAGTGGCGCGAATGAACCACGGGCGTTTGCAACCTGACCGAGCATTGTAAAGAGACCAAGGAAGAAGATTTGTGGCAAGCAATAGCGAGTAAAGGCAACTGCAATCTCTTGCTCAGTTTCAAAGCCAGGAGTAGAAAATTCAGGTGCATATAAACGAACAAGTGCGGGCGCAAAAATTACTCCCACTGCAACAAGTACGAGGAGAATAAGAGAAATAGTTGTGACAAGTCTGGAAGCGAAACCATGGCCACCATCGTGATCTTCAAAAGATCTCACTAGTTGAGGAACAAAGATGGCGGTGAGCGCACCACCAACAAGTAAGTTATACAAAATGTTAGGCATGGTATTTGCAACGTTAAATGTGTCAGCTAAGAGTGCGGTACCAAGCACGGCGACAGCAAGCAGTGCGCGAACAAAACCGGTAATTCGGGAAAGTATTGTTCCTATCGCCATGATTCCAGAGGCGCGAAAGAGTTCGTTATTTTTCATTTACGACTCTTTCGCACTCTTCGAACAGATTGCGTAATTGCACCTAAGAACAATAGAACTGCAGCAGCCGTTGTAAACCACGCAACACGAGAATCTATGATCGTCGCGCTCAAGGCTAGCTCAGATTGCTCACCAACTAACTGCCCTTCACTATTCATAAATTGGGCATTCACAAGGACAGATCCCGGAGCAATGACATTTACCTCCAGTGTTAACTGCTGCCGCGATTTTGCAGCTAACTGGATGTTATTTACATTCTCAATTGTGATACGTGAGTTCAGCGGAATGAGAGAAAGATTTACAACAGTTGGTGTGTCAAAACTATTTACCAAAGTCACCGGCAACTTAGCGGTAGTAGAAGTGAGTTGATATCGACCTGGAATCACGCGCAGCTTGGCAGTCATTGCCTGAACCGCACGCGTTGCTGAGTAAGAGAAAAAGACGCGTTCACTTTCATCAAGTGCTGGATTCATTACCGTGCCAAGTCGCGCCCGAAGAGCGGTGATTTCAGGGGCGGTTGAGATTGTAGAAAGTCCAGTGAGCATCCTGCGGTTCTCTGTATACAGAGCTTTAAATGGAGAATTAAGGCGCGATGCCCCTTTGCTCCACCCATTTTCGGCAATAACAGGCCGACCTAATTGAAGTTCTAATCGCTGCTTTCCAAATAGCGAGTAGAAACGTAACTCACTTGGCGCTAATCGCTTTGCAAGAGATTGATCTGGGTTGCCATACGGCAGCGCGATAACCGGATTATTAAGCGTCGTAAACTTCAAGGCAAATAACCAACTCTGTGCAGCTAATTGCCCTGCTTTATCTTCTTCGCCCGCAATCGAATAACCATCTGCCATATCTGCGATCTCATCAATAAGAGCTGGGTCTATCACCCACGTTTTTCGCGAGTTCGCTGGGTTATAGACAATTTTGCCTAACTTACCTTCGGGAGTGATCAACGTTGCTAATTCATTATTGCGAAATTTGCCCTCGAAATCTTTATGAGGTTTATCAGTAATTCTTACAACTGGAGTTGCAGCATCTGCAGGCGTCACACCAAAGGCAATGAGTGCCAACAGAACTATTGCTACCTTCTTCATAGCGCAGACATTTCCTGCGCCGCATTTGTTCGCGCAATTAATTTCTTCTCGTCAGGATAAGCAAGGCGTTCCACGATTTCAGCAAGCGGGAACCATGCAACCTCATCTACTTCACTCTCCTGCGCCGCCAGTACCCCGCCATTTTCTCGGAATAAATAATGATGAACAGTTTTATGAATTCTCTTCCCACCTGCCATAAACCAGAAATCAATTACACCCAAAGATTTTTCAATAACAGAGACGATGCCGGTCTCCTCTTGCACTTCGCGCAAGGCCGCTTCTTCTGGAGTTTCACCCTCTTCAATATGTCCCTTTGGCAGTGACCAGAGAATTCTCTTGCCGGTCGTATCTTTAAGATCGCGACGGCCGATAAGCAGGCCAAGTTTTCCGCTGGCATCAACGACAAGTCCACCGGCGCTGACTTCATCTACTCGTTTGGCATAAACAACTTTTGCTGGTGCTTTTTTTGCGCGCTCTGCATTAGGGGCGGTGGGGGTCGTTACATCTTGAGATTGTGGGGAGCGATGAGCTGGGCGCTTGCGCCTACGCTTTTTCTTCGTACCTTCGCTGCCCGCACCAGGTGCCGGGGTCATAGATGAAGAGTACGCGACTACGCTTATCTATTGTGAGCGCAGAGAAGAGCAATTTTGGGGCAGCCGCCGAGTTGGCTATCCGCTCCCTCATCGCAAACGCGCCAGCGGCATCATCACTTGCCCAAGCTTTCACCGCCAGTGGTTTTCGCCTTGCACTCGTGGGTGGCCCTGTGCGCGATGCAATCTTGGGTCGACTTGGAAATGATTTAGATTTCACAACAGATGCGCACCCACATGAGACAAAGAAAATACTTAAAGCATGGGCAGATAATACTTGGGATACCGGAATTCTCTTTGGCACAGTTGCAGCCAAACTCGGTGATGTCACTGTTGAAGTAACTACGTATCGATCAGAGAAATACGAAGAGAATTCTCGTAATCCAGATGTTGAATTTGGTGACAACATTGAAGGAGATCTCTCCAGACGAGATTTCACCGTTAACTCGATGGCGCTAGAGCTCACAGGAACCGAACCAGAATTTATCGATCCATTTGGTGGGCTGGAAGATTTAGCGAAGAAAGTATTAAGAACACCAGCAAGTGCCGAACAGTCATTTTCAGATGATCCACTTCGCATGATGCGTGCTGCTCGTTTTGCAAGTCAACTTAACTTTGCAATTGATCCAGAAGTCACTGCAGCAATGACAGCGATGGCTTCTCGCATCTCGATTATTTCGGCTGAGCGGGTGCGCGATGAGTTTATAAAAATGCTGATGTCAGAAAACCCACGACTTGGAATTACCATTTTGGTAGATACTGGTCTCGCTGATCTTGTCCTGCCAGAGATTCCAAAGCTGCGTCTGGAAATTGATGAGCATCATCACCATAAAGATGTGTATGAACATTCCATTACCGTTCTAGAGCAAGCAATTGCGCAAGAAGACAGACTAGGCGGCCCTAACCTTGTCATTCGCCTAGCAGCGCTTCTGCACGACATTGGAAAACCAAAGACTCGTAACCTTATTGAAGGCGGCGGAGTTTCATTTCATCACCATGAAGTAGTTGGAGCCCGACTAGCAAAGGCGCGCATGAAGGCGCTCCGCTTTGATAATGAGACAGTCGACGCCGTTGAAACCCTCACCGCTTTGCATCTGCGTTTTCACGGTTATGGCGATGACGAATGGACTGACTCTGCGGTGCGCCGTTACGTGCGCGATGCTGGTGAATTACTCACACATTTACATGTATTAACTCGCGCCGATTGCACTACTCGTAATGCAAAGAAGGCAGAACGACTAGCTCGAACATATGACGGCCTTGAGGCGCGCATTGCAAAACTGGAAGAGGAAGAAGAGTTATCAAAGATTCGCCCAGATCTAGATGGCGCGCAAGTAATGCAACTACTTGATCTCAAACCTTCAGCTGATGTTGGCAAAGCCCTTGATTTCCTGATGGAGCTACGCATGGAACATGGTCCGCTGGGTGAAGAACGTGCAACGCAAGAGTTATTACAGTGGTGGAAAGCTAGGCGTCATCCTTAAGAAAGAATTTTTCTGGGCGTAGCAATACTGTGGCAACAAGTACCCAGGAGATTGAAACGATAAGTGGCAATAACCATGAATCACCACTGAGGGGCAAGATCCAGGCGGCAAATAGGGCGCCGGTAACAATTGCTGAATTAACAACAACGTCATAGACCGAAAAGACTCGACCACGGAAGTAATCATCAATCTTTGATTGCACCAAGGCATCGTTTGTCACCTTCACACTTTGACCACACATCGCAGCAAAAAATGCGGTAGCCCCAAGCAGAATTGGGGTGCGATCTATAACGAGTAAGAGTGAACCAAAACTTGCGGCAAAGATAGATAAGCGAATCCAACGATGGCGTCCAACTTTTCGCACGCCGTAAGGAGCGGCAAGTGCCCCAATAACAAAGCCGGTAGCTGCAATAGATAAGGTGACACTTAATCCGGTAAGACCAGCCTCACTGTCGGCCGGATCATTAAAGGTATTTCTTTCTAGTAAAAGCGCGGTCAGCGTAAGGGCGGTCAGACCTCCGCGGTGAATTGCCGTTGCTGCAATTCCGCGAGCAGCATCGGCGTGCTCTTGTAGGAATTGAAAACCTTCGCGCATTTCAATGAGACCTTGGGTAAAGCTTCCTTTAACAATTTCATGTGGGCGCGGGCCAATTTCAGTCTTTCCCAACAAAGATGTGAGCAGTGCAGCAATCAGATACCCGAGAGAAGCTGCAAGTATTAGTACAGCGTCTGCGTTATCGGCGCTCCCGGAAAGATCAAGAAGCTGGCGAATACCTAAGCCAATACCTCCGCCAATAACAACCCAGACTGAACCACCGGTGACAGCGAGAGCGTTAGCGGAAATAAGTTCTTTCGGTGTTGTCATCAGTGGTATTCCGGCAGATAGCCCGGCAAGAATTAATCTATTAACACCGAATGCAATCAAGACGAAGACAGTAATTTCTAGCCCAGTTCTTCCATTAAAGATTAAGAGTGCGATAACGACAAGCGTGAGCGACCTAGTGAGGTTAGCGAAAAATATCGCTCGTTGGCGAGAGAATCTATCGAGCAGAGTTCCAACAAATGGACCCACAATTGAATAGGGCAGCAGCACAACAGCAAATGCCACCGCCGCATTCACCGCACTTGCCTGACGTTCAGGAGAAAAGAGAATAAAAGAGGCAAGCGCGCTTTGAAAAATACCATCAGTGATCTGCCCAGACCAACGGATTCGCAGCAAGCGAAAGAGTTTCCGATCTCTGAGCAATTGCCACAAAGTCATAGGAGAAGCGTAGTTAGGTAAAGGGGTTTATTCTTCTCCTATTATGCAGACTCGACGAGGGTTCATCGATTATTCACTTGATAAGCGTGCAACCCTGCTCGCTCTCTTTCGAGGTGTTGTCGATGCGTGTGATGCTGACCCATATCTGATGCGAGCAGCTAAATATCACGGTGAGAAAACTGAGCGCAAATGCCCAGTGTGTAAGAAAGATGGGCTAGTAGAACTGCGTTACACATTTGGGGATCAACTTGGGCAATTCTCTGGCCGTATAAAAAATGGAGCCGAACTTGCAGAGATGGAGAAAGAGTTCGGAGAGTTCTCTGTGTATGTCGTTGAGGTCTGTCGTGAATGTTCCTGGAATCACTTGTGCTCTACATACTTATTAGGCGATGGCCGCGAGCGTAAAGCTCCACGTCGCCAGCGCACACTCGAGGATGAAGACTTCGCTTCACTGAAGTAGACATATTTACCCAGTAATCTAGCCAAATGATTAAAACCAAATTGATCCGAGCCGGAATCTTCCTGGCAGGCTTTGGTTTTATTGCGGGTGCAACCCTCTTCGCATTTGCCTGGTTTACTGTTTCAATCCCGGACCCAAATGCCTATGTAAATAGTCAATCCACCGTCATCCAATATTCAAATGGTTCTGAAATTGGGCGTGTAGGAACTCAGAACAGACAAATCTTGCCGCTTGCAAAAATTCCACTTCGTCTACGTTATGCAGTGATGGCGGCAGAAGATCGCAACTTTTATGCCAATCGCGCCTTTAGCCCAACCGGCATCGCACGAGCACTTCTCAATAACCTCAGATCAGGAGATCTCACCGGAGAAGGTGGCTCAACAATCACGCAGCAATATGCAAAGACCGCATTTTTATCACCAAGTCGCACAATCCAAAGAAAAATTAAAGAACTTGTTATCTCACTTAAGTTAGAAAATGCGCTCTCGAAAGATCAGATCTTAGAGAACTATCTCAACACCATTTATTTTGGTCGCGGTTCATACGGCGTGCAGACTGCGGCTCAGCAATACTTCAATCGCAACGCTCATCAACTCAGCATTTCACAATCTGCAGTCATCGCAAGTATCTTGCGATCTCCTGGTTATTACGATCCTTCGCTCTCTAAAGAAAACGCAGTCCGACTTGAAAATAGATTTGCTTATGTCATTCAAGGAATGCTCGACAAGAAGTGGATTACTGAAGCCGAGGCAAAGGATGCCAAGTTCCCGCGAGTGGCACCACGTACAACATCTGGACAATTAAGCGGTCCCAAGGGTTACATCATTGATGCGGTACAGAAAGAGCTCAGCAAACTCGGATTTACTCAAGACCAGCTACTTGTTGGCGGTTATGTCATTAAGACAACGCTCGATCAACGCGCACAACAAGCTGCAGTTGATGCGGTAAATAAATTCACACCTGCTGACGCTCCGGAAAACCTTCACACCGCACTTGTTGCTATTCGCCCCGGCACTGGCGAAGTCATTGCGATGTATGGTGGAAAAGATTATGTAGTTCGACAACTAAATGATGCCACCCAGTCCATTGCCCTGGCCGGCTCTACCTTTAAGCCCTTTGCACTCATTGCCAGCCTTGAAGCTGGAATTCCGATGACATCGATGTGGAATGGTGATTCACCTCAAACTTTTGATGACTTAGGAAGACCGTATGAAGTATCGAATTACGGCGATGAAGGGTGGGGTCAGGTAGATCTACTCACCGCAACCCAACACTCCATCAACACTGTATTTGTGCCCCTGGGTATGAAAGCAGGCTTGGATAAAGTTGTTGATGCAGCTAGACGTGCTGGAATTCCAGAAAATGTGGCGATGATTGCAACCCCATCTGTTGCCTTAGGTGTTGCAAGCCCGCATGTGATCGATGTAGCAAACTCCTATGCCACATTTGCCGCCCAAGGTGTGTACTCAAAGCCTTATATGGTTGCATCTGTGACCGGATCAAATAAAGGCTTGCTCTATCAAGGCAAAGCACAGACACAAGAAGTATTTACTAAAGAGGTGATGGCAGATCTCACCTACGCACTTAAGAGTGTGGTCAATGGCGGAACCGGATCGGCAGCCCTTGCTTTGGGTCGCCCGGCTGCTGGAAAAACTGGAACATCGCAATCAAATGCGTCAGCGTGGTTTAGCGCATACACACCACAACTAGCGGCTTCCGTTGCCCTCTTTCGCGATAGCGCATCTGAATCACTTAATGGAATTGGCGGCCTCACATCTGTGACAGGTGGAACATTCCCGGCAAGAATCTGGACCTATTTTATGAAGGGCGCTTTGAAAGATGAGCCCATCATGAGTTTTCCAGCACCTGCAAATATTGGCGGCCTTGAACCTGTCGTGATGACAAGTGGTGGCATTCAAACAAGAAAGAAGTAATACCTAATGCGCGTTGGAATTCGCGTCGTTCTACTTCTTGCAGTTCTTTCTTCGCTAGTAAGTTTTGCCAAGTTCAATTACTGCAGCAGCGAAGGCTGGCAATCACCAGGCCAGTATGTTCATGCATGTTATTCAGATATTCCTGCCCTGTATGGCGAACGTGAATTAGATCAAGGCAGATGGGCTTATTCCAGTGCCGAGAACGCTGTTGAATACCCCGTTGTCCAGGGCGCAATCATGTGGGTTACGGCAAAACTTATTCCGCAAGGAGTAACTAATTACTTCCACATCAACATACTTCTCTTAGCACTGCTCTTTCTCTTTATTTCTTTCATCACATTTAAGATCAAACCCGAATTTGCATATTTACTCCCGCTGGCACCGGCTGCAGTGGCCTCGCTCTATATCAACTGGGATCTCTGGGCGATAGCAACGATGTTAGCTTCGATATATTTCTTCGATAAGAAGTTAGAGATACCGAGTGCGATACTTCTTGGAATTTCGATCTCAACAAAGTTTCTCCCCATCTTCTTACTCATCCCCATCGCGCTTATCTTCTTTCGCCGAGAAAAGATTGCAAAGTTTGCGCAATATTTCCTCATCACCGTTGTCACATTCATTGCAATCAACGCACCGGTATTTCTCACAACACCACAAGGGTGGTGGCGCTTTTATTCACTTAACCTCAACCGCGGATCTGACTGGGGTTCGATTTGGTATGCCCTCTCTAACTTAGGTCTTAACCTCACCCACCAAAATTATTTATCTGTTCTCTGTTTACTCATCGGAATTACCGCACTCATCATCTATTTACTCCAACTCACTAAACCACCCACCCTTGCCCACACAGCGATCTTTATCTTCATCATCGTGATGGCGGTGAGCAAGGTCTATTCACCGCAGTATGTTCTCTGGTTAACACCCCTTGCCGTGATTGCACTTATCGATGAGAAAGATTTGGCCGTGTTCTTCTTCTGGCAAGGGTGTGAACTCTTGTATCACTTCGCAATCTGGCAACATCTTGCCTCTGTTACTGGTGCGAAATTCGGTCTACCGGTTGTGGCATATTCAGTCATTACCCTGGTCCGGATTGGAGCCTCGATTCTCCTGCTGGCCCGCCTAGCCGCCCGCCATCGAAAATCCCGCGTATTTCCGAGCGAATTTCTCTTATCAACAGGCGAGAGTTACCCTTAGCGTCCTGAATTACACAATCCTTCGGAGCGTGTTCTTCAGGAGTATTAACCCTCCTGTCACGGAAATGCCGTGGCCGTCTTAGTCCAAAGGAGGTCGGGTTAACGCATGCGTCACTATGAATTAATGGTCATTCTCGATCCAGAACTCGAAGAACGTACAGTCACACCATCACTTGAGACATATCTCAAGATCATCAAAGACAGCGGAGGCCGCGTCGACAAGCTCGATGTTTGGGGCAAGCGCCGTATGTCATTTGAAATCAATAAGAAGCCAGAAGGCATTTACGCAGTTGTAGATATGCACTGTGAGCCTGCGGCAATCAAAGAGTTAGATCGTCAGCTGAACCTGAACGAATCTGTCTTACGCACAAAGGTAATACGCCCCGAGTAATCAACAGCTGCCGCGTTTCGCGCGGTAGATGTCACCTATTACGGGTAATTTATTAGCACGGACTCCACGAGTAGATAAGAGGAAAAAATGGCAGCAGGAGATACAACAATTACCATGATCGGCAACCTAGTTGACGATCCAGAGCTACGTTTCACACCTAGTGGTGCAGCGGTAGCAAAATTTCGTGTTGCCTCAACACCTCGTTATCTAGATAAGGCTACAAATGAATGGAAAGACGGCGAGAGCCTCTTCCTTCAATGCCAAATCTGGCGCCAAGCTGCAGAAAATGTTGCAGAGTCACTAACAAAGGGAATGCGCGTCATTCTCTCTGGCAGACTCAAGCAACGTTCATATGAAACAAAAGAAGGCGAAAAGCGCACGGTCTTTGAGGTAGAAGTTGATGAAGTAGGTCCATCACTCCGCAATGCAACAGCGAAGGTCACACGAGCTTCGCGTGCAGGTGGAACTGGAGCAAGTGCAGCACCAGCTGCAGCCGAATCCTTCAACGACGATCCATGGGCTGCCGCAACGACTTCACCAGCCGGTGGTGGATGGGGAACATCTACAACCGACGAACCACCCTTTTAAATAGAAGAAGTTAAACAACCGACAATCCATTCCTTCTAAGCAAGTTGCGAAACTACTTGGAAGGGCCCGAAAAGGAGCACCACAATGGGAGCAAGAAATAACAAGGCTCTACGCGAGCCGAAGAATAAGGGCGCTAAAGCAGCAGCCCTTAATAAGAAGTTCAAGAAGAAGCCTTGCAGCTTCTGTCGTGACAAGGTCACATATATCGATTACAAAGATATTGCGACCCTACGTAAGTACATCTCTGATCGCGGCAAGATCCGCGCTCGCCGAGTAACAGGTGCTTGCACACAACACCAACGTTCAGTAGCAACAGCTGTCAAAAACAGCCGTGAAGTAGCGCTACTGCCTTACACATCTTCAGCGCGATAAGGGAGCTAAGAACTATGAAACTCATCCTTACTCGTGAGGTAAATAAGGTCGGAAACGCTGGCGATGTTGTCACTGTTAAAGATGGCTACGCACGCAACTTCTTGTTGCCACGTGGCGTTGCAATCGTCTGGTCACTTGGTGGCGAGAAGCAGATCGAAGGAATCCGCCGTGCACGTGCTGCCCGCGAAGTCCGCGATCTCGATCACGCTAAAGAGATCAAGGCAACACTTGAGAAGGCAACAGTGACCGTAAAAGTCAAGACCGGTACAGCTGGTCGCCTCTTCGGTTCTGTCACAGATAAAGACATTGCTGCTGCAATCAAATCAGCAACATCAGTTGATATCGATCGCCATAACCTCAAGACAACAGGTCATATCAAGAAGACAGGCACACACGCCGTTAAGGTTTCACTTGCACATAACATCGTTGCAACTGTTAACTTGACTGTAGTTTCTGCTTAATAGATCTTCAGTTATAAGAAAGCCCGTCGCAATCTGCGGCGGGCTTTCTTATTTCACCAATTAATTTAGAGCCAGCCAGATTTCTTGAATTTCCTATATAGAACAACGGTGATCACGAGGAGTGAACCGATGACGGCCGGATATCCAAATTCCCAGCGTAATTCAGGCATGGTGTCGAAGTTCATTCCGTAGATTCCAGCAATCATTGTTGGTACAGATGCCAGGGCAACATAGGAAGTAATTTTGCGCATATCGCTATTTTGCTGAAGTTGTACTTGTGCAAGCTCTGCCTGCAGCGCCGATGTGAGTAGCGCATCTAGGCCAGATGCTGCATCAGATGCGCGTGATAGATGGTCGAGGGTATCTCTGAAGAATGGCGTAAGTTCGGTCGGAATATTACGAGCGCCAATACTAGCGATATGTTGAAGTGGCGATAAAAGTGGATCAATTGCATGGCGGAATTCAATAACCTCGCGCTTAAGTAAGTAAATCTCTTGCGATGCACTCTCTCTGGTATCTCCAAAAACCTTATGTTCTACTTGCAACACATCGTTTTCAAGTTCGATTGAGATATCGATATAACAATCAATGACATGGTCAAGAATTGCGTGTGCAACAGCGTAAGGTCCTTTTGCTAATTGCTCCGGGTTACCTTCCAAATGATGGCGAGTGTTCACTAACGGTGCACCATTTCCGTGTCGCACGACAACAATGAAATGTTCTCCAATGAAGCAGAAGATTTCACCGGTAGAAATTTGGCTACCCTTCTCTTCATAAAAGGCGGTCTTTAGTACCAACGCTTGCACGCCGGGGTACTCTTCAAATTTTGGACGTTGATGAGCGGTAATGGCATCTTCGATTGCAAGGGGATGAAATTTAAAGTCACCGATGATCTTGTTAAATTCATTCTCGGTCGGCTCTGCCAGACCTAGCCAGACGAAGCCCCCATCGCTTCTTGCCTTTTGAATAAGTTCAGCGAGATTGGAGGGTTGGGTGTACCGAACGCCATTTTGGTAGAGGGCGTAATCAACAATCATGTGCGAAGTGTTCCGCAGAAAAGTGAATATCAGGTGATATCTCACCAGGTGAGAACTCCTAATTTACTTTTCTCCCCACCTTTCCACGCTCAATTGGCAAGCTATCCACCGATAGGCGTGAGTTACACACACCTTCTCCACACCCTTTTACACATAGAAGTGGGCTTTATCCACACCTTTACCCCCAGGGCCCTTCGCATTTGTCAGTGCTCTAGAGGAAGGTACGCCTCGTGAGCATCGCAGAACTACCCAATAACTCCCAACGTAACGGGCAGTACAACACTGTTGGGGCTGAGTTTGAGCGCACACCACCACAAGATCTTCAAGCAGAACAATCTGTTCTCGGTGGAATGCTGTTATCAAAAGATGCGATTGCAGATGTTGTTGAAGTTCTTCGTGAACGTGATTTCTACAGACCAGCACACGAACTTATCTATGATGCAATTCTAGATCTCTACGGACGCGGTGAACCAGCCGATGCAATTACTGTTGCGGCAGAACTCACAAAGCGTGGCGATATTGCGCGCGCAGGTGGTGCACCTTACTTGCACACACTTATCTCTTCTGTGCCAACCGCTGCTAACGCCGGCTACTACGCAAAGATAGTTTTAGAACATGCAATCATGCGCAGGCTTGTGGAGGCAGGAACAAAGATTGTGCAACTTGGCTATGATCAAAATGGTGAAGTAGATGATGCAGTAGATGCTGCGCAAGCAGAGGTCTATGCGGTAACAGAACGACGCTCTTCTGAAGATTATGTGCAACTTAATACTTTACTGCCGCAGGCACTTGATGAGATTGAAGCTATTTCAAAAGGTGTTGGCGCCGAAGGTGTTAAATCTGGTTTCCGCGATCTCGACCTTCTTACACACGGTTTCCATCCTGGAAATATGATTATTCTTGCAGCTCGTCCTGCTGTCGGTAAATCAACGCTCGGTCTTGATATTGCCCGTCACGCCGCAATTCACGATAACCAAACAGCGGTGATCTTCTCTCTTGAAATGTCGAAATCTGAAATCACAATGCGCATGCTCTCTGCCGAAGCGCGTGTGGGACTTAATAGCATTCGTTCCGGTCAACTCAGCGATGATGAATGGTCAAAGCTTGCTCGCCGAATGGGTGAGATCTCAGATGCACCGTTATTTATTGATGATTCAGCCAACCTTTCTATGATGGAGATTCGAGCAAAAGCACGCCGCTTAAAGCAACGTCACAATCTCAAACTCGTCGTGATTGATTACCTGCAGCTGATGACATCAGGTAAAAAGGTGGAGAACCGCCAGCAAGAAGTCTCGGAATTTTCGCGTCAATTAAAGTTGATGGCAAAAGAATTAGATGTTCCAGTTATTGCAATCTCACAGCTCAACCGTGGCCCGGAACAACGTACAGATAAGCGCCCGATGCTCTCAGACCTTCGTGAATCTGGTTCTATCGAACAAGATGCCGACGTAGTTATCTTGCTTCACCGCGATGATATGTATGACTCACAGAACCGATCAGGTGAAGCAGATTTCATTGTGGCCAAGCACCGTAATGGACCAACTCGCACCATTACCGTCTCTGCCCAACTTCACTTTGCACGCTTCTTTGATATGGCACCGAATGTTGGTTCTGGACGCGACTTCACACAATCAACAGGATCTACAAATGATATCCAACCAACTGCGCCAGGTGATGGTGGCTGGAACGAGTAGTTCCTTTTGATTTATTCTGTGGCCACCGTTTTTGCACGGTCTGCTAAGTAGATTCCAAAGAGCACGACGAGTGCTCCGAAGAGTTGAATTACATCCCAGCTCTGAGCAAACCAGACCCAGGCAAAGGCACCGGCCAGTACCGGCTCAAGCATTCCAATGACGCTACTTGTCGATGCAGTAAGGAGTCGCATTCCGGTAAGCACGCAGAGATAAGGAACTACGGTTCCAATGATTGCAGCTGCTGCCATCATCACCCAACCAGGAACTAATGTGCCAGCAGCAATGCCACCCAGGTCCATCTTCATTGTAAATACTTCAAAAGGAAAGGTCCAAGGTGGAAGAACTACAAGCCAAAAGATTGATGCAAATCCCATACCAAAGATAAGTAGGGCAATCGGTTCACGTTTCTTTCCAATTTTCTCACTCATTAAGAAGTACGCAGCTAGCGCGAAGGCGCTCATCACAGCACCACCGATACCAATCAAGTCGAAAGCGAAGCCATCCCACGCCTTGGCAACCAAGACCAAACCGAGAATTGAGAAGGCGATAGCTATCCACATTTGGCGCGCAACGAAAGACTTACGGACAAACTTAATCCATAAGGCGATCCAGATTGAAGCGGTGAACTCGATAATCAAAACAAGAGCTAGTGGCACTCCACGTTGGATGCCAAGTAGGTATCCAAAATTAACCATCGCAAAACCGATGACACCGTATAAGCCTAATTTAGGTATTTCAGCGCGCACCATCCTGATGATTTCAGGGCGGGTGAGTGCAACCAGTGTTCCGAGAATGAGCACAGCCGTCACAGAACGGAACTCAGCTAAGCGAAATGCTGGCAAATGCTTTAGTACAACCGTAACCACGATTCCGCTTAATGCGAAGAAGAAAGCTCCTAAAACAAGAAAAAACTCACCACGATGTTTTGAAAGCACCAGGAAAGGTTATCGTACAAGGACTAAAAAGCGGACTCCGGGATCTCCATAATCGTTGAATCAGTTGCTTCCACAATCTTACGATCTGCAGTGATATGTGGAAGAACTGTTGCAACAAAGAACTTTGCCGATGCAATTTTGCCGGTGTAGAAATCAGTATCTTTGCCAGCACCGGCAGCTAACTTCGCTTCTGCAATATCTGCCTGGCGAAGAAGAAGCCAAGTAATGATGACATCGCCCACTGCCATCAAAGCGCGTGAGGTGCTTAAGCCCACCTTGTAAATCTCATCTGACTTCTCTTGTGATGCCATCGCATGGCCAACAAGTACGCCGATAATTCCATTGAGATCAGCCAGTGCTTTAAGGAGAGCTTGCTTCTCAGCGGCATGTGCTCCTCCACTTTCAGCAAATGCTTGAATCTCTTTTCCGAGTAGACCAAGTGCACGCCCACCATCTTTTACAACTTTGCGGAAGAAGAAGTCCAAACCTTGAATTGCTGTTGTGCCTTCATACAAAGTATCAATCTTGGCATCGCGCACATACTGTTCTAGTGGCCAATCTTGGGTAAATCCGGCTCCACCAAATGTTTGTAGTGATTCAGTACCAAGAAGTGTCCATGATTTTTCAGAACCGAAGCCTTTAACAACTGGAAGCAGGAGATCGTTCAGACGTTCCATCTTCTCTAACTTCTCTTCTTCCCCGGCTGCTCGAGCCAATTCGATTTCATCTTGGATAGAGGCGGTATAGAGCACGAGTGCGCGCATTCCTTCGGAGTAAGCCTTCTGCACCATCAAGGAGCGGCGAACGTCTGGATGCTTAATGATTGTCACACGCGGGCTTGCTTTATCGTTCATCACCTTCATATCGCCACCTTGCACGCGGACTTTGGCATAGGAGAGTGCTTGCAGATAGCCGGCAGATAACGTTGCAATCGCCTTAGTTCCCACCATCATGCGAGCGAATTCGATAATTTTAAACATCTGGAAGATTCCTTGGTGGACATCACCGAGTAGATAGCCAACGGCAGGCTCTTTCTCGCCAAGATTTACTTCGCAGGTAGCAGAAACATTAAGGCCCATTTTACTTTCCAGGGCTGTGACATATACGCCATTGCGTTTTCCTAGTTCGCCTGTCTCAAGATCGAACATGAATTTAGGAATGAGAAAGAGTGATAAACCTTTTGTTCCTGGTCCGCCACCTTCACGACGAGCGAGCACAAAGTGCATCACATTCTCATAGAAGTCGGCATCTCCGGAAGTGATGTATCGCTTATTTCCGGTGATATGCCAAGTCCCATCTGCTTGTTCCACAGCTTTTGTCCGCCCTGCCCCAACATCTGAACCAGCATCTGGTTCAGTCAATTGCATGGTCGCGCCCCAGTGACGATCAACCATATGTTTCGCCATTGTTTTTTGAACATCTGTGCCCAATAAAAATGCAACATGGGCAAAGGCGTAACCGGATGCATAGAGGTGAACAGCGGGATTTGAGCCAAGAACCATTTCGGCAATCGCCCAACGAATGGATGCTGGAACTTTCATACCACCGAGTTCTACTGGTGCATCAAGTCGCCACCACTCGCCATCAATGTATGACTTATAAGATTTAATAAAGCTCGCAGGCAGATTTACATTGCCAGTCTCTTTATTCAGGATTGCGCCAACGCGATCGCCTTCAACAAAGGAAGCAGCGAGATCGTTCTCACATAAACGCTTCATCTCTTCTAACATTCCCATTGCGGTATCGCGATCAAGTTCAGAGTAGATAGAAGTACCCAGTACTTTTTCGCGACCAAGTAGGTCAAAGAGGCAGAATTCAATATCGCGCAGGTTGGCTGTGTAATGGCTCATGGCGCAATAATGCTACCCGCCAGTAACTTAGGCAAGCGCGCCGGACTCCTTTTTCTAAGCCCGCAAAGGTAGGCTCGCGCCGTGCTTCTTAGTGATCGCGATATTCGCTCCGAAATAACGGCGGGCCGCGTGGCCGTTGAGCCTTTTGAAGAGGCGATGATTCAACCTTCCTCTGTCGATGTCCGCCTGGATAAATTCTTTCGCGTCTTTGAAAATCATAAATATTCAGTCATCGATCCATCACTGGAACAACCCGAGCTCACTCGCGAAGTTGTTGCCGAAGATGGCGAAGCATTTATCTTGCACCCAGGTGAATTCGTATTGGCAAGCACCTATGAAATTATCACTCTTCCCGATGACATCGCCGGGCGGCTAGAGGGCAAATCTTCACTGGGCCGCCTTGGACTGCTGACACATTCCACTGCAGGATTTATTGATCCTGGATTTTCTGGACACATCACCCTGGAACTATCGAATGTTGCTAACTTGCCGGTGAAGTTATTCCCAGGCATGAAAATCGGTCAGCTCTGTCTGATTAGACTTTCATCCCCTGCTGAACACCCATACGGTTCAGCCATTTACGCATCACGTTACCAAGGACAGCGCGGGCCAACCCCAAGCCGCTCCTTTATGAATTTTCACCAGAGCAAGATCAAATAGCTCCTCGGATAGCCTATATCTGGGGAATACAACTACCCACCAGAAGGTTGAACACATTATGGAATATATAGTCATCGGCGCAGTCGTACTTTTGGTTCTATTTTTTATTGCTCAATACAACCGCCTCATTCGTCTAAACATCACAGTCGATGAAGCATTCGCGCAGATTGAAGTACAGCTCAAGCGACGCGCAGATCTGATTCCAAATTTAGTAGAGACCGTTAAAGGTTATGCAGCCCACGAACAATCAACATTTGACGCCGTTGTCACAGCGCGGGCAAAGGCAACAAGTGCAACAACAGTTGCTGACGTTGCAGCAGCAGATGGCGCTCTGACAAATGCACTCAAAGGTTTACTTGCAGTTGCTGAGGCGTATCCAGATCTAAAAGCATCGGCAAACTTCTTATCTCTGCAAGAAGAACTTTCTACAACTGAGAATAAAGTTTCCTTTGCACGTCAGTTCTATAACGACAACGTGCGCTCACTTAATACAGCCGTTAAAACCATCCCCACCAGCTTCTTTGCTGGCTTTGCCAAGGTAGATGCTCGTGATTTCTATGAAGTTGAGAATCCAACAGATCGCAACGTTCCTGGCGTTAAGTTCTAGTTAGTTCGATGGCTGAGAATAACTTTCGCGCACTCGCTTCTGCCAATAAAGGAAAGACCTATTTCCTTCTTGCAGCAATGGGAGTTCTCACCTGGCTTGTCGCATACGCGGTACTAACATATTTTGGAGCCGGGACAGCTTCGACAATTGTTCCCTTTGCGGTGGGAATATCACTCATCGGTGTGTGGGGCTCTTACTATGGCTCAGATAAATTAGTTCTCACCATGACAGGTGCCAAAGTTGTTACCCGCGAAGATGCCCCCGAACTCTTCAATGTGATTGAAGAAGTGGTGATTGCAAGTGGTCTACCTATGCCTAAAGTGGCAATCGTGGAAGATTCTGCGCCCAATGCATTTGCTACAGGGCGAAATCCCGATCATGCACTGATTGCATTTACTACACGGATTCTAGAAGTCATGGATCGCGATGAACTTCAGGGAGTCATTGCCCATGAGATGTCACATGTGGCAAACCGTGACACCTTAGTGTCAGCAGTTGCTGCAACCACTGCCGGAGCAATTGCAATCCTGAGTGATTTCCTGATGCGCATCATGTTCTTTGGTGGCGGTCGCAGAGATGGAAACCAAAATCAAAACCCAGTAGCACTTGTTCTCTCACTTGTTGTCTTAATTCTTGCTCCGATTGCAGCGCTGCTCTTGAAATCTGCAATCTCACGTAAGCGTGAGGCGCTCGCTGATGCCACGGCGGTCTCCTTTACGCGCAATCCTGCTGGGCTACGCAAAGCACTTGAAGTTTTGGCTGCTGATTCAACCGTGGTGCGCCAGAAATCAAATGCGGTCGCACATATTTGGATCGAATCCCCGTTGGATGCAAAAGCTGTCTCAAAGTTATTTAGTACTCATCCACCCATCGAAGAGCGCATTGCAACGCTACGTGCGATGGAATCGCTAGGACCACAGATTTGATATTTCTAACTTTGCGCTGAATTACATGGGTGTAACTCCACCCACAATGGGGATAAACTCTGTGGATATCTAGCAAAGAGTGAGTTGATTCAGTAGGAACCCTCACCCCTGCGCCGAACGGGCGGTAAATCCCACTCCTAAGGCTTCTCGCCGGTATTTGACTTGCGATTTAACGATAGGATTTCACCCTGCTATAGCGGAATCACCGCTCTATAGCCCATTTAAGGCAAATTCAAGGAGTTCCCACTTTGAGCGAAAAGCGTGATGTGAAGAAGGAACCAGGCGGATACGACGCCTCCTCGATCACAGTCCTAGAGGGCCTTGAGGCTGTTCGAAAGCGCCCCGGAATGTATATCGGCTCCACCGGTGAACGCGGGCTGCACCACCTTGTCTATGAAATCGTCGATAACGCAGTTGATGAAGCGCTCGCAGGTTACTGCACTGAAATTAAAGTCAGCTTGATGCCCGATGGATCACTACAAGTGGTCGATAACGGTCGTGGAATCCCGGTTGATATCCACCCGATTGAAAAGAAGCCAGCACTTGAAGTTGTTCTCACCGTTTTACACGCAGGAGGAAAGTTTGGCGATGGTGGTTACTCCGTCTCTGGCGGTCTGCACGGTGTTGGCTCATCCGTGGTTAACGCACTTTCTACAAAGCTATCTGCTGAAGTAAAGCGTGATGGATTTACCTGGCGCCAAGATTACCGACTTGGCGTTCCACAAGCACCTGTTGCTAAAGGTGAAGCAACAACTGAGACCGGAACAACAATTCAATTCTGGCCGTCAGAGGATATCTTTGAAACAACTGATTTCTCATTCGAAGTTCTCTCTACTCGCTTTCGCGAGATGGCATTTCTTAACCGCGGCCTAATTTTATCTCTGACCGATTTACGCCCTGGCCATGTCGATGACAAGGGCGAACAAATTGCAGTGCGCTACCAATACCAGGGCGGAATTACTGATTTTGTAAAGCACCTGAACTCCACCCGTGGTGAGCTGCATAAGACCGTTATCGCCATTGAGTCAGAGGATAAGAAGGCGCAACTTTCTCTTGAAATCTCGATGCAGTGGAATAACGGCTTCTCCGAATCTGTCTACACCTTTGCCAACACTATTCACACCCATGAAGGTGGAACCCACGAGGAAGGTTTCCGCACAGCACTGACTTCAGTGGTTAATAAGTTCGCCGAAGAACAGGGACTTATTCGCAAGAAAGAAGATCGTCTTACTGGCGATGATGTCCGCGAAGGTCTTACTGCAATTGTCTCCATCAAATTGGGTGAACCACAGTTTGAAGGACAGACAAAGACCAAACTCGGTAACACTGCCGCGAAATCATTTACCCAAAAGGTAGTCAATGAACGTTTGACCCAGTGGTTTGAACAAAACCCACAAGAGGGCAAAGACATTATTCGTAAATCAATCGATGCAGCTTCTGCTCGCGTGGCAGCACGCAAAGCACGTGATTTAGCTCGTAACCGTAAGGGTTTGCTCGAAGGTCGTGGAATGCCCGGCAAGCTAGCTGATTGCCAGTGGACTGATCCTTCCAAGTGCGAGCTCTACATTGTCGAAGGTGACTCCGCTGGTGGTTCGACAAAGGGTGGCCGCGATTCACGAAATCAAGCAGTCCTACCAATTCGCGGCAAGATCCTTAACGTTGAAAAGGCTCGCATTGATCGCGTGCTACAAAATAATGAAGTGCAATCCCTGATTACCGCACTCGGTACCGGAGTTCACGATGACTTTGATATCGAAAAGCTGCGCTATCACAAGATTATTCTGATGGCCGATGCTGACGTTGATGGTCAACACATTCGCACACTACTTCTTACTTTGTTATTTAGATTTATGCGTCCATTGATTGAAAACGGTTTCGTCTATCTTGCCCAACCTCCACTTTATAAACTCAAGTGGGGAGGTAAAGACCCGGTTGAGTATGCATTTAGTGACAGAGAGCGCGATGGCATGATCAAGATTGGTCTAGATGCCGGAAAGCGTCTTCCGAAAGAAGATGGAATCCAGCGCTTTAAAGGTTTAGGTGAAATGCCGGCAAAAGAGTTGTGGGATACAACTATGGACCCAGAGCATCGGGTCTTGATTCAGGTAACACTAGATGATGCTGCAGCAGCCGATGATTTGTTCTCTGTTCTGATGGGTGAAGATGTAGAACAACGACGGGCATTTATTCAGCGCAATGCTAAAGACGTTAGATTCTTGGATATCTAATGACAACTGATGACATGACACCGGAAGAGGTAACTTTCGATCGCATCGAAAAAGTAGACCTACAAGTTGAAATGGCGCGCAGCTATCTCGACTACGCCATGTCTGTCATTGTTGGGCGCGCACTTCCTGATGTGCGAGATGGGCTAAAGCCAGTTCACCGCCGCGTTCTCTATGCCATGTTCGATGCTGGTTATCGCCCCGATAAGGGCTATTACAAATCTTCTCGCATCGTCGGTGATGTCATGGGTAATTACCATCCTCATGGTGACACCGCTATCTATGACACCGTTGTTCGTTTAGCTCAGTCATGGTCACTTCGTTATCCATTGGTAGATGGCAACGGAAACTTCGGTTCACCCGGTAACGATCCAGCAGCTGCGATGCGTTACACCGAAGCTCGCTTGGCACCTCTTGCCATGGAGATGATGCGTGATATCGATGAAGATACCGTCAACTTCTCGCCCAACTACGACGGGCGATCACAAGAGCCAGATGTATTACCTGCACGCTTTCCCAACTTACTTGTGAACGGTTCTGCCGGTATTGCAGTGGGTATGGCGACAAATATTCCGCCACATAATCTTCGCGAAATCGGTGAGGCAGTTATTTACGCACTTGAACATCCAGATATGCCGGCCCCAGATCTACTTAATCATTTGCTTACTGTTGTGAAAGGCCCAGATTTTCCAACCAAGGCACTGATTGTTGGCCGTGGCGGCATTGAAGATGCCTATCGCACTGGTCGTGGCTCAGTGACTATGCGGGCAGTAGTAAATGTAGAAGAGATTAATAAGCGCACCTGCTTAGTTGTTACTGAACTTCCCTATCAAGTAAACCCAGATAACCTGGCACTTAAAATTGCGGAACTTGTTAAAGATGGAAAGATTAAAGGAATCGCAGATGTGCGCGATGAAGGTAACGAACGTTTAGGCCAGCGCCTGGTTATTGTCTTGCAGAGCTCGGCAATTCCAAAGGTGATTCTGAATAATTTATATAAGCAGACTCAACTACAAGATACTTTTGGTGCCAACATGTTGGCACTTGTCGACGGTGTTCCGCGTACCTTGCGCTTAGATGAATTCATTAAGTATTACATCGAGCATCAAGTTGAAGTCATTGTGCGTCGTACTAAATTCCGCTTAGTTGAAAAAGAGAAACGCGCACACATCCTTAAGGGATACCTCAAGGCACTCGATGCCCTCGATGCCGTGATTGCACTCATTCGTGCCTCAAAGACCCCCGAAGAAGCGCGCACAGGTTTGATGAAGTTACTTGATGTCGATGAGATCCAAGCAAATGCAATTCTTGATATGCAGTTGCGCCGGATTGCAGCACTTGAGCGGCAGAAGATTAATGATGAATACGAAGGCCTGATGGCTGACATCATCGAACTCAACGCAATCTTGGCATCGGAAAGTAAGCAGCGCGAAATCATCAAGAGCGAGCTCACTGAAGTGATTACTAAATATGGCGATGAGCGCCGTACTCAAATTGTGGCAAGTGAAGGTGATTTCTCGGCTGAAGATCTCATCCCTGATAATAATGTTGTAGTAACTATTACCCGCGGTGGGTATTCCAAGCGCACTACCGCTGATCTCTATAAATCACAGCGCAGAGGTGGTCGCGGCGTTAAAGGTGCGGCGCTGAAGCAAGATGATGTGGTTGATCATTTCTTTGTCGCCTCTACCCATGATTGGCTCTTGTTCTTCACCAACCAGGGCCGCGTATATCGGGCGAAGGTGCACGAGCTTCCTGATGCTGGCCGCGATGCCCGCGGACAACATGTGGCAAATCTGATGGCATTTAAGCCAGAGGAACAAATTGCACAAGTCCTTTCATTTAAAGATTACAACGCAGCTCCTTACCTAGTACTTGCCACAAAAGGTGGACTAGTTAAGAAGACCCCACTGACTGAATACGATTCACCGCGCACAGGTGGCCTCATTGCAATCTCATTAAAGCCTGGAGATGAAGTTGTTTCAGCTTCTCTTGTCCGTAATGCCGATGAACTCTTACTTGTCTCTAAGAAGGCGATGTCACTGCGCTTTACCACCGATGACGATTCACTTCGCCCGATGGGACGTTCCACATCTGGTGTGATTGGAATGAAATTTCGCGCGGGTGATGAACTCTTAACAATGGCGCGCGTTGATTCTCAATCTACGCAAGGTGCATTTGTCTTTACCGCAACTGATGGTGGCTATGGCAAAAAAACTCCAATCGATGAGTATCGATTACAGGGTCGTGGTGGCATTGGCATAAAGGCGGCAAAGATCGATGAAGATTCTCGCGGAACTCTTGTATCCGCACTTGTATTAGAAGATAAAGATGAAATCCTTGCGATTACATCTGCTGGAACTGTCATGCGAACCCCTGCAGCTGAAGTGCGCCAAACAGGCCGCGATTCAATGGGAGTTCGTCTGGTCAACTTAGATGTTGGTGTGACCCTGTTATCTGTGACCCGCAACAGCGAAGATGAGATTTCGGAGCAAAAGTAGTAGGGTTCACGCCTGTAGTAATGGGGGCCGTTTTGGCTACTTGATGATATTCAAGTAACCTTGCGCTTCTGCGAAACGCACGAAAGTACGTCTAGCGGGCCCATAGCTCAGCCTGGTTAGAGCGCTTCCCTGATAAGGAAGAGGTCGGTGGTTCAAGTCCACCTGGGCCCACCCGTTCTAATACGGGGACCTAGCTCAATTGGTAGAGCGCTGCCTTTGCAAGGCAGAGGTTAGGGGTTCGATTCCCCTGGTCTCCACATGTCAAACACTGCAACCCTTCATACCTCACTCGGCGACATCGTCATTGAGCTATTTCCTAACCATGCGCCAAAGACTGTTGAAAATTTTGTTGGTCTTGCAACGGGTGCCAAAGAGTGGACAGATCCTCGCACAGGTAAAAAATCAAATGAGAATTTATATGACGGAACTATTTTCCACCGCGTCATCGCTGGCTTCATGCTCCAAGGTGGAGACCCACTTGGTCAAGGATTTGGCGGACCTGGTTACCAGTTCGCTGATGAATTCCATGGCGAGCTTCAATTCGATCGCCCATACATCCTTGCCATGGCTAACTCTGGACCAGGAACAAATGGTTCACAGTTCTTTATCACCGTCGCACCAACAACATGGCTAAACCGCAAGCACACAATTTTCGGTGAAGTAAAAGATGTCGCTTCACAAGCTGTCGTAGACAAGATTGGCGCAACACCAACAGGTGCTCAAGATAAGCCTGTGACGCCAGTTGTCATCAATAGCGTCACTATCGCGTAGTACTTTTCTAAGCGTATGAAATCGCGTTCAACAGTCATAACGCTAATCACCATTATCTGCGCGTTTTACCTATACGAACTCCTTGATTCCGGAATCATTGGCACATTTGGACTTTATGGAATTGAATTACTTAAATCAACAAACGAGTGGTATCGACTTGTCACTGTGGCTCTCGTGCACGATAACTCAAATACAATTCCAATTCACCTAGCATTTAACATGCTTGCGCTGCACTCACTTGGAACACCGATAGAGCGCTTTATGGGCCGCAATAAATTTCTCATTATCTTCTTCATCTCACTTATTGGCGGCTCACTCTTTTCGGCATACAGTCTTGGCTACAACGGATATTCAGTGGGAGTATCAGGTGCGGTCTTTGGTTTATTCGGTGCATTCGTTGTCATTGGTAAGCGAATGGGCGGCGACATTAAAAGCATCATCGTTGTCATTGCCCTGAACTTTGCACTGGGTTTTACTATTGGCGGCGTAGATTGGCACGCTCACCTTGGTGGTCTTATCGCAGGTGCTGTAGTGACTAAGTTATTGCTTACTCTGAAGCCTTCACGCTTCTAAGTAATATCTGGGCAACATCTAGTACTTCAACATCTGATTGCCGCGCCACCATTCCATCGCCGACCATGATTCGGCAGAATGGACAGGCAACAGCGACTTCTTGCGCACCAGTTTCGATAGCTTCATCAACACGATTTAAGTTGATGCGGGTTCCAAGTTTTTCTTCCATCCACATGCGACCACCGCCACCACCGCAGCAGAATGATCGTTCCTTATTACGTGGCATCTCTTCCACATCGCAACCACTTGCCTCTAATAGTTCGCGAGGTGGTGCATAAATTTGGTTGTGTCGACCGAGGTAGCAAGGGTCATGATAAGTCAGCTTCTTATCTGATTTATGAGGACTTGGCTTCAGCCGCCCTTCTTTAATCAAAGTGTTAAGTAATTGCGTGTGGTGCAACATTTCGAGCTCAAAACCACTCTGTGCATAATCTCGTCCAATAGTTGTGAAGCAATGCGGGCAGGTAACAACAACCTTCTTCTTACCTTTTGATCTATCGCCAAAAGTTTCGTTAAAAGTTGCGATGTTTTCTTGGGAGAGAATTTGGTAGAGAAATTCATTACCGGAGCGACGTGCCGGATCTCCAGTGCAAGTCTCACGTTTTCCTAGAACGGCAAAGTTAACTCCGGCCATATGTAGTAACTCAGCGACAGCCTTTGTTGTCTTCTTTGCTCGATCTTCGTATGCACCAGCGCAGCCAACCCAGAAGAGATATTCAACTTCTTCTGGAAGTTCACCGCTAACAACGCGTACTGGGAAATCACACTCTGCAATCCAGCTCTCGCGGTCAGCCTTATTTGCACCCCATGGGTTGCCGGCCTTCTCCAGGTTTCTAAACGTTCCACCAAGCTCTGTCGGAAACTCGGATTCAACTAATACTTGGAAGCGACGCATATTAACGATGTGATCAACGTGTTCGATATCAACCGGACACTCTTCAACACAAGCACCACACGATGTGCAAGACCATAAGACATCAAGTGAGATAGGAGCGTTCTCACCCACAATGTTCTCAGTCTCGACAACCTTTGACATCGCGTGATCGCGCATCGCCATAATCAATAACTTAGGTGAAAGTGGTTTATCGGTATGCCAGGCCGGACATTGCGATTGGCAACGACCACATTCGGTGCAGCTGGTCATATCCAGCAAGCCCTTCCAGGAGATATCTCCGCGCGTTCCAAGCCCAAATACATCATCTTCTGCCGGATCTTCGAAATTAACCGGCTTACCTTTTGAGAGCATCTCTGGCAGCGCACCGAGTGCTGGTTGATCGATATTGCGTTTGTAGTAAATATTAAAGAAGGCAAGGAATCTGTGCCAGGCGATACCCATAGTGAAATCAGATGCAATCACAATGAACCAGGCCATTGAAATAACAATCTTGAGCGTTGCAACGATAACTATTGCACTTTCAAGGGATGCAACTGACATAGAGTTAAAGGCAAGAACTGCCGGCCATGAAATTGCATAGTGCCAGTTCCATGATTCTTCATTAGCGAGTGCGCCTTCCAAACCGCGAAGTGCAATGACACAGAAAACAATGCCAAGAATTGTTGCCTCGATGTAATAGGCCTTACCCATATTCGATCCACTAAAACGATTGCGCGTGCGAAGACGAGTTACTTGGCGAATGCCAATCAAGGTAACTATGCCAACGCCGGTGAGGGCGGCAATAAGTTCAGCGAAGAGTTCATATCCAACAAAATGCCCAATGATAGGAAGTGCAAAGTCAGGGTTAATTACTTGTCCATATGCGGTGATAAGAGTTCCGAATAGCGCACCAAAACCAATCATCACAAACCAGTGAGCGATTCCCGTGGCTGTGAAGTTGAGCATCTTGGTATGTCCAAGAACTTCTGTGAGCATGTTCTTAAACCGCGCAGATTTATTGTTGCTGCGAGTGGGATCTGGTTGCTGCTTCTTATAAATAGCAATTAATTGGCGCACTCGCACAGTAAGAAAAATGAGTGCGAAGGCAGTAATGAGATAAGAGAGTCCTGCCAGCGCAAACTTCATGAGCGTAAGGGTAATCGTTACTGGCGATTTAGGAAGCGCACATGCTTAGGAGTCAACTCATCTAATGAATTCACACCCAACAACTTCATATTTCGAACCATTTGCGTGCGCATGATTTCAAGTGCGCGCTCGACGCCATCTTGGCCACCAGCCATCAGGCCATATAAATAAGCTCTGCCCACATAAGTAAATTGAGCACCGAGTGCGATAGCGGCCAGAACATCAGCCCCATGCATAATTCCAGTATCAATATGAATCTCGTAATCTTTCTTAAATTCCTTCTTGATATCACTGAGTAAATGCAGCATTACTGGAGCGCGATCGAGCTGCCTGCCGCCATGATTGGAGAGTAGAACCGCATCGGCTCCAAGCTCTGCCGCCTTTTTTGCATCATCAAGATTTTGAATTCCCTTGACCGTCAGCGTTCCATTCCACTGTTCTCTAATCCACTTCAGATCTTCCCATGTCATTGTTGGGTCGAACATGTAGTCAAGGAGTTCTCCTACAGTGCCCTCCCAATTCTTCATCGATGCAAATTCGATTGAGGGAGTTGTTAGAAAGTTAATCCACCAAGCAGGTCGAGGAATAGCGTTAATCACTGTTCCAGCTGTCAGACGCGGTGGAACGGTGAGGCCATTTCGATAATCACGAATTCTTTGTCCGGCGGCAGGAACATCAACTGTGAGCATTAGGTTTTTCACACCAGCACGTTGTGCACGCTCGACCAACGCCATGCTTCCTTCGCGATCTTTCCACATATATAACTGGAACCAATTGCGACCACCAGGTGCTGCGGTGACAACATCCTCAATAGTTGTTGTGCCAAGGGTTGAGAGCGTAAATGGAATTCCATATTTTTCAGCAGCCCGTGCTCCCGCAATTTCACCTTCAGTCTGCATCATGCGGGTAAATCCGGTTGGAGCAATACCAAGTGGCATTGAGAATTTTTCTCCGAGTGAGGTGCGAGTTAAATCTGCAGTAGATACATCTTTTAAAATACTTGGAATAAATTCAAGATCGGCAAATGCTTGACGAGCACGTTCTAGACTAACTTCACTCTCTGCTGACCCGTCGGTGTAATCAAACGGACCTTTAGGAGTGCGCTTCTTTGCAATATCGCGTAAATCCCAGATTGTGTATGCCTTCTCTAAGCGACGCTTCTTGCGGCGCAGAGTAGGAAGTGAGAACTTAAGAAGTGGGGCTAGCTCCGAAGGCTTGGGAAATTGACGCTTAACATTCTTGCCCATGGAAGAAGTGTTCTAAAGTTTCTTACTTAGCGCCACTTAGTTGCGAGCGAGAATCCCACGGCAATAAAGCTAAAGCCAATAATCATGTTCCAAGCTCCGATACCCGGAATTGGGTAGCGAGTTTCGCTGACATAGAAGATGACAATCCAGAAGAGGCCGATTAGGAAGTTGGCAATCATCACAGGGGCAAGCCACGATGGGCTCTCGAGCAGCGGTGACTCTTCTTCGATGTGATGCTGTTCTTCGTGAGCGTGCTGCTCGGCGACTTTCTTACGCAACTTCGACTTTGGCATGAGGGCAAGGTTACAGCACAATTAGGACCATGGCTCGAATCCTCGTCATCGATAACTACGACTCGTTCGTCTTTAACCTCGTTCAATACCTCGCACAATTGGGGGCAGAATGCACCGTTGTTCGAAACGATGAAGTCACAGCCGATGAAGCTGCGCGATATGACGGGGTTTTAATCTCCCCAGGACCGGGCACTCCCGATAAGGCTGGGGTCAGCATCGCGATGATCAAATACTGCGCAGCGAATTCAATTCCGTTATTTGGCGTCTGTCTTGGCCATCAAGCAATCGGTGAAGCATTTGGTGCCACTGTCTCTCGCGCTCCAGAGCTTTTACATGGAAAGACGTCAGAAGTTATTCATAACGCAACGGGAGTACTGAGTAATCTGCCTTCACCATTTACTGCAACTCGCTATCACTCACTTGCAGTAGAACGAGATACCGTTCCAGATGTCTTAGAAATTACCGGGTCAACTGAATCTGGTGTGGTCATGTCACTTAAGCATAGAAATTTGCCAATCGAAGGCGTTCAGTTCCACCCAGAATCAGTCTTAACCGAACACGGACATCAGATGTTGGCTAATTGGTTGGTGACATGTGGTGATCTAGCTGCACCTAAGCGAGCAGTTGGATTATCGCCAGTAGTCGGCAGAGCTAATTAAGGCTCTCTATTAATTGTAATTGTGACTGATTTACCAATTGTTTGGGTTGACTCCGCATCAGGTGCTTGGCGAATAACAACTCCGAGTGGTTGCTCCGGATCAAAATCAAAGAATTCGTTGATAAGAAAACCCGCTTGAATCAGCGAAGTCTTAGCTTGAATTGCTTCCACACCAACCAAGTCTGGAACAGTGATTTCACCACTTGCAATTGTGAGAATTACTCCACTGCCAGCATCGGTAACTGAGCCCACTGCAGGTGTCACTTCGAGCACTGTTCCCTGTGGTTCATCTGATGGAGCAGCAATGGTCTGTGAAACAAGTAGACCAACAGCGGTAAGGGCTGCGCGCGCATCGATTAGTGACATACCAATTAGATCATCAGGAACAATTGCCTCTCCCGGACCCTTTGAAATCGTAAGTACGATCGATGATCCGGGTTGGGCGCTCATTGTTGCTAGTGGAATTTGGCTTGCAACTCGATCGCGTGGAATAACACCGTCATTCGCTCGTCTAATCGTGATTGTGTATTGGCTCAAGAGGGCGCGTGCTTGTGCCTCACTCAAGCCCACAACATTAGGGATTTGCGCCAGATTCTTATTTGAGCTGCCACTATATAAATAACCACCAATAGCTAGCGCAATTGCGGCAAAGAAGGCACCACCATAAATAAGGGCAGACTTACGAGTAAATACTGGAGGGCTAACAACCTTGGCTAATACTTTCTCACCTGCACGTACTCGAGCAATATCATCGAGCATTTCTTGTGCACTTTGGTAACGATCTGCAGGTTTCTTGGCTAGTGCAACTGCAAGGATAGTTTCAATTCCTTCTGGAAGATCTGGTTGTATGGTGCGAATAAGTGGAGCGGTGCTCGAAGCATGTTGGTAGGCAATTGATACCGGAGTTTCTCCAGTAAATGGTGGTTGCCCCGAAAGTAGTTCAAAGAGTAAGCATCCAGCTGAGTAAATATCACTTCGTGAATCTGCGGGCTCACCCACAGCTTGTTCAGGTGAAAGATATTGCGCAGTTCCCACAACATTCCAGGTGCTGGTAAGAGTGGCACCAAGATCATCCATGGCACGCGCGATTCCAAAGTCCATCACCTTCACATCACCTTTATCGGTGATCATTACATTCGCCGGCTTGATATCGCGGTGAACAATCGCTCGCGCATGTGAATACTCAAGGCCTGCAAGAACGCCCTCGGCAATTTCTAGTGCGCGCTGGAGCGGAAGTCTTTCCCCGTCGTGAATCAGATCACGCAGAGTGTGCCCAGAAACAAGTTCCATCACGATATACGGCGCAGGTTCTTCACCAGAGTCATAAACAGCAACAATTGCTGGGTGATTAAGGCCAGCAGCAGCTTTTGCTTCTTTTCTAAATCGAGCCACGAAGAGTGGATCTTTTGCTAAATCACTCCGCAAGATTTTGATAGCTACTTCTCGTGACAAACGTTGGTCTTGTGCAATATACACATCGGCCATGCCACCGGTGCCAATCATTTCCCCAAGCAGGTAGCGAGCACCCAATAATGAATTCATCATTGTGCGGCACCTAAGGTGAGAATCGAACTATCTTCACTTATCTCCACCAGATCAGCGATGATTACCGTGACGTTATCGGGAGCGCCATTGATATAGGTGGCATCAACTAAAGCATCAACAGCTTCTTTGCGATTCTTACCTTTAATCAATGACTTAATCTCTTTCTCGGTTAAGACAGAGCTCAACCCGTCGCTGCATACTAGATAGCGATCTTTAACTTTTCCTTCGAGAATCAGTAGAGGTGCGTGTGTGATGCCATCGCCCATGAGGACTTGAGTGAGCACCGAGCGCTGAGGATGCGTTGCAATATCTGCCTCCGAAATTGCACCTTGGCTAAGTAGCTCTTGAATCACGGTGTGGTCGAGAGAGAGTTGCTCAAATGAGTTTGCCCGCAACCGATATGCCCGGGAATCTCCAATGTGGAGCAAGGCAATCTTTTCCTGTGAGAGAAAGAGAGATGTCAACGTAGTTCCCATGCCCGAAAGCTCTGGGTTTTCATCTGCCGCACTCTTTAGCTGAGTATCAATAGTGTGAAGTGATTGGCCAAAGAGATCGTCAGCAGAATCAGAATCAATATCTGGGTGAGTAATAACTGAGGTGAGTTCGGCAAGTGAATTGATTGCAATCTTTGATGCAACTTCTCCTGCTGCATGCCCGCCCATTCCATCGGCAACGGCAATAACGTGCAGTGAAGTAAGAGCGCTATCTTCATTGCCCTTGCGGACAAGACCCACCGCAGAACGCGCGGCAGTTGCGAAGTAGAGCTGGCCCATGGGGGTAAGACTAATCTCTTTGCTACTCTCGGTCTCATGCTCATCTACGCGCATCGCGGTGCGAGTGCCGATTTTCCAGAACTCACCATGGCCGCCTACGAAGGCGCAGTTGAACAAGGCGCCGACGGCTTCGAGTGCGATCTGCGCATCACCAAAGATGAAGTACCTATCTTGTGGCATAACGCTTCGATGCTCGAACGGGCTGGCAACCGAGGCCTCATTGCTGAGATGACATATGAAGAGGTATCTCAGGCATACCCGCAGGTGCTCACCCTTGATACTTTCTTAGATTATGCAATCGCCAATAAGAAAGGTGTGCTTTTAGAAACTAAGCATCCCGTCTTTTCCGGCAACCGCGTGGAAGAGTTACTAGTTGCCGCACTCCATGAAAAGAAAGCGCTTGCAAAAATTGCAGTCTCGGTCATGTCATTTAGTTGGCTAGCGGTGGAGAAGATGCGCAGATTAGATTCAACAATTAATACAACATTTCTTATGCATAAAAATACGCCATGGTTTCAGGCACGTTTTTCATCTAGTGCTGCAATCGGACCAGGAATGAACGAGTTACGTGCCGAGCCAGTGATTGCGAAAAAGATCCAGTCGCTAGGGCGTTCGCTCAATGTGTGGACCGTCGATAAGGATGAGGACATTCGGTTGTGCCACAAGTTAGGCGTAGACATTCTCATCACCAATAAGCCGGCACATGCACGTGAGGTACTCGGGTATCCTTAACCAGTGAGCACCCAAGACAGCCATACATATGCCTATTTGGGGCCGGTTGGAACTTTTACGGAAGCTGCGTTAAAAACAATTACCAGTGAAGCTGATATCTCCATTCCTTTTGCCAATGTCACCGCCGCACTCGATGCAGTGCGTTCTGGGAAAGCGGATTACGCACTCGTTCCGATTGAGAATTCGGTAGAAGGCGTTGTTGCACGCACCCTTGATGAACTTGCAACTGGAGAACCACTGACAATTGCTAGAGAAGTAACGCTTGCCGTGACCTTCGCTTTAATGTTTAAGCCAGGTACGAAAGAAATCAAGCGGATTGGCACACATCCACATGCCGAATCACAATGTCGGGCCTATATTGCAAAGAACTATCCGCATGCAGAAATAGTTTCTACCGCCTCAACATCTGCCGCAGCTGAGGCAGTGAGCAAGGGTGAAATAGATGCAGCTATTGCATCAAGTGCGGCTGCCCAACATTTCAACCTAGAAGTCATTGCTGAAAATATTGGAGATAACGGCGGCGCCGTCACCCGATTTATCGCCGCCCAGAAGCCGGGATGGATGCCAGAGCCGACCGGACACGATCGCACCTCAATTGCCGTCTTTATCGATATCGACCATGCGGGAGCGCTCCTTGAAATTCTGCAAGTCTTTGCCCAACACGATGTAAACCTGACATTCATCCAGTCACGTCCAACGGGTCGCGAACTTGGTCACTACCATTTCATCATTGATGTCGAAGGTCACATTAAAGATGCGCCAGTCGGTAAATCCGTGGAAGAGCTCCGCGAAATCTGCGACGACATTAGATTCTTAGGATCTTATCCACGGGAGGTGCGCGCATGATTGATATCAAATTCTTACGTGAGCACCCAGATGTTGTCCGTGCATCACAAAAGGGGCGCGGTGAAAGTGTTGAACTCGTAGATCAAATCCTCGCAATTGATGAGAAGAAACGCGCTGCGGTAAAAGAGTTTGAAACGCTACGCCAAGAACAGAACACCCTTTCCAAGAGCGTTGGCGCAGCTAAAGGTGATGAGAAAGCAGCGCTGCTTGAGAACGCGAAAGCGCTGGCAGATAAAGTTAAAGCAGCCGATAGCAAGCGCGCCCAAGTAGAAGAACAGACCAAAGCGCTAATTTTGCAACTCTCTAATCTATTAGACACCCAAGCACCGATAGGCGGCGAAGAAGATTTCCTCATCATTGAACATGTTGGAACTCCTCGTGATTTTGGCAAAGACGGTTTTGCGCCAAAGGATCACGTAGAGCTCGGTAAGTTACTTGGTGCCATTGATACCGAGCGCGGTGCAAAAGTTGCTGGCTCACGTTCTTATTACCTGACCGGTGTTGGTGCGCTCCTGGAATTTGCACTCGTTAATTACGCAATCCAGAGCGCGGTAAAGAATGGTTTCACACCTGTTATTCCACCAGTGTTGGTAAACCCTGCGGCAATGGAGGGAACAGGATTCCTTGGCCAAGCAGCAGAGAATGTATATCGCATTGAAAAAGATGATGTCTATTTAGTAGGAACATCTGAAGTCCCACTTGCAGCGATGCATATGGATGAAACTCTACCGGTTGATAAATTGCCACTTCGCTATGCCGGATATTCGTCATGCTTCCGCCGCGAAGCTGGAACATATGGAAAAGATACTCGCGGAATTATTCGGGTGCATCAATTCGATAAAGTAGAAATGTTTACCTTCTGCAAGCCTGAGGATGCACAAGCAGAGCATCTGCGGTTGTTGCAATGGGAGAAAGATTTCCTGAGCGCAATGGAGATCCCATTCCGCGTAATCGATGTTGCATCAGGTGATCTCGGTTCATCTGCCACACGCAAATTTGATATCGAGGCATGGATTCCTACCCAGGACGCCTATCGTGAAGTAACAAGTACATCTAATTGCACGGAGTTCCAGGGGCGACGCTTGAATATTCGTTATAAAGACTCTGAAGGAGTCAAGGCAATTGCCACTCTCAATGGCACCCTAGTTGCTATTCCTCGCATGATTGTTGCAATTTTAGAGAATCATCAAAATGCAGATGGCACGGTCAATGTTCCAGCAGCGCTGCAACCATTTCTTGGCATGAAGAAATTTGAGGTTGTGTGAGTCTTCCTCAAGTATCGCAGCGCCGTCCAAAGCTCATTGCATCAGATCTCGACGGCACTATCGTCGCCCACTATGGCAATGTAACTCAGCGCACCATCGACGCTTTTCGTAAAGCGCATTCCATGGGAATTGAAATCTTCTTTGTTACAGGTCGCCCACCGCGTTGGATGCCAGAGATCAAAGAGGCATTTGGAATTGGTAACGCAATATGCGGCAATGGCGCCATGTTGTATGACCTGCAGAACAATAAAGTCCTAGAACAATGGCTGATGGATGCTGAAGATATCCTGGAATCTGTCAAGCGATTGCGTGCAGCGATTCCCCAGATTTCATTTGCAGTGGAATCACATAATTACTTTCACCGAGAAAAGATTTATATTCCGCGCTGGGATGTTGGTTTAGATAACATCGGAGTAGATCGCATTGAAGAAGTGATTACTTCTCCATCACTGAAGCTGCTCGCTCGCTGCTCTCAGCAGGAGCTAACATCGGATGAAATGTTAGCTATCGCATCAGTTGAATTAGAAGGCCTAGCAACTGTTACACATTCAAATCCGCATGACTCACTTCTTGAAATTTCTGCTATTGGTGTTTCAAAGGGAATGACACTGGCAAAGATGGCTGGGCGACTTGGCATTGATGCAGCAGATTGTGTTTCATTTGGAGATAACCCAAATGACTTTTCAATGCTTGAATGGTGTGGCCGATCATTTGCGATGTCTGATGGACATCCCGATGGCGTGAAGTATGCAAAGGCAGTTGCTGGTCCATGTGAAGAAGATGGTGTTGCAATCATCATCGAGCAGCTGCTCGAACTTCCTGCCTAATTACTCACTAATTTTTCGCTGAATTATTCAAGATGGCCACTTTCGGGTAATCTCTCCCACGGAGGACTCGCATAGCGGCCGAGTGCACCGGTCTTGAAAACCGGCAGGTGAAAGCCTCGTGGGTTCAAATCCCACGTCCTCCGCGCTTAACGCCAAACCCGCCTCATGCACTGGGGCGGGTTTTGCATTTCATGCGCCAGTTGTGGCTGACTTCATAAGCTATATGCGGCTCACCGCCTAGCGACTTTGCCCCAGTAAGCGCACACTTCTCTCATTAGAGAATCCCGTCACTCGGGAAAACTAGGGGAGCAGACATGTCCGGAGTTTTTTCTCCAACGCGCGCGAAGATTAAAGAGCGCACGCTACGCACAGATAAATGGTGGTTAGAACCCGCAATTACCTTCGGAGTTCTTTTCTCATTCATTATCTATGCAACCTTTAGAGCTTTTGAGGGTGCCAACTACTACAAAGATCATCTGATCTCACCTTTCTATTCACCGTGTTTATCAGAAGCCTGCGTGCCGGAAGCAACATTTCTTGGCTTTACTCCTGTCAGTGCTCAAATTTTTAACTTCGCACTTTCACCAGCACTTATTATTTTGATCTTCCCACTTGGTTTCCGTATGACTTGTTATTACTACCGCAAGGCTTATTACCGCGCTTTCTGGCTTTCACCACCAGCGTGCGCAGTTGCCGAACCACACACGAAGTACACAGGTGAAACACGCGCACCTCTTATCTTGCAGAACTCACACCGTTGGTTCTTCTATGCAGGTTTGGTCTTTAACGTCTTTCTTACCTACGACGCAATTATTTCATTTAAGAGCGTTGAGGGTGAGTGGGGACATATGAGTGTTGGTTCCCTCGTACTGCTCGTGAGTTCAACACTTCTCTGGTTCTATTCACTTTCATGCCACACCTGTCGCCACACTATTGGTGGACGTTTAAAACATTTCTCAAAACACCCAGTTCGATACAAGGCATGGACTTGGGTTTCAGCGCTTAATCACAAGCATCAACAATTTGCCTGGTACTCACTTGCTGGCGTTGCATTTGCCGATATCTACGTTCGCCAAGTTGCAACTGGCGCCTGGACAAACTTCTACTTCTTCTAAAGGATGCCGACAGATATGACTGCCAACGAATCAACTCTGCAAAGAGAGAAGTACGACGTCCTCATAATTGGTGCTGGTGGTGCAGGTTTACGTGCAGCTGTGGAGGCTCGCGAAGCAGGCTTGAGCGTTGCCATTATCTGTAAGTCACTCTTTGGTAAAGCTCATACGGTGATGGCCGAAGGCGGCGCTGCTGCATCTATGGGAAATGTGAATGATAAAGATAATTGGATGGTCCACTTTCGCGACACTATGCGTGGCGGTAAATTCCTTAACCATTTCCGGATGGCAGAACTACATGCCAAAGAAGCACCAGACCGCATCTGGGAACTTGAAATGTGGGGCGCGCTCTTTGATCGCACAAAAGCAGGAAAGATTTCACAACGTAACTTTGGTGGACATGAATATCCACGCCTTGCACACGTAGGAGATCGCACCGGCCTAGAAATTATTCGCACAATGCAACAGAAGATTGTTCAGTTGCAACAGAAAGATGGTCGCGAATTTGGCGACATGGAAGCGAAGATCAAAGTTTTCGCTGAATGCACTATCACTGAAATTCTTAAGGAGAACGGCAAAATCTCTGGTGCTTACGGTTACTGGCGTGAGAGCGGAGAAGAAGTTCTCTTTGAAGCACCTGCAGTAGTTATTGCTACCGGCGGTGTTGGAAAAACTTTCAAGATCACATCAAACTCCTGGGAAGGCACCGGAGACGGACACGCACTTGCACTCAAAGCTGGCGCGAACCTGGTTGATATGGAGTTCTTACAGTTCCACCCAACAGGAATGGTCTGGCCACCTTCAGTACGTGGAATCCTTGTTACTGAATCAGTTCGTGGTGAGGGTGGAATTTTGACTAACTCACTCGGTGAGCGCTTTATGTTTAAGTACATCCCAGATGTATTCAAAGATAAGTATGCCGATAATGAAGAAGAAGCAGACCGCTGGTATCTAGATCAAGATAACAACCGACGTCCGCCAGAGCTTCTGCCTCGCGATGAAGTTGCTCGTGCGATTAACACCGAAGTGAAATCAGGACGCGGTACTGAACATGGCGGTGTCTACCTCGATGTTTCAAAGCGCATCCCTGCTGAAGTGATTAAGAAGCGTCTTCCTTCGATGTGGCATCAGTTCTATGAACTTGCTGGCGTTGATATTACAAAAGAGGCGATGGAAGTTGGCCCAACTTGTCACTATGTGATGGGCGGAGTGGAAGTTGAACCAGATACTGCAGCAGCGGTAGGAGTTCCAGGACTCTATGCCGCGGGTGAAGTTGCTGGTGGAATGCACGGCTCAAACCGTCTTGGCGGAAACTCACTCACAGACCTTCTTGTCTTTGGTCGCCGAGCAGGTGCGGGCGCTGTTAATTATGTGAAGAGCGCGGGTGCTAATCCGGTCTCGGCTGCATCAGTTAAGGCAGCTGCCGATCGCATCGAAGCACCATTTAGTCGAGCGGGTGGAGAGAACTCATACTCACTTCACGCGGAGCTGCAGGAAGTCACACATAACTTAATTGGAATTATTCGCACGCGCACCGAGATTGAAGAAGCAATCATCAAGATTGCCGACATTCGCGCTCGCAGTAAGAACGTAGCCGTTTCCGGGGGGCGTTTATTCAACCCAGGATTCCACCTAGCCTTTGATCTAGACAACATGCTCCTGGTTGCTGAATCAACAGCTAAGTCGGCGCTATTGCGGGAAGAATCGCGTGGTGGACACACTCGAGATGATTTCCCTGGCATGAATAACAAATGGCGCCAGATCAATAACATCGCCAGCTTTGACGGCAATCAAGTCAACATTAAAGAACAAGCTTTGCCAGTATTACCTAAAGAGCTCTTTGATCTCTTTGATGTGCACGAACTTGAGAAGTACATGACACCGGAAGAAATTGCGAAAGGCGGTTCCAACTAATGGCACGCACACTTAATCTTCGCATCTGGCGAGGAGACGCAAAAGACGGTGGTCTCAAAGATGTACAAGTTGATGTCAACGAGGGCGAAGTAGTTCTCGATGTTATTCACCGTGTTCAAGCAACACAGATGGGTGACCTCGCTGTCCGCTGGAACTGCAAGGCAGGAAAATGTGGATCTTGTTCGATGGAGATCAACGGAAAACCACGCCTTGCCTGCATGACTCAGGTTGCTTCATTTGATGAGAATGAAACTATTACTGTTACTCCACTTCGCGCATTTCCTGTCATTAAAGATCTCGTTACCGACGTATCTTTTAATTATAAGAAAGCAATGGAAATTCCGGCCTATGAGCCACCTAAGGATTTAGCACCAGGTGAAGCACGCATGCAACAGGTCGATGTTGAGCGAAGCCAAGAATTCCGTAAGTGCATTGAGTGCTTCTTATGTCAGGACACTTGCCACGTAATTCGCGACCACGAAGAGAACAAGCCATCTTTTGCTGGGCCACGATTTTTTATCCGTATCGCAGAGCTAGATATGCACCCACTAGATATCTTGAAAAACCGTAAACGCACTGCTCAAGAAGAGCATGGCCTTGGAATGTGTAACATTACAAAGTGCTGTACTGAGGTCTGCCCAGAGCACATCAAGATCACTGACAACGCAATCATTCCGATGAAGGAGCGCGTTGTTGATATTAAGTACGATCCAGCTCGCATGTTTGCCGGTCTTCTCAAGCGAGAAAAGCGCAGCTAACACTGAAGGCGGTCTGGCTAGTCTCACTTGGGGGAGTTCTCGGCTCTCTTACCCGCTGGATACTTTCTTTAATAATTCCACACAGTGGTAACGGAACACTTGCCGCCAATCTACTTGCAGTAGCTTTAGCAATCTTCTTCCTAGTGTTGATGGAGCGTCGCGGCATTACAGAGCTACGTTATTTCTTACTTCCAGGTTTCTGCGGCGGACTTTCCACATTCTCTGCTGTGACATATGAAGCTGTGGCACCTGATGAAGCTGGATTTACTTACTTATTAATCAACGTGGTTGCCTCATTGATAGTGGCTTACCTTTCACTTAAAATCGCGCGAAAAGTTGTGAAGGCTCGAATATGAATGTGTTCATGGTCATTATTGGCGCAGCTATCGGGTCCCCTGCACGATTCTTAGTTGATCAATATTTCAAGAAATTTACAGATAAACCTGCTGGAACTTTCATAGTAAACATTCTCGGCTCATTTCTTATCGGGCTCACTTTTGCAACAACCGAGCACTGGCACGATTTTCTGGCCGTTGGCTTTGCCGGCTCCTTCACAACATGGTCCACATTTATCGTTGATCTCTATCTTGGCTATGAACTCAAGCACTACAAGGTAGTTGCAATTAACCTCTTAGCTTCAATTACTTTTGGCTTACTGGCCGCTTATCTGGGCTATAACTTGGTCAGCTAGCCAAAGAGGCTAATTAATTCAAGTCTAGGCTGGCAGAAGTTCACTTTTCATTAACTTTCTAGACCCCAAGACACTCTATTTTTCCTTCGTTATGGCGTGTATTGCGTGTAACGGGACACAAAAAGTGGGCGATGTTTTTCGAGGGAGTCGTCCACTTTTTGCTTTCTATTTATCGCTCTAAGACTCGCTTCATCCACATTTCAATATCATTAGGATGGCGCGGGATGTTTTCAGAAAGATTTCTATATCCATCACTTGTTACAAGAACATCATCTTCAATACGAATACCAATACCGCGATATTCAGGTGCGAAGAGTTCATCATCAGGTTGGATGTATAGACCGGGTTCCACAGTTAATACCATGCCCTCACGCAATGGTGCATCGGAGTACATCTCTTTGCGTGCTTGGGCGCAATCATGCACATCAATACCTAAGTGATGACTTGATCCATGCAAAGTCCAGCGACGATGTAGACCTACCTCAGGCTTCATTGATTCTTCGACCGAGATGGTGAGAACTCCCATATCGGCTAAACCACGTGCCAATACTTCTTGGCATGCCTTATTTACATCAGAAAATAGCGCTCCAGGTTTAACGGCGGCAAAACCAGCGAGCTGAGCTTCATAAACAAGCAGGTAGAGCGCACGTTGTGCCGGAGAAAACCTGCCATTTATTGGAAAAGTGCGAGTGATGTCGGCGGTGTAGAAAGATTCCATTTCAACACCAGCATCGATTAAGACAAGTTCACCTGGATGCAGATCGCCATCGTTACGTGTCCAGTGCAGTACACACGCGTGTGAACCTGCGCCCACAATGGTGTTGTAACCAAGATCGTTACCTAATATGCGGGCGCGGCCATAGAAAGCGGCATCTAGTACTCGTTCACCGCGCGAGGTTTGAACAGCGGCCGGAATGGAGCTAATGACATCATTAAACCCAAGTGTTGTTGCGTGAACTGCGCGCTGCAGTTCACGCACCTCATATTCATCTTTGCATAAGCGCTGTTCTGAGATGAACGTTGCAAAATCCTTATCAGCAGGCGAGAGTGATTTCTTGCCATCAGCTAGTAACTCTTTGAGCTCACTCAAATTCCTGGTTTCAATTTGGTAGCGCGCCTTAGCCTCTGACAATGTGAATCTGCGACCTACCCAGAGTTCGCCATATCTTGCATCGCGATAGAAAGCTTCAGTATCTCTAGTTGAACGTGGGTTCATATAGAGATAGGTAATGTGTGAATCTCCACTCGGTTCAAGTATGAGTACCGCATCAGCTGTTGCATCAGGTCCTTGCACCCCGCTGTAATAAGCAAAAGCACTATCAGGGCGGTAGTTGTAATCGGTATCACCTGCGCGCACTTTGAGTTCGCCGGCAGGAATTACTAGTCGTATTCCTTGGTATGCCGCAGAGAGAACTTGCCTGCGGGAGTAAGCATAGGTAACAACTTCCAGCGGCTCTAACTCAGTGAGTTCACTTTCGGCCCAGCCACTTTTCATAAACTCAGCGAAGAGGTGCGAAGGTCCCTGATCATGGACCCGTGCGGTTTGCTCTTGCGGTGCTTGGGTATTCTCGCTGCTCATTGTGCAATCCTAGGACTTACCGCAGTAAGTTCAAGATGGATGTATCAAGGCGCATCAACGACGAAGATGGTGCCATCCCTTTCTATCGTGGGTAGCAGGATGAGGTTTCTTGTCGCCGGACCCCCAGTTGGCTTACCGGTCGTCGCTTCAAAATATGAACCATGTGCAAAGCAGACTAATTGAGAACCAGAGATCTCGACATCACGCCCCAAGTGGGTGCACCGATTGCTAAATGCAATGACGCCATCTTCGCGGCGAATGAGGATGTAACCCCGCGCTGGGTAATTAAGTGAGGGGTTACTCACCGAGATTGGCTGGTTAAGTTTTAGATTCGCACTCTTCGCTACCGCAAACTCATCTGGTGGAGGCGTGTAGGCAGGGTGCGGTGCAGTTGAAGTGGTGGGAGTTGGCTGCGTGGAAGGTTGAGTTGTAGCCGAAGGAGTTGGCTTGGCTGGTGTGACCGGGACACCTTTATTCCACACTAGCTTGTTACCAGATTTCACACATGTGTATTTCTTATCCCGCCAAATAATCGTTTGCCCCACCCGTGTGCACTTCAGAGTCGGAACTTGAGCAGCCTCAGCAATAAATGGGTTGGCAAGAAGTGCCACTCCAGTGAGAATTTGAAGAATCTGTCTGCGTGAGAAGTGTGACATGTAACGATTATTCCCTGGAATTAGGTGATGAAAGTAAACACCAGGATAACGCAGTATTAATGGAGACAAAAAGCAACACCATGCATTCATATAAAAAGTGATAACAATTTGCCTGGTTGTTACTGGAAATATAACTCTCACCTAAAGACTTCGCGCAAACCTCACCGTGAGGTATTACCTAAGGAGTAATAAATGAAGAAGAAACTCTTCGCAGCTGTATCTACGGGTGTGATTGCATCATCACTCGTTCTTCAGAGTGCATCTGCAGCAGAAGCGCCGGTCTACTTAATTCCCGCAACAGATGCCGCTTCACTTGCTGTTATCGCAACAACAGGCGACAAAATTTCAAACGAAGTACTTCGTGGAGTTCCAGATGGAATGGGCGCGATGAAAAACGCAGATGGAACACTGACCCTGCTTTCAAACCATGAAATCTCAACTGGTGCAGATATCGCAAATAAGAAAGACACCGGAACATGGGGATCATCAATTTCAAAGATGACATTCGATCCGGCAACAAAGAAGATCACAAAGATGGAAAGCTGGATGAAGAGCATGTCCTACTACAACTACGCCACCGAGAAGTGGGGTTCAACATGGGAGCAGTCACTTCCAGTAGGCACTCCAGCCACTGATGCTTATGGATCAATCATCGGCACCAACGGAATTAACCGCCTATGTTCAGGTGACTTGGTCGCGGCAGGTGGATTTGCGTATAGCGAGAAAGATGCAAAGACAAAGAAGACAGTTACCTACGGTTACAAGGATGCTGTCTACCTCACAGGTGAAGAAGGCTCTGATGACCAGTCACGTGCTTTCGCATTCGACGTCGACGGTAACGGAATCCAGCTTCCAAAGATGGGTCTTGCTCCATGGGAGAACCTTCTTACAAAGCCAGGTACAGGTAAGACAACGATTGTTATGGGAAATGAAGATGGCAACGCAACAGATAGCCAGCTTTACATGTATGTCGGTACAAAGCAGACAACAGGAGCTAACTTTGCTGAGAAGGCTGGCCTCACAAACGGCAAGCTCTACACAATTGCGCTAGAGAACTACCGCACAGATAACGCTGTTCGCACAGCCCCAAAGGGCACAAAAATCAAGGTTGGCTTCAATGAAGTTAACACAAACCCTAAGTTCGGAAAGCTTGCAACAATGTCACAAGCTAACGGAACGACATTCTCACGTATCGAAGATGGCGAGTTTGATTCAAAGAATCCAAACGTCTTCTACTTCGTTACAACAGAATCAAATAAGGATCCGCTAGCAACAACACCACGTCCAGGTGCTACATACTCACGTGATGGTGGCGCACTTTGGAAGATGACTTTTGCTGATGCAAAGGATCCATTTAAGGGTGCAACAATTGAGATGCTGCTTAACGGTACCGAAGTTCCGTACCTTACTAAGCCAGATAACCTAACCATTGATGGTGACTACATCCTGATTCAGGAAGATCCAGGCAACAATGCTCACATTGCTCGCCTAGTTGCATACCGTATCTCTGATGGCAAGCTCGCCGAGATTGCAAAGTTTGACGAGCAGTACTTCATCACAGGTGCAGCAAAGTTCATCACCCAAGATGAAGAATCATCAGGAATCATCAACGTCAACAAGTTCTTGAAGGCAAGTGGCGACACAAAGTCACATTTCTTCTTGAACGCACAGGTTCACTCAAAGCTTTCAGTGGCACGCCCAGATTTGGTTGCTGGCCTTGGAACAACTGAAGTGATGGCACTTGATAGCAAGGCAATTGAAGGCGGTCAGTACTACCACCTTGCAGTTGACTGGACAAAGGTCACATTTGCTTAATAAGTAAATGAAGATTTACAACTGAATAAGGCAGAGAGCGGTTCGCTACACAGCGGGCCGCTCTCTCGCCATTTATACAGGGGTTAGGTATGCCTGGGCAGAGGCGCTAAACTTGCCCTGCAACTCGGAGACGTCGCATAGCCCGGTCGAGTGCGCCTCACTGCTAACGAGGTAAGGTGTAAAAGCCTTCAGGAGTTCAAATCTCCTCGTCTCCGCTCAATCTTTCCTCTCTCACGCAAAAATATGAAATGCACTCTTGACCTTTGATAGGAATATTAGATACTTGGGCACACCCAAAGGGAAAGAATAATAAAAATGGCAAAAGTACGTGTTGGTGTCATCGGTGCTGGAAGTTGGGCAATCGCTTCACACCTCCCGCATCTTGCAAATCATGACGACCTCGAATTTGTGGGAATCTCACGTAAAGGTCCAGAAATCCTGAAAAAGATTGCAGATCGTTATGGATTTAAAGTCGCCTCTGAGGATTATCGCGATGTATTAAATGCCGGAGTAGACATTTGCGTGATTGGTAGCCCAACAGGATTACATCATGAGCATGCAAAAGCGGCGCTGGAGGCTGGCGCACATGTTATGTGCGAAAAGCCAGTAACCATCAACCCGACAGATGCATGGGATCTTGATGCAACCGCAAAGCGCGTAGGTAAAGAGCTCATCATTGCCTTTGGTTGGAATTACATGCCAATGATGCAAGAGGCGAAAGCTTTAATGGAAAAGTATGGAATTGGTGATTTAGAACATCTGACTATTCATATGTCTTCTATGACAAGAGAACTTCTCTCCAACACAGGTGCTTATCCGGATGCGACACCAGAATCCTTGCCTGATGAGAAAACTTGGACCGATCCAACACTTTCTGGCGGCGGATATGGTCAGGCACAGCTTTCTCACGCACTAGGTATGGGTTTGTGGGCAACTGGTGCTAGAGCTGAGTCTGGTTTCGCCTTGATGTCTTATCCAATGAATGCTCCTGTTGAAATGCACGATGCGATCAGTTATCGATTTGAAGGCGGTGCAATCGGTTCCGTCTCTGGTGGCTCTGCTCACGCAAAAGCCCATAAGGCTTACCACGCACTTGAATTAAGAGCTATTGGCTCTGATGGCCAAATCCTTTTGGACCTTGAGCGGGCAGCGGTCTGGTTGTATTACAAAGGCGAAAACATCAGATTAGATCTTGATGATGATGCCGGTTATTACAACTGTCAGGGACCAATTGACGCACTTGTTGCAGCGGGTAAGGGTGAGAAGTTTAGGAACTACTCACCAGGAGAACTCGGCGCTCGCTCGGTAGAAGCTTTGGATATTGCTTATCGAAGTGCGGCAAGTGGAAAGCTTGAGCACCGTCTGTAAGAATCTTCCGCACTGCTGATTCCTGCATTGCCCCATTTAACATCGCGCCAAGTGTTCTCTTCGGGCGCTAGTTCCACGTACTCCTCATGCTCGCCACTCGCTGTTTTAATTCGCACTTTTCCGGCGCCAATTGGCATCTCTTCAAATTCAACGTGTGTCACAGCAAGAAATTCAGAGGCGCTTTGCAAGTTAGTTGGATCTCCTGATTCCCAGAGCGCTGCAACTGCATAAGCTGGGTTCCACCACGGCCCGCCTTGTGAGGCATCCAGTATTGAGGCAACAGAAGTTGAGAGCACGACTGTGATGGATTCGATTTTTTCTTTATGCACTTCACGTAATTTCAATGCAGCAGCAAGGGCGGCATGAACAAATCCATTTGCGTCCATTAAACGAATTGCCACACCATCGATACCGTTGAGAATTTCTGATGTTGATCCTTCAACAAGGAATAGCTCAAAGAGCCCGCGAGGCCCACTCCATATTTCTTCTGCGTGTGGAGCGCCAACAAGTGCGGCATGAGCGCTTGTAATTCCAAGTGAAATAGCTGAAGCACGATTTGTTTGGGCGGCACCCTTGCGCTCGAGAACGGCTTGCGAAGAACCACCGATGTTCATAGCGCAAATATGTAGTGCTTTTACGTGTTGCTCTCTTGATAGCCCAAGTGCGATTGCAGCAGTTGTTGTTGCAGCGAATGCTCCACTGGTTGCTGTGACATGCCATTTAGATCTATGCAGTGGTCCAAAGAAATTGGCAATCGTTGCCCCGGTTCGATATCCGTAGGCAGCAGCTTCATAGACTTGCTTGAGCGTCAGACCGCGCTCGATTCCAATCGATGTTGCGATAGGCCAGATGATTGAACCTGGATGAGTGAGTACTTTCCAATTCACATCATCCATATCAAGTGCGCTGGTATAGAGACCTAAAGTCACAGCTCTTTCACTAATGCCCGAGGAGAGCGCCGGTGCGCTCACCCCATAGTGCTTTTCACCTAAAACAGCAGAGGCCACAAAATCTTGGAAGAGTATTTCAAGGCGGTTTTCTTTGATTTCAAGATTGTTTTGCGTCAGTGCTTCGATCATCAACTTTCCAAGTTTGGGATCATGCATGAGAGAGAGCCTTACTACTAGATCGTGGTCGGTAGATTGTGGGAACAACTGCTTGCGATGGGGCCTTTTCTGCAATGAGATCTAACATCAAGCGCGCAGATTGCCGCCCCATCTCTTCCGGATCTCGGTAGACCGAGGATAAATCGGAGGAGAGAAGATCAAACATGGGCCATTCATCTAGTGCGACGAAGGCAATATCGGCCCCAGGCTTAATCTTTAACTCTTTTAGTGCGTGAAGTGCTCCGGTTGAAGCACCAATGCCACCTGTAATCAGCGCATTTGGTAATTTGTTACCAGAGAACAAATCTTTAGTTTGTTCGTATGCAAATTGTTCCCCAAATTTACCAAGTCGAATTAAATCCTCATCAATTTTTATTTTTGCATTCGATAAGGCTTGCTCATAACCTTTAATTCTGTTGCGAGAGATAAAGACATCTTTTCGCCCTGACACAAAAGCAATTCGCTTGTAGCCATTCTTAATGAGGTCCGCTGTGGCTTCTCTTACGCCTTGCGCATGATCGCAGATTACAGCGCTAGCGTTGAGTCCAGTCACTTCCCGATCTAAAAGCACTACTGGGGCACCTAGTTCATTAATCGTGTTGCGAACATATGGAGAGTCTTCGGAGACAAGGGAAGCGATAACACCATCGATTCGGCGACGCTTAAAGAGTGCAAAATTCTCTTTCTCGGCATCTAAATCTCCATGTGAATTAATCAAGATGATTGAATAGCCAGCTTTACGTAATTCGTGCTCAGCGCTCTGTGCAACAATTGAAAAGAGGGGATTGGTGATATCTCGAATCATGAACCCAATCGTGTTGGTAGCTCCTTTGCGCAGTGATTGCGCCAAGTGATCTGGTTCGTATCCAAGCTGGGCAACTGCTGCCTCGACTTTTTCGCGCATTTTCTCTGAGACATCGCGATGGCCGGAGAGAACTCTAGAAACACTAGAAATTGCGACGCCAGCTTTGGCGGCAACATCATGAATCGTGATTCGATTCTTTCCCATGGTCAGCCAGGGTAGTCCTGGCACGAGGGAATGAGAATGAATCCTGGAAATTATTCCCAGAAAAGATTTCCGGGGTAAATATTGACAAAGGCAGATTCCTGCTTAGAATTAGGAATCGTTTCCAGTTTTACTATCCCAGGAGGTGCAACGTGGACCTAACCATCACTCGTGTTGAAACTGAGTCAGTCCGTGTTCCCCTAGAGCGGGTTTATAAGGGCAGTCACTACAAGATGACTCACCGCTCGACAACCATCACTCGTATCTTCACTAAATCTGGCCTCGTCGGTGAGGCTTATGCGGGAGATGAAGATGCGGGGCTACTTGAAATTGACAATATTATTCATGAAGAGCTTGCCCCATTGATTTTGGGTAAAGATGCATTTGAAATTGAAAAGCTGTGGGAGCTCTGCCGCCCGGCAACATGGGACATTCTTCGTGATCGTCGCCTTGGATTAGTGGCAACTGCCTCTATCGATGTGACTTTGTGGGATCTTCTTGGCAAGGCATATAACGCACCACTCTGGAAGCTATGGGGCGGCTATCGCTCCAAGATTCCGGTCATCACAATCGGCGGCTACTACGGAAGTGATTTAACGATTCAAGAAGAAGTTGAATACCTACTCAAAGAAGAATTTGCCGGAATGAAATTTAAAATTGGTGGACTTGAGCCAGAAGAGGATGCCAAGCGCTTTAAAGAAGCTCGACGTGTGGGTGGAGATAAGTTCCGCATTGCAGTAGATGCCAATCAGGGCTACACGGTTCCGCAAGCAATTAAATTCTCACACTTAGTTGCCGACGATAATCTCTTATGGTTTGAAGAGCCATGCATTTGGCAGAATGATAAGAAAGCGATGCGCGATGTTCGCTATATCGGCAACGTCGCTGTTACTGCCGGACAGACTGAATTTTCAGCAGCAGGCTGCCGCGATCTGATGGAGACCGGATCTATCGATTACTGCAACTTTGACTCATCATGGTCTGGCGGGCCAACTGAATGGCGCCGGGCGGCGGCTATCGCAACTGTTTATGACGTAAAGATGGCACACCATGAAGAGCCACAAGTAGCTTCACATCTACTTGCATCCATTCCTCACGGTACCTACCTTGAGTTCTTCCACCCAATGCGAGATCCCATCTGGCACAACATGATCGCCAACCGTCCAAAGCTGAAAGATGGGTATATGCAGCTCAATGACACCCCTGGGCTCGGTTGGGAACTCGACCGTGATTACATCAAGAAGTACCGGATTGCTGAACGGGTTTCAGAGCTAAAGTAAGTTCGTCCCTGACCAGGTGAATTGGTAAGTAGAAATACTGCGCACGAATACGTGCGCCTGTTCAAAAAATCTGGGTATTTCAATGCATTGTTCAATTTATAACATAAGTTTATCTTGAGTAATTGGTGAGTTTTCTATTGACACACATCACCTGGCAGGAAAGGATTCCAGTTAAGGCAAGAAATGCTTATGGGGAATTCGACACGGATCCCTCATCAAAAAACGAAGTTAGTGAAAGGTAACGGTGAACGATGAAAACTTTATCCAAAGCTCGAGTAGGTATTGTTTCGGCTTTAGCAATTGCTGCACTAGTTGGTTCAACGCTAGTTCCTGCTACAGCAGGACAGTATGAGTTCCGTCCAGCGGTCAAAGGCAGTGGTAAGGGAATCACAATCGGATATATCGGACTCGATGATGCAATCGGATTCGGTAAGGATGTTGGCGATTCCATCAAGCGTGAAGCTAAGAAAGCAGGAGCAAAGGTAATTTACTGTGACTCTAAACTTGATGCTGCAAAGGCACTAAACTGTGCAAAGACATTTAAGTTAAAGAAAGTTGACGGTATCTTGAATTTTCAGCCTGTGGCATCAGCCTCTGCAGCAATCTGTAAGGCAGGCCCACAAGTTCCAGTTATTGCAATTGATATTGAGCAAGATCCATGTCAAGACGCATTCATGGGAGCTGACAACAGCTACGCCGGTGAAGTAACCGGAAAAGCACTCGGCGAACACTTCAAGAAGACATTCAACTGTGAGTTTGATTCATTCATCTCACTCGAAGATTACGGAGTTGGAGTTGTAAACGCTGCACGTATGGGCGGATACCGCACAGGCTTCGAATCAGTTTGCGGCAAGATTGGTGACAAGTTGATCCAGATTGATGCTGGTCGTCTTGAGCCAGCTCTTGCAAAGATGAAGGATGCACTTACAACCCTTCCTAACGCAAAGAAGATTGCTGTTGTAGCAATTAACGATGAAGGTATCCAAGGCGCATTCGCTGCTGCAAGAGCAATCGGTCGCGACCAGGATATTTATGCAGGTTCACAAGGTGCAGCTGCTTCAGCTCACTGCGATATCGCTAAGAACCCTAACTGGATCGGAGCAACTGCTTACTTCCCAGAGCGTTACGGCGAGATTGGTGTTCCTTACCTTATTGACCTCATCAAGGGAAAGAAAGTTCCTTTCCAATTGAAGATCAAGCACGTCGCAGTAACTGGGGACAATGTATTTAAGTTGTTCCCAGCTTCAAAGGCGAAGTGCGCGTAATACTGCATAGGTAGGAAAACGCTTCACAACCAACTGCTAGAAAGGGTTTCTATAAATGTCGAACAAGACGGAATTGATTCGTTTGGAAGGCATTAAGAAGTCTTATAACAGTGTGGAAGTTCTGCACGGAGTGGATTTATCTGTAAACGCCGGGGAAGTCATTGCACTTCTCGGGGAGAACGGAGCAGGTAAATCCACTCTCGTGAAGGTTCTGGCGGGGGATATTCCTCCAACAGAGGGCGTTATTAAAGTTAACGGTGCCGAGTTCTCTCAGCTTGATGTATTTAAAGCGAGAGAACTCGGTATTCGTATGATTTTTCAAGAACTTAACGATGCTCCCGCACTCACCGTTGCTGAAAATATTTCTCTTGGCCAATGGCCGACATCCGGTGGAAAGATTGCGTGGAAAGAGCTGAAGGCAAAGGCAAAAGAAGTCCTTAATCGGCTCGAAGTAGATATTCCACTCGATGCAGAAGCAGGCTCACTGCGCGTGGGAGAGCGGCAGTTGCTTGAGATTGCACGAGCTCTTATTCAAAATGCAAAAATTCTTGTTCTGGATGAACCATCGGCAGCTCTTTCAAACATTGAAGTTGAGCGCCTTTTTAAAGTAATGGATCAACTAAAAGCCCAAGGTGTAGGAATGGTCTACATCACCCATCGCCTTGATGAAGTCAACCGCGTTGCAGACCGCGTACAGGTGCTCCGTGATGGCGACTCTGTACTCAATGAAGTGGCTCAAGAAGTCTCACGTGAAGAATTGGTAACTGCGATGCTTGGCCACGCAACTGTACAAAACGTACGTCCAGTAGTTTCGAAAGGAGATACTCGCGCCCTAGTTGTGAATAACCTCTCGGACGGACATGTTTTTAATGACATTTCATTTGATGTTCATCAAGGTGAGGTTCTCTGTTTATTTGGAAAAATTGGTTCTGGCACCTCTGAAATTCTCGAGAGTATTTTTGGTTTGCGCCCACTTAAGTCTGGCGAGATAAGCATGTACGGAGAGAAATTCACTCCTAAGTCTCCGCAAGACTCTACCTCTAAGAAGATTGGCTACCTGCCTGCAGACCGCCAACGACTTGGCTCCTTTGCGATTCGCTCTGTGGCCGAAAATCTCGCTGTTAGTTCATGGGATCGGATGGCTAAGTTTGGTTTTGTGAAGAACGCAGATGAAGAAAAGGCTTATGGAACATGGCAAGAAGCGCTCTCTATCAGCTCGCGCCGCGGGCCATCACAAGAGATTTCAACTCTCTCGGGTGGAAATCAGCAGAAAGTTCTTCTTGGCCGTTGGTTTGAGGCAAAGGTAAATGTGCTTCTCCTTGTTGAACCTACACGAGGTGTGGATGTTGGAGCGCGTCGTGATATCTATGAAATTATTCGTAAACAAGCGAAAGAGAGCAACATGGCTGTTCTTGTTGCCACATCTGATTATGAAGAAGTAGTTCTTCTCGCAGACCGTGCACTCGTCATTTCCCGGGGTGCAATATCTGCAGAATTTACCGATGATTTTGTTCAAGCCAGCAATCTAATAGAAGCGTCAAGTTAGGAGCACATAGCAAAATGATTAAGAATAGAGCTAAATCAGTGACAGCAGGCACCGAAGATGGTGCAAAGAAGTCTCGCAAGATTCCTGACACCGCTCCGCTTATTGCTGTGCTTGTTTTGATGATGATGTATTTCAGTGTCGCCAGCGAATACTTCTTCCAAGTCGAAAACTTCAGAAATATTCTTGCCAACGCTGCAGTAACTGGAATTGTCTGTATCCCATCTACATTTTTAATTATCGCAGGTCATATCGATCTATCCGTTGGATCAGCTGCTGCAGTATCTGGAATGATGCTTGCTCAAGTTGTGAACTCCCAAGGGGTGGCAGTTGGAATGCTTGCAGTTCTCGCCTTTGGATTGGTCTTTGGATGTTTTAATGGATTCCTTGTGACCGTCGTTGGTGTTAACTCGCTGATTACCACCCTTGGCGGCCTTGGATTCCTCTATGGAGTAGCCCTTCTAATTGGTAACGGCCAGACAGTGGGCATGAACGACTTTGAATGGCTAGGAACCGCTCAACCGCTCAAGATTCCACTCCCAATCATCATTTTCGCGGTGATTGCTCTTCTTGGAGCGATCACGCTTCGATATACAAAGTTTGGTCGCTCAATTTATGCAATTGGTTCAAATCCCAATGCAGCCCGTGTTGTAGGTATTCGCTCTAATCGAATTATCTTCCAGACATTTATTCTCTCTGCAGTTGCATCGGCTCTTGCAGGTGCTGTCCTTACCTCACAACTTTCTGCAGGTTCTCCAAACTCAGGTCTAGGACTTGAACTTCAGGTGATCACAGCAATCGTTCTTGGTGGCGCCAGCCTTGCTGGTGGCCGAGGTTCAATCTTAGGAACAGTTCTAGGACTACTCATCGTGGGTATCTTGAACAACGGTCTGATTCTGATGGATGTACCAACCTTCTGGCAGCGTATTGCTCAAGGCTTGATGCTTATTCTTGCTGTTTCCTTCGACTCTATTCGAGCCAAACTCAATAGCACTAGGAGTTAACGCATGACGGTCAATGTTTCTACACAGAGAATCATTCCTGCTCGTCGACCTAAGAGGACTATCAAGGTTGGTTTAGTTGCCGGCGGACTCGGCACATACTGGCCGCAATTTCCACATCTCTTGCCGCAACTACAAGCATCAGCAAAGTATGTCTCACAACGTATCGGGGCGATGGATGTTGAACTAGTTGATGCTGGATTTATCTCTGATCCACAAGAAGGTGCAATAGCTGCTGAGAAGTTACGTGCTGCAGGCTGTGACATGATCGTAATGTTCTTAACTACCTACATGACATCATCAATGGTTATTCCTATTGCCCAGCGTTCTAATTCGCCTGTGCTCGTAATTAACTTGCAACCAACTGAACAGATGGATCACGCAAATTTCGACACCGGTGATTGGCTGGCATACTGTGGAGCTTGTCCACTGCCAGAAGTAGCTAACGCATTTGAGCGGGCCGGAGTTCCATTCCGATCAGTATCAGGATTCCTACGCGAAGAACGCGCATGGACAAAGATTCATGGTTGGATTCAAGCTGCTGGAATTCGCGCAATGCTTCGCAACTCACGTCATGGCATTATGGGCCACCTTTACCCTGGAATGTTAGATGTATCCACCGATATGACTATGGTGACTACTCACTTTGGTGGTCATATGGAAGTGCTTGAATTTGATGACTTACGCGTGCGCGTTGAGAAGGCAACTGAAAAAGAGATTAACGCAGTCCTTGATGAAACTCGTTCAATCTTTGATTTAGATTCAACAGTTAACGATGATGATTTGCGTTGGGCAGGACAAGTAGCAGTTGGACTTCGCCGCCTCATTGATGATTTCGATATTTCAAGTCTTGCTTACTACCACCGTGGTCTGGATGGAGAAATTCACGAGCGTCTCGGTGCTGGAATGATTCTTGGTTGTTCACTTCTTACCGCAGAAGGCGTTCCTGCTGTGGGTGAGTATGAATTGCGCACATCCATCGGAATGTTGATGTTTGATCGAATTGGCGCAGGTGGATCTTTCACTGAGTTCCAGGGACTTAACTTTAATTCTGGTGTTGTTGAAATGGGCCACGATGGCCCTGCTCACCTATCAATTACAAATGACCGACCAATTCTTCGTGGCCTCGGTGTTTTCCACGGTAAGCGTGGTTATGGAGTTTCGGTTGAAATCGGTGTCAAACATGGACCGGTCACTACCTTTGGAGTTAATCAGCGCAAGAACGGAAGCTATCAATTCGTTGCCTCCGAAGGTGAAGTTGTTGCTGGCCCGCGTCTTCTGCTTGGAAATACAACATCACTGATTGATTTTGGAATGAATCCAGGTGAATGGTGTGATGCCTGGAGTGCTACTGGAGTGCCTCACCACTGGGCGCTAGGAACCGGCCACCGCGTGGCAGAACTGCGTTCAATTGCAGAACTTCTTGATATTGAGATGGTTGTTATCTAGTAGCTCTTAGACTGTTAAGAATCAAAGAAATTTAGTAGGACTTCTTTCCTTTATTGCTATTTGTTCTAGCCTTCGTCTCTGCAACGTTATGGAAAGTCGTCGGAATCAAGATAGTTCTTGGAGCCTCGCCACGGATTAACTCCAGAATCAGCTCAGCAGCATATCTACCGATTAATTCAGGATTTCGATAGACCGAAGAAATAGGTGGATTTAACAAGTCAAATAAAGGCCATTCATCTAGGGCAATGATGGTGACATCCTTCTCTGGCACCTTGCCGATCTCTTTAAGGGCATGCAACGTTCCACCGGAAGCTCCAATTCCACCAGTTAAAATAGCGGTGGGCGGCTTTGGGAGCTTAAACAATTTTAAAGTTTCTTCCTTGGCATATTTTTCAGTAAAGTCCTTAAGTCGGATGAGCTCAGGAAAAATCTTCTCATCAGCATCTTTATAAGCGGATCTAAAACCTTCTAAGCGGTTCTTTGTTACATACATATCTTTTGGCCCTGAGATAAAAGCTATGCGAGTGTGGCCCTGTGAAAGAAGGTGTGCAACTGCCTTTTTAACACCCAATGCATGATCGCTAAGTACGGCGCTACTTGTGACTCCGGGCAGCTTACGATCTAGGAGAACCGTTGGTGCACCGAATAATTCGAGGTCTTCTTTCACGCTATCAGATGTCTCAGAGACCAGTGACGCGATGACGCCGTCCACACGCCTGCTCTTTAAAATAGCAAAGTTTAACTTTTCAGTATCTTCTGTGCCCGATGAATTGATAAGAATCATTGAATAATGAGATTTACGTAGCTCTGCTTCACAACTTTGCGCGATAGTTGAGAAAAACGGGTTCATAATGTCTCGGATCATAAATCCGATGGTGTGTGTTGTTCCACGACGCAAAGATTGCGCTAGATGATCAGGTCTATATCCAAGGTTATTGACAGCCTTCTCAACCCTTATTTTCATTGTTTCCGAGACCGACTTATGTCCGGAGAGAACACGAGAAACACTAGAGATAGCCACACCCGCTTGGGCAGCGACATCCTCGATTCGGACCCTAGCTACTTTCTTAGATTTCAAAACTTTGCCTTTCGCAGGGCTATCTTCTTTTGCGGTGTGTGGAGTCTAAAAAGGAGTAAATGCGTTCACCGCATTATAGGAGAATTACCTTGCTTGCAAGAAATTACAGGGAATTAATTCTTATCAATCCTGTATTTTGCAATGAAGTCCTCGTCTAGCTCCCAGCCGAATCCAGGCTCCTCTGAGAGCAGGAAGTTGCCGTTATCGAGCGGCTTCTTATTTGCGAGCATCTCCCAGAAAATAGGATCTCGGGTTGGGGAGAAGCATTCGGTATAGGTACCGTGAGGCACCGATGCCAATAAATGCGATGATACTTGAGCCTCTTCATGGTGACCTAGTTGCACATCAAAAGTGGCGGCAAGAGCTGCAACGCGGCGCCATTCAGTTGGGCCGCCGCCCCAAGATGCGTCGTAGTTACATACATCGATTGCATCATTGACCATTAGCTCGCGCATACCAAGTTTGGTGAACTCACTTTGTCCAGCGGCAACATTGACATTTCCACGAGTTCGAATGTCACGAAGCCCGCGCCAATCTGAATGCCAACGAGTTGGCTCTTCAAACCAACGCAACTCAATCGAATCCTCAATGCATGCCAAGAATGCCAGTGCTTCCGGAACGGTATATCCCTGATTGGCATCAACTACGAATAGAAAATCATCACCAACAATTTTCTTAGCTAGCTTTAATCTGGCAGCATCTTCCTCAGGCGGTTTTGCCCCAATCTTAAATTTCATACCAACTGTGCCAGTTTCTTCCTTGAAAAATTGAAGTTCACGTTCTAAGTCAGCTTCACTGGAACCGTAGTAACCACCAATTCCAATCATTGGAATCCGATCTCGGAATCCACCCCATAGGCGCCATAAAGGCTGGTTAACGCGCTTTCCAAATGCATCCCAGAGCGCACTATCGATACATGCAATAGATTGCATCGGAATTGCGCGATCGCGCAATTGATCGAAGGTAACGGGAAGCATTGCGTGCCACACTTTTTCAATCTGGCGCGAGTCCATGCCGATAATCGCAGGAACAATCTCGTCATGGATAATGCCTAAGACTTCGTGTTGCTCTTCATCTGTGTCAGCGTTATAGCTTTGGCCGACTACTCCATCAGATGTCGTAATTCTTGTGATGATTGTGCAGCGGTTACGCATCTTGTAGTACGAACCTTTGTAGAGGTGTTTAAGAGGTACCTTTATCGGAATCGTCTCGATTTTTTCTATAATTGGCACTTTATCTCCCTTAATTGGTTTCGCAGGTAAAAATGACGTCGCCTGTTTTTATCGCGTCGTTCTCCTTAAATAGGAGTTCAGTAATTTTCCCACTCACGGGAGATGGAACTTCAACCGAAGCTTTATCAGTTTCTACCTCAAGGACCATCTCACCAGCTTCAACCTGGTCACCGACTGATTTCTTCCAGTTTAAAAGGAAAACCTCATCCACTGTGTCACCAAGTCGTGGAAGTTTGACGCTGGTTTTCATTATTTACCTTTCTTATCGGTATAGATATTTTGGAACATTGAAGCCAAAGTAGGATTTGGAGCGCTCTTACACACTTCAACAACACCCTCGATTACCTTAAGAGTCTCCTCTTTAATCTTATTAATTTGAGCAGCATCAATTAACTTCTCTTTGACTAGTTTTTCTTCAGTCAATTTAATTGGATCGCGTGCTTGCCATTTTTCTAACTCTCCTTCTGGGCGATAGAGCGCTAAATCGGCTCTAGAGTGGCCGGAGAATCGGTAAGTCTTTGCTTCGATAAAAGTTGGTCCTTTACCGCTTCTTGCATGATCTACAGCCTTTTGAATACCTTCTTGCACGGCTGCAATATCCATGCCATCAATTGCATAGTGAGGCATGCGATAACTCTCGCCCCGCAGGTGCAAATCTTCCAGCGGTGTCGTGATATCGATGCGGCTGTATTCGCCGTAAACATTGTTGTCACAAATGAAGACAATAGGCAGGTTCCAGATAGCCGCTAAATTCAGGGTTTCATGGAAAGCTCCAATATTTGTTGCACCATCACCGAAAACAGCAACTGCTACATCATCTGTTCCTCGGGTTTGGAATGAGAGCGCGGCGCCTGCAGCAACTGGCATACCGCCTCCGATAATTGCCGAAGTAGGAAGAAGTCCTAATTCCATGTTGCTTAAGTGCATAGAGCCGCCTACGCCACCACAACAGCCAACTGTCTTACCCATGATTTCGCCCAAGACTGATTCCGGGCTAAGTCCAAGTGCGAGTGCAATTCCGTGACCGCGATACGTTGCTGAAACAATATCTGTAGGTCGAAGCACTGATGCCATACCAACTGCAAGTGCTTCTTGCCCGATACACAAATGTGTCGTGCCTCTAATCTCACCTGAGGCAAAGAGCGCATTTATCTGTTCTTCTAAAGTACGTATTTCAATCATACGTTCATACTGAGCAACTTTATTGCCGGCTAAGGCAGATCGACGTTTTAGTTCAGCACTCATGAGCTTAGACCTTCAATCTCCCACCACTGTTTCGGAGTTAATCCGTTTTTCAATGATTCTGTAAGTTGGCGAGCTATATCTTGCGCTGTTGGAATGTATCTTGCTTCCAAAGTTCCACTATAAGGAACTGGAACATCAGGTGTAGTGATTCTAAATGGCGCTGCTTTCAGTGATGAGAAGAGCTTTGAAGTAGTTGCAGCAAGTATCTCAGAGCCCCAGCCACCACTGAGTGGAGCTTCTTCAACCACGACCAAACGACCAGTCTTTTTCACTGATTCAAGGACAGTTTGGCGGTCCCAAGGAACGATGGTCGCAAGGTCAATAAGTTCGGCATCAATTCCAGAAATCTTAATAGCCTCGTGACACACCTTTACCATTTGTCCCATCGATACCAAAGTAATGTCTTTTCCTGAACGCAGAACTCGCGCCTTACCGATCTCCATTTTTAATGAGGTATCAACTGGTCCACGATCGGCGTAAAGAACTCTAGTTTCAAGAAACATTACTGGGTCTGGATCTTGAATTGCTGCTCGAAGCAAACTGTATGCCGACTGAGCATCGCTAGGAGTGATTACTTTTAATCCTGGGGTTGCACTTACCCAGTTTTCAAGAGTTTGCGAATGCTGGCTACCAAAACCTAAACCAGATCCACAAGAAGCACGCACGACCATCGGTACAGATAACATGCCATTACTGAGGTAACGCATCTTTGCCGCTTCAGTAACGAGCTGATCGAGTGCGACCCCTAAGAATTCCATAAACATAATTTCAACAACTGGGCGCATTCCCATGATTGCTGCTCCGACTGCGGCGCCCGTGAATGCCATCTCAGAGATGGGAGTATCTCGAACGCGAAGGGGTCCAAATTCCTGAAGCAGACCTTCTGAAGTTTTAAATGGCCCTTCAGCTACTGCCACATCTTCGCCGAAAATCATTACTGACTTATCGGCTCTCATCTCATCTGCCAGCGCCGTTGCTATTGCTTGGCGAAAACGGATTTCCTTTGTGCCGCTCTCAAGGACCTGTTCAGTCATTTCTTATAACCCTTCACAAGGATAAATCCTATTTTGTTTACATTTTGCTTTACTCAAGCCTATGGAAACGATACCATGTCAGAATATAACTTTCCCACCATAGGAGTCAATAGCTTCACATGTACAACAAATCACTATTTGAGCACTTGCCGCTCTCGGGCTTAAAGGTCCTAGATGCAACCTCTAACATTGCTGGTCCTTTTGGTGGGGCAATTCTGGCTGATTTGGGCGCAGAGGTAATTAAAGTGGAGACTCCGGCAGGTGATGCCTCGAGAACTATGACACCGCAAGATGGAGATAGATCAGCCTATTTTCATATTGTGAATCGGAACAAATCTGCAATCAGTATCGATCTCAAATCGGCAGAAGGTCAGGCAGAGCTGAAAAAGCTTTTGGCTGATACCGATGTCTTTCTGACTAATTTTCTTCCGGAGCGTTTAACGGCGATGCATCTGACCCCAGATGAACTGATGAAGATAAAACCAGGGTTGATTTTTGGCAATTTATCTTCTTATGGCAGCAGCGGACCAGATTCATCTGTGCCTGGATATGACGCCACCTTGCAGGGGCGAACCGGAATCATGCATGTTACCGGCGAACCTCACGGAAAACCTGTTCGAGCCGGTGTCTCAGTACTCGATATGGGCGCCGGGATGTGGCTAGCTATTGGAGTTTTGGCTGCCTTAGTTAAACGCGCTGAAACCGGGCTAGGTTCGGTAGTAGAAACTTCGCTCTATGAGACAGGTGCGTCGTGGGTGAGTTATCACCTTTCCGCGTTCCAACTGAGTGGGAAGCCTTCTGAAAGATTTGGAGCAAGTCACCCAGCTTTTGGTCCTTATGGTCTCTATCAAACACTTGATGGAGACATCTGCATTGGAGTGGGCAACGATAATATTTTTTCTAAGTTGTGTGTCTTACTCCATCGCGAAGATTTGATTACGAACCCACAATTTGTGACTAATACCAGCCGAGTTGCGAATGCAGCGCTACTTCGAATTGAGCTAGAAAAGGTCTTGGTAACCCAGGGCGCTAAGCATTGGGCCGAACATCTTGGTAGACAGGGAGTTCCCGTAGATCGCGTTTCCAAGCCCGAAGATTTGTTAAATGATCTACAGGCGCAAGCAGTGGAGATACTGCTGCCTTACCCTGATGAGACAAGTAAGGTAAAGAAGATCCCGGGGGTCCCAATCCGATTTAATGGAGAAAGGCCACCAATTAGAAATTCCGCCCCACACAGACCCAATTAATACATTAATTGTCCACCGGAGACGTTAAGCACAGCCCCGGTGATGTAAGAAGAAGCATCTGAAGCTAGGAATATCACTGGACCTGCTAGCTCTTCTGGCGTAGCAAGGCGGCCAAGTGGAATCATTGAAACGAATCCTGCTAAAGCTTCTGGAGTTTGATTACCCACCATCATCTGTGTATCGACTCCACCAGGAGAGACCGAATTGACGCGCACCCCATCTGGTGCAAATGAGCGAGCAAGACCTTTAGTCATTGTGACAACTCCACCTTTACTGGCGGCGTATACAACTGAACCACCGAAGCCACCGGTCCACCAACCTTGAGAGGAAAAGTTAACGATGGAACCCTTTGTGCCGGCGTTCCGGAATGAATCTCGGGCGGTGCGGTTTAAGAAGAAGGTTGCTTTTAAATTGGTATCAATTTGGAAATCCCAATCATCTTCTGTTATCTCATCCACAGTTGAGCGCCGGCGCAAAACTGCTGCACAGTGAACAAAAGCAGCCATGGGCGCCATCTCTTGCGCGAGCTCAAAAATACCTTTGTGATTGGCTAGTTGCGATAAATCTAGTTGAAGTGACTTATGCCCCGTGCCTGCCAAGCCAGAAATTATCTCCTCAACTGGGGATCCGGGGATATCAACGAGAAGAACGTGAGCCCCAGCTTCTGCCAATCCTTGGACAACTGCCTTGCCAATTCCACCTGCGGCTCCAGTAACAACAACACTTTTACCCGTTAATCCTGAATCACTTCGCCACATGGACGCCCCACTCCCCGAGTTAGTTAGTTCTTTCGAAAAATTACCAAAACACCTATTTAATATTGTTACATAAACCGCTACAGTCTATTTCACAGCACACCCATAGAAAAGTCAATATATTTAAGGTGGAAATTTAATGGAATCACTATTCGGTATCACTGGATCTAAAGTTTTACTCACTGGCGGTACAGGTGGAATAGGTTCTGCACTAGTCGAGGGTTTTCTCCGAGCCGGAGCTCATGTTTGCGTGTTGGCTCGCGACGAGGATGCGGTGAAAATTTCACAGCAGAAATACTCTGAATTTGGTGGGAACTTAACTTATGTGATTGCTGATTTCCTATCAGATGATTCATGCCTAAGCGCAGTCGCGCAGGCAACAAAAGCGCTAGGTCAGATTGACACTTTGGTGTTGGCACATGGCAACGCCATGCCAGGACCTGCCATCGACCTGACCCTTGATGCATGGTCGGCGCAGATTCAAGTGAACTTAACTGCGACCTTCCGTTTAGCACAGGCAGTTGCGCCAGAGATGATTAAGCGAAAATCTGGAAAAATTATTACTTATGCGAGCATGCTGACATTCCAAGGTGGATTAAATGTTGCTGGATATGCCGCGAGTAAAGGTGGGGTTGGCCAACTTACTAAGGCCTTATCCAATGAATGGGCGCCCCACGGAGTAAATGTGAACTCGATTGCTCCTGGATATATCAAAACCAAACTCAATCAACATGTGTGGAAGGATCCTGAGAGAGAAAAGAGTGTATTAGCTCGCTTAACAAGTGGGCGATGGGGCAACCCAGAAGACCTCGTTGGACCGACCCTGTTTTTAGCTTCCCACGCAGCAGATTACCTACATGGAGTAATTCTTCCCGTGGATGGCGGATGGCTCTCTCGGTGAAAGACGAAGTCGCTACCAACGTTGGTATCGATAGCTACACCTTCCATCGATTCTTTGGCGAGATCACTAAGTGGGAAGAGCCTTCTCAGGAACAGTGGAAGCTAAAGGATTTCTTTGACTTTGCAGATCAACAAGGAGTCTCTTTCGTCTCGCTGCAGACCGTCTACTTAAAAAACGAGATTGATACCTTCAAAGCAGATATCAAGAACTGGTTGGCAAAACCCAACCGCACCGTGGTCTTCACCTGGGGCCATCCAAACGGATTCGATGGCGGGCGCAAACCAGAGATGTTATTTGATGCCTTGTATTTCCTGCAGGTATCCCATGAATTAGGACTTCCGCAGATGCGGATTGTGCTGGGCAATCATTGGAATTTTGATATGCCGGTGCAAGAACGGTTAGAGACGCTTCGACCCCTTGTGAAGTCAATGCTGGTAGCGGCTGAAAATTTTGGGATCAAGATATCTATTGAAAATCATGCAGACTTTCTAGCCGTTCAACTCATGGAATTTATCAAAGAGTTCAATTCTCCCTATCTAGGGATGTGTTTGGATTTAGCAAATGTCTTTCGAGTGGGAGAAAATCCAGAGCAACTTTTGAGAGATTTCAATCTTGATAAGGTATTTATGATTCAGGCAAAAGATGTCAGGAAAATTGAAGGTCATGAACACCCCACTGGATGGTGGCCAAGTCAATTCTTTGGATCTGGAGATGTTGGTTTAATGAATTGCATGAAGGTGTTGAAAGAAAAGAACTTTAGCTCTCCTGTAGTTGCAGAGATATCAAATCTATTTACTGATCTAGAGGTGAAAGAAGTTGCAGCGCAGGCAGTTGCCTACCTAGCCCGTGAACTAAATACCTAATTTTCATGTTAATTGACTTAAGAAGAGTTTAAAAGAGGGAGGAATTCCCATCTGCTCTATTGACGCCATTCCTGCACAGTCTATGCTTATGGAAAGGTTTCTATGAGCAGGTTTCTAATGAGAGAGAAAACGTGAAAGCAGATATTGAAACACTCGCAACAGGGCTAGGTCATCCAGAAGGTCCTGACATTTTGCCTGATGGCCGTATCGTGATGGTAGAAACATTTACAAGTAGAATTATTGCTTGGTCACCGACACGAGGAATTCATGATTACGCGAACTGTGGTGGTGGACCGAATGCTTGCAGGCTAGGTTCAGATGGAGCTGTATATATAACGCAAAATGGTGGCACGGCTGGTACATGGAGAGCCAAAGTTATGTCAGTACCTTCTATCCAGAAGGCTTGGCCAGATGGCAGCGTCGAAATCATTGTTGAGCAAATTGATGGATATAAATTACAAGCCCCAAATGATTTGAGCTTTGGACCTGATGGACGACTTTACTTTACAGATCCAGCAGATTACGACCCTGAAGATAGAGGACTGGGACGCATATTTGCGGTAAATCCTGATGGCACTGGCGAACTTTTAGATGAGATTCCCGCAGCGTTCCCCAATGGCATTGTTGCAGAAGCGGGTGGCACCATTGTTTGGGTAGATTCATATGAAGGCGGTGTATATCGATTGCGTCCAGGTGGGAAATCAGAGAAGATTGCGCAGTTACCTGAAGGTCACGTTCCTGATGGTTTGAAAATTGATGTAAATGAAAATCTATGGATTACTACTTATACAGGTGGAGGTGTAGACATCATTAAGCCAGACGGAACTTATATTGATTTTCTTAAAACTGGGGGCGTTCCACTCAATTGCGTCTTCGAAGGTGAAAACTTAATCATCACCGATTTTGGCGATATTGACACTATTTCAGTTGCTGAACCCATGGAAGGAAGACTCTGGCGGATTCCGGTCGGAGTAAGAGGGATGGAACTATTTCGAGGTGCAATAGCATGACCGATTCTTTTGACCCAATGTTCTCTGTGCAAGGCAAAATCGTGCTGATTTCAGGTGCTGGAAACGGACTGGGAAGAGCAATCGCCATTGGTTTAGCTGCTCGCGGCGCAAAAGTAGGAGCCCTCGATTTTGCTTCAGATCAAGTACAAGAAGTCTGTGATGAAATTATTTCTCAGGGTGGAATCGCAACTCCGCTTGTTGCCGATGTGAGAGATACAGCTGCGCTCGCAATTTGTTTAGAACAATTAATCGAGAAATTTGGAGTTCCAGAAATTGTCGTTGCGGCGGCTGGAATAAATCGGCGTGGTACTGCCGTTGAAATGCTAGATAAGGATTGGCAAGATGTTATTGATGTCAATTTAACCGGATCATGGAACCTTGTGCGCCTCGCTGCAGCAGAGATGATTAAGGCTAAAGTGCAAGGTTCGATGATTTTCATCTCCTCAGTTGCAAGCCTGGTAGGAATCACAACCGGGATTGCGAATTATTCTGCCAGCAAAGGTGGGATTAACTCTCTTACGCGCACCTTGGCGATGGAGTGGGCAACCTTGGGAATCCGAGTCAACGCAATTGCGCCGACTCATTTTCGAACCCCAATGTTGGAGAAGGCAATTTCATTAAATCCAGAAGGCGCTGAATATTTCACAAGAAATATTCCATTAGGGCGACTGGGCCAACCAGAAGAACTGGTCGGGACAATCGTCTACTTGTCTTCGGCCGCATCAAGTATGGTCACCGGAATAGTCTTAGCCGTAGATGGTGGACATACCGCACGATAAAGAAGGTCAACGATTCTCACGATGTCCAAGTAGTGGACTCTGGCCCTGAGATCTCTAATTTTTTATCCACTATCCATTTAGCTCTTCCCATTTTTCTATGCTGGGAGTAGTATCTGGAAACGATACCAGCGGGGAATATGGCAGAAATATTTTCCAACAACGAAAAGGGTTCCTATGAAAATTGTAAAAGTTGAGCCAATCCCCGTCGCATATCCTGAACCCAACGACTTTAATGCTGAGCGATACCTCTGCCTGGTAAAAATCACTACCGATGACGGCCTCGTTGGCTGGGGTGAATCCATCACACAATTTAAAGAAGCAAATTTTGCAGTTGCAGCTCTCATAGAGGGACTCTCCGAGTTCGTTATCGGAAAGTCTCCGGTTGATAATCAGGCAATCTGGACATCAATTCGCGAACGTTATTGGTGGTATGGATACCGTGGCGGCTTAGCAGCATATGCACTTTCTGCAATTGATATCGCACTCTGGGATCTTAAAGGTAAGGCTCTGAATGCAAGTTTGCTTGATTTACTCGGCGGACCTGTGCACGAGAAACTCCCGGCTATTGCTTCTGGTCATGCTCACGACTCATCAATTCCGGCAATGGCTGAACAAGCTAAGGGATGGCTTGCAACTGGAATGCAAGGAGTGAAAGTCGGATTTGGTAAGCGCGGGAATGCACATCTTGGATACGAACACGATCGCGATGTTGAGTATGTAAAGCAGATGCGTGAAGCACTTGGTCCAGATAAGAAGCTCATTATTGATCTTGGCTATGCAATTAAATGGGATGTTGCAACTGCGGTAAAGCGCGTGCAGGCATTTGATGAGTACAACATTGATTGGATTGAGGAACCACTCGGTGCTTGGGACCCTGAGGGTTATCGAACACTTCGCGATAAGACTAAAACTCTCATCGCTTACGGAGAGCGCGAATGGAATGTTGCCGGCTATGAGGCAATTATTGCCACTGGCACCTGCGATGTATTTGGTATTGATCCTGGCCGCGTAGAAGGTGTCACAGGCTTTACAAAGATTGTCTCTCGCATTGAATCAGCAAAGCGACAGGCCAACGCTCACGCTTGGTCATCTGCAATCGTCTCTGCGGCAAGTATTGCGGTCAGCTTTAGTAGTTTGGCCTTTAAGCTCTTCGAATTTAAGCCACTTGCTAACCCGATGCAAAATGATCTCGTTACAACCCCGCTAACCCATACAGATGGCTGGGTCTACCCACCATCCGGGCCAGGACTAGGTATCGAAATCAACGAGGATGTAGTTAATAAGTATCGCCAGAAGAAGTGAGTTTTTCTAGAAAGCGCATCGGTTTTACTGGTCGAAGAATGGCTAGTTGTGAATCTGAGCAGCTCTTTCTAATAAACGTTCTGCAACCTTCTTTGATGCTTCATCAATCATCAGGCCGTCGAGATTAGTAGCACCTGATGATGCGTTAAATGCGGCAATAATTTCTTTTGCATGTGCAATCTCTGCCGGACTCGGTGTAAATGCCTCATTGACCAGAGCGATTTGATTTGGATGAATCACCCATTTCCCATCAACACCTAAAGCGCGGGCGGTGCGGGCAGAGCTTGAGAGGCCGGCATCATCGGTGATTTGAAAGTAAGGCCCATCGTAGGCAGTCTTTGCGTGCGCATGCGCTGCAATCACAACTTGCATCAGCGGCCATTGCAGTGCGTTGGCTGCTTCCGCCCAAGGAGTTCCAGGATTACTACTTGGCATTCCTGCTGAAGCCATGAAATCTGCTGGCCCAAAGGCAAGGGAGATCACTTGCGGATGAGATGCAATCTGTGGCGCATTGATGAGCCCCATCGCACTTTCAATTTGTACTTCAAGTTGCATATTGGCCGGAAGTTTAGCCGCCCAGCTCTTTACGTCCTCCAGGCTATGTATTTTAGGAAGAATAACTGAACTAAGAGGTTGTGGATTAAAACCACAGATGAGATCAATATCGGCTTTGGCAAAGGTGCTTGAGAGTTCATTAACACGGAGTGAAATTTTCTTTTTACTCTCAACTTTGCTCAGAAAATCCTTAAGGTATGCGCGAGCCGCTACTTTATCTGCGGGCGTAACAGAATCTTCCAGGTCAAGAATTATCTGATCGCAATCGAGCGTCAGAGCCTTTTCCACCATCTTTGGCTGGCTAGCAGGCACGCAGAGCAATGAACGCATGTTGCTTAGTCTAGAGGCAGCGGGCTTACGAAGGAAGGAAAATCCTCTGGGTAATCGATGCTGAAATCATTTCACGTAGTTGCGCTAAGCCCGAGACTTCTCCAGCAGCAATAGCCTGCATACCTATATTTCCTAGGAGAGTAGCTTCTACTGCGCCAGTAATAACTTTCTTTCTGGTGACATCAGCGGTCAATTGATTGAGGAAATCATTGGCGCTGCCTCCACCCACTACATAAATGAGATCAAATGAATGGCCTTCCACCTCTTCAAAATCAGAAATTATCTGATCATAAGCAGCAGCCAAACTGTCAAAAATACAACGTGCATACTCCGCCGGAGTATTGGGAACTGGTGCGTTATTTGCAATGCAATACTCGGCAATACGGCCGACCATGTTTCCGGCAGCCAAAAAGATATGATCGTTAGGATTGATAAGAAAGGAATTGGCAGGCACCTTCTGCGCCGCGGCAACGAGTTCTTCGACCTTAATATCTAATCCTTGGGCAGCCCAGTCTCGCTGACATTCTGATAGCAACCACATTCCAGCCACATTACGCAAGGACCGCACAGTTGCCTGCACACCTAATTCATTTGTTAAATCGATTTCAAATGCTTCATTGGAAGTATTTGCTTGCGATTTCTCGTAACCAACCAGAGACCATGTTCCACTTGAGATGTAAATGGATTTCTCCGGATGAGTCATGGGTACGGCTGCAACGGCCGATGCGGTGTCGTGTGAACCCACTGCCACCACTTGAATCCCGTCGAGTTCTCCATGGCCCTTAATCTTGCTTAAAAATGCTCCCGCTTCATGGAGTGCGGGAAAAATTCTCTTGGGGAGATCTAATTCTGCAATCAAATCCCAATCCCAATCGCGCGTTATGGGATTAAGTAATTGAGTAGTAGATGCATTAGTTACCTCTTGCGTCGCACTCCCGCAGAGGAAATAATTAAGTGCATCGGGAAGCATTAGAAATTGAAAAGCACCATCAAATTCATCAATTGAGAGCCCAGCGATTAATTGATAAATTGTGTTAAAGGTGAGAAATTGGATTCCAGTACTTTTATAGATTCGCTCTTTGCCAACTAGCTTGGTCGTATCTTCCATAACTCCTTCGAGTCGTAAATTTCGATAGGAAAAAACTCTTTTGTTAAGCGATCCATCGCTATTAAGAAGTTGGTAATCCACACCCCAAGAATCAACGGCCACTGATGTTAAGGGATATTTCTTCGCCGCCATATTCAGCCCTACAAGAACTTCTTCTTGAAGCTTGGACCAGTTCCAAAGAAGACCATCTACAGGATCATCAATGGGGTCATTGGTAAAACGGTGAATAACTTCGAAGGAGATTTTTCCATCCGAAATAGTCCCAACTGCCACACGGCCGCTGGTTGCACCTAAATCAATCGCTGCGTAAGAAGCCATAGTTAGCGCAGGAATGCACTCGCTACACCGCTATCAACCGGGATATGTGACCCTGTTGTCAGTGGTAAATCTCCTGCAACAAATGCAAATGCCGCTGCAGCAATGTGGGAAGGAAGGACCTCAAGTTTTAAGATGCTGCGCTGGGCATAGAACGCACCAAGCTTCTCTTCTTCAACGCCATAGACGGCAGCGCGATTTGCGCCCCATCCACTAGCGAAAATTCCAGAACCTTGCACAACACCGTCTGGGTTAATTCCATTAACCCGAATTCCATACTCACCGAGCTCAGCAGCTAGCAATCTCACTTGATGAGCTTGATCTGCCTTGGTCGCGCCGTATGCAACATTGTTAGGACCGGCAAAGACGGCATTCTTTGAAGCAATGTAGAGAATATTTCCAGCCATCTTCTGCACAATCATTGCCTTTGCAACTTCGCGTGAGAATAAGAATGAACCACGAGCCATCACATTATGTTGAAGATCCCAGTCACTAACAGTTGTATCAACTAAAGATTTAGAGAGTGAGAGCCCGGCATTGTTGACCAAGATATCTATTCCACCGAATGCCAGTGTTGTGGCATTTACTGCAGCAGCAACTTGATCTTCAAGTGTGACATCGACACCCACGGCGAGTAATCGCTCAGAATTACCCATTTCAGCTATGAGCTTCTTTGCACCTTCTAGATCGCGGTCTGCAATTGCAACACAAGCACCCTCATCAAAGTAGCGCTGAACAATTGCGCGTCCGATTCCTGATGCACCACCTGTCACAAGTGCGATTTGTCCGGCAAGTGCCTTGGGCTTAGGCATGCGACGAAGCTTTGCTTCTTCAAGATCCCAGTATTCGATGCGAAACTTTTCGAGTTCTGAGATTGGTGCATATGTTGAGAGAGCTTCAGCTCCACGCATCACATTGATGGCGTTGACATAAAACTCTCCTGCAACACGAGCTGTCTGCTTATCTTTGCCGTAAGAAAACATGCCGATTCCTGGAACCAGAATAATGAGTGGATCTGCCCCACGTATTGCCGGAGATTCCTTGGTTGCATGACGGTTGTAGTAAGCCGAGTAACTCGCGCGATACTCCTCATGCAAAGTGCGAATACGAGCGGTTACTTGCTCAAGATCAGCACCTGGCTCTGTATCAAGGACCATAGGGGAGACCTTGGTACGTAAGAAGTGATCAGGACATGATGTGCCTAAGGCAGCGAGTTTTTGCAGTGACTGGCTGGCGATGAAATCTAAAACTACATCTGAGTCGGTGAAGTGACCAACCATGCGTGCATCCTGTGAAGCCACGCCTCGCAGTATTGGAGAGAGTTGTGCGGCGCGTGCCCTACGTTCTGCTTCCGCAAGCGCCTTGTACTTAGCGATACTTGCACCAAATGGTTCTGATTTGCCATTTGCCTTAATGAAATCTTCTGCCTTCTTTATGGCATCAAGTGAGCGCTTCTCGCACTCATCAGAAGTATCAGCCCATGTTGTTAAGCCATGGCCACCGAGAATGCACCCTTTAGCGCTCGGGTTCTCTGCGGCAATCTTTGCAATATCCAATCCAAGTTGAAACCCAGGTCGGCGCCAATCCACCCAGAGAATTTCATCCCCAAAACATTTCTTGGTGATGGCAGGACCATCGGCGGAGGTGGCAAAGGCAATGATGGAATCTGGATGTAAATGATCAACATGTAACTTATCTACCAAACCGTGCATCGAAGTATCAATGCTCGGTGCTGCTCCACCTTTACCGAAGAGGCAGTAATCAAATAGTGCAACCATTTCATCCTCGCGTTGCTCACCAGGATAAACATTCTTAAGCTCATGAACTTTATCGGTATATAAAACTGCTATTCCTTCTTCTTTGAGAGTACCGAGATCACCACCGGAACCCTTTACGAAGATAAGCGAGGTTGGCTTACCGGAAATTGGATCAGTAATCGTTGCCTTCGCAGAGGTATTGCCACCGGCGTAGTTAGTCACCTTCGGGTCAGCACCTAAACGATTAGAACGAGAAATCAGTTCGTTTACTGCAGGAGTTAACTCAGATAGCTTTTTAATTATGCACCCCACCCAGCTTGATTGCCGCCGACTCGTGAGTCAGCAATTTTCTTTAGATAACCAGAGGCTTTAAATGCCTTCATAGGATTGGGATCAATTCCCTTATCGCTGCGCCACTCTTCAAGAAGCGGACGGACATCAGTGTTATAGGCATCCATCAGGACACCGTTTGCCTCAAGCACATCACCTGCAGCTTGCGCAGCTTTAAGTGCACTCTGGTCAACTAATAGCGCCTTTGCAGCAGCCTCTTGAACATTGAGAATTGAGCGAATTTGCCCAGGAATTTTCGCCTCGATATTGTGGCATTGATCTAGCACAAATGAAACGGGCGTTCCGATGTCGAATCCGCCGTTGATGTTAACTTCGTGCAGAATGCGGAATAACTGGAACGGATCTGCGGCTCCAACAATCAAATCATCATCAGCGTAGAAACGTGAATTGAAATCGAATGCACCAAGCTTCTTTGCTCGAAGTAAGAAGGCCACGATGAATTCAATATTTGTTCCAGGCGCATGGTGTCCAGTATCAACGCAGACCATTGCACGCTCGCCAAGTTGTAGACAGTGAGCGTAGGAAGTTCCCCAGTCAGGAATATCAGTGGTGTAGAAAGAAGGCTCAAAGAACTTGTATTCAACAAGCATTCTCTGATTGCCTTTGAGATGATTATAAGTTTCGTGAAGTGATTCAGATAAACGATCTTGACGAGAGCTGATGTTGTCTTGGCCCGGATAGTTGGTGCCATCTGCAAACCACAACTTCAAATCTTGCGACCCAGTGATATCCATGATTTCAATGCACTCTAGAAGGTGGCGGACTGCTTTCTCGCGAATCTTCTTATCGGGATGACAGACTGACCCCAGCTTGTAATCATCGTCTTGGAAGGTATTGGAGTTAATTGTTCCAAGCACCACACCTAGATCTTTTGCGTGCTTGGCAAATTTTGCGTAATCCTCAACCTTGTCCCAAGGAATGTGTAGGGCAACGCTGTGAGCAGCACCGGTGTACTTATGTACCTGTGCGGCATCTTCTACTTTTTCAAAAGGATCACGAGGAACACCCGGTTGACCAAAAACTTTAAATCGTGTTCCAGAATTTCCGTATGCCCATGATGGAGTTTCGATTTGTAGTCGGTCAAGAACTTTCTTAACGTCCGCCTTTGATGCCATGCCGTGCTCCTCTAGTAGTGGATGTAATAGAATTTATTGAAGAAAAAAGACTTGCTCAAGCTTGATAAATCCCTGATCTGCATTAACGCCTTCAAGATTTTCAAAGAATGGCGCCATATCTTTCTGCCATTTCTCGTTAATCTCAGTCTTTCCCATCCCTGCTAGCGCCGCCTCTAAATTAAGTGTTTCGAAATATCCAAAAAGTGAGCCATCAGCACGATCGAGGAAGATGGAGTAGTTGGTCCAACCAGTAGAGCGAAGAGCGTCGAGCATCTCGGGCCAGACTTCTGTATGTCTGCGCACATACTCATTCATCATCTCTTTACGAACTTTGAGACGAAATGCGACTCTCTCCATAGAATTCTCCTTGAACCGTTTTAAGCAGTTAGCTAAGGCTATTCATTGAGTTTAAAGGCGTCAATTGAGCGCGAAAAGCGAATCTGTTCAAAAGGCAAAGTAGCCAGACTCGCTCTAAATCCTGTATCGTTTCAAGTGTTCAATAGATTTTGTTCAATTCTAGGGAGATCTTTGTGGCAAGTATCAGAGATGTGGCCAAAGCCGCCGGCGTCTCTTTGGGCACCGTCTCTAATGCGATTAATCGCCCAGAGGTATTGGCACCACTGACTCTGCGTAAAGTGCAAAAAGTTATTGAAGAAATGGGCTTTGTTCCGAATGCATCCGCCCGCAATCTGCGCGCTGGACGAAATCGCGTAATTGGATTAATTGTCCCTGACATTTCTAATCCATTCTTTACTGCGCTAGCCATGGGTGTAAACGATGCTGCCTTTGCCGCAAAGTACGTTGTGATTTTATGCAATACAGATGAGAGCACTGATAAAGAGAGCCAGTATTTAGAGGTACTCAGCGCTCAAAATGTAGAAGGAATTTTGATTACACCAGCTAGAGAGACTATTAGGGCTCTGGCAAAAGTTGCCGAAAAGGGAATTCGCTTGGCTCTAGTTGATCGTCCTGCGCTCGGTTTGCAAGCATGTAGCGTTGCAGTGAACGATTCATATGGTGGTTCGCTAGCTCTCACTCACCTACACGAACTAGGGCACCGCAAAATTTTATTGCTCACCGGAAGTGAAGATATTCCACAAGTTGCCGATCGCAACACCGGAATTAGAGATTCTATGAAAGAAATCCCGGCTAACCAACTCCCTCAGATTATGGAACTTCGCCTGGATTCTATGAGCGCTTCAAATGCATACGATGCGATGATGAAGAAGATTGAATCAGGTGTTGATTTCACAGGAATCATCTGTGGCAATGACTTGATCGCACTCGGTGCCATCCGCGCGTTGCGCGAAAAAAATATTTCGGTCCCAGAAGATGTCTCTGTTATCGGATATGACGATATAGATTTTGCGGGCAGCGCCAACGTTCCCCTCACTTCAATATCACAACCCGCTTATGAACTCGGTTTTGCAGCGGCTGAATTGATTATTTCAGAGTGCGAAAACCCCGAGCGCCATGTTCATCAACGCATTGAATTCCAGCCACGTTTAGTAGTTCGTTCTTCTACCGCCCCTACTAAATCCCACCGTGCAAATTTGCGAATTTCCTAACTGAGTAAGAAACTGGGCATCAATGTCAAGATTTAAGGTAGCAATCGTCGGCGCAGGTCCTGCTGGCTACTTTGCAGCCCAAGGTCTGCAAAACTTGCAGAGCGATGAACTTCAATTTTCTATTGACATGATTGAACGTTTACCAACGCCTTGGGGTTTAGTGCGTAGTGGTGTGGCCCCGGATCATCCAAAGATTAAGACCGTATCGAAAGTATTTGAGAAAATTGCTGTTGAACCAGGCTTTAGGCTATTTGCCAATGTTGAACTCGGCTCAGATCTGACGATTGAACAACTCAAAGAGAAGTACGACGCGGTCATAATCGCTACCGGGTCTGCAGTTGGCAAGAAGCTTGGCATTCCTGGAGAAGATCTACCAGGCTCCATGTCTGCGGCCACCTTTGTGCCTTGGTACAACTCCCACCCAGATTTCAAAGATCACACTATTGATTTGAGTTCCGATACGGCCGTTGTCATTGGCGCCGGCAATGTTGCTATGGATGTTGCCCGGATTTTGGCGCTGGAGCCCAGTGAACTCGATCCAACTGATACTGCAGATCACGCAATTGATTCATTTAAAGCAAGTGCCGTGCGCAAGGTAGTAATCAGTGCTCGCCGTGGACCCGAGCATGCCGCCTTCACATCACCTGAACTTCGCGATCTGCCAAAACTTGAACATACCAATGTCATGATGAGTAAATCAGATATTTCCGATGCTATTTCACGTGCAGGAGCTGAACCTGCAAAAGATGTGAAGAGCAATCTTGATGCCATGTTATTGATTGCTGAAAAAGAAACGACCAACCACGAGCGCACGATTACCTTCCAATTTCTAGCCACCCCGATTGAGATTAAAGGCGCTGGCCGCGTTGAAGAGGTTGTATTTCAGAAGACGGGCAGTGATGAGATATTTAGTATTAAGTGTGGCCTAGTGATTACCGCCATTGGTTATGAAGCAACAGCGCTAGCGGGTGTGCCCTATGAGAAGGGCAAGGTAGTAAATACTGATGGTCGAGTACATGAGAACGTCTATGTTGTTGGTTGGGCTAAGCGTGGTCCGTCAGGTGTGATTGGCACAAATAAGTCAGATGCAGCAGATGTCATGAAATTACTAGTCGATGATTTAACTACTCCCAAGAGCGCGGGTGATATCACCGATGTAATTACACATAACAGAGTTGTCACCCAAGCTCATTGGCAGGTAATAAATCAGGCTGAAGTAGCAGCAGGTGAACCGCTGGGTAAACCGCGTCGCAAGGCCGTTGATCGCGAGGAGCTCTTAAGACTCGGTAGGCTGTAGTACGTGCGATTTATCAACCAGCCGATTTATGATCTGACTTACGACGATGTATTCATGGTTCCAAGCCATTCTGAACTTACTAGCCGTTTAGAGGTAGATCTTTCTTCACGCGATGGCAGTGGCACAACAATCCCGCTTGTTGTTGCAAACATGACAGCAATTGCCGGTCGACGCATGGCAGAGACGGTAGCAAGACGTGGTGGCCTGGTTGTCATTCCACAAGATATTCCAATTCCTGTTGTTGCAGAGGTCATTGCATCGGTAAAAGCTCGCCATACATTTTTTGAAACTCCCATCACGTTGACTCTCAAAGAGACTGTGGCTGATGCCGCATCACTTATTCATAAGCGAGCACATGGGGCCATCATCATCGTTGATGGCACAAAGCCTGTGGGAATCGTGACTGAGGAAGATTTAGCAGGCGTTGATCGCTTTACTCAACTCAGCCAGGTAATGACACAAGAGCTAACAAGCATGCCTGAGACCTTAGATCCGCGTCAGGCGTTTGATTTCCTGCATGAGCGCCTGCGCACTGTCGCCCCAGTAGTTTCGGCAAAAGGTGACCTCGTTGGCATAGTTACCAAAGTAGGTGCACTACGCGCAACGTTGTATACGCCAGCAATTGATAAGAAGAACAGATTACGTATTGCGGCAGCCGTAGGAATTAACGGCGATGTAGCTGATAAAGCGGCAAAGTTAGTTGCGGCAGGAGCTGACGTACTTGTCGTTGATACCGCCCATGGTCATCAGAAGAAGATGATCGAAGCGCTGCAGAGCATTAAGAAACTTAACCTTGGAGTACCAATCGTTGCCGGCAATGTTGTTACCGCCGATGGTGTTCGCGATTTAGTGGCAGCAGGTGCGGACATTGTTAAAGTGGGTGTAGGACCAGGTGCCATGTGCACAACGCGCATGCAGACAGGTGTTGGCCGACCACAGTTTTCAGCAGTTCTTGAATGTGCTACCGAGGCAAAAAAGTTAGGTGCACACGTCTGGGCCGATGGCGGAGTACGCCATCCTCGTGATGTTGCACTGGCGCTCGCCGCTGGAGCATCGCAAGTAATGATTGGTTCTTGGTTTGCTGGCACATATGAATCACCTGGAGATTTAATGCGTGATAGTTCAGGGCGCGCGTATAAAGAATCATTTGGAATGGCATCAAAGCGCGCAGTGAGTGCACGCACTTCACAAGAGGACGCATTCGATAGAGCACGGAAATCACTTTTTGAAGAAGGCATCTCATCTTCCCGAATGTTCCTTGATCCAATTCGTCCAGGAGTTGAAGACCTCATCGATGAAATCATTTCTGGACTTCGTTCTTCTTGCACGTACGCAGGTGCTAAGAACCTAGAAGAGTTTGCAGACCGCGCGGTTGTGGGAATTCAATCTGCCTCTGGTTATGCAGAGGGACGCCCACTGAATCAAAGTTGGCGCAGTTAAGCATTAATTTCTGCTCGTTTTAAGCGTTTTTCAGTAGCGAGAAAAGCCTGTAGTATTCGTTTTCGCAATACACAATTTAATAGGCGTGCGTAGCTCAACGGATAGAGCATCTGACTACGGATCAGAAGGTTAGGGGTTCGAATCCCTTCGCGCGCACAAGTTAAGCCTCGAGTGCCTTTCACACTCGGGGCTTTTCTTCTTTACGCTCTTATTGCCTTCGCAAACTCGCGGAAATCTTCAACTAGTAAATCAATTTCAGCCTGGCCATGCGCCAGTGAAATTAACCATTGCTCATCAAGTCCTGGCGGAGTGATGATTCCGCGGTTGAGGGCAAATAACCAGTGCGCTTCTGCGATACCAAAGTCAGATGCTTTATAGTCACGATAGTTGCGAACTGGTGTTGTTGACCAGGTAACGCAGCCCTTCACACCAAAACCGACAGTGTGTGCTGGAAGTTGGTATTCATCGATAATCTGACCGATGCGTGTAAGTGCCTGCAGGTTCAACTCTTCAGCTGCTGCAAGTGCCTCATCAGTACAAATACGATCTATGGCGCGAACACCTGCCATTGCAAGCGGGTTACCGTTAAAAGTTCCAAAGTGTGCCATTTTTCCGTTGCTGACAAAGTCCATGTATTTCTTCTTGCCACCGAAGGCGGCAAGTGGAAGTCCGCCACCTATAGATTTTGCAAGAGTGATGAGATCTGGCTTTACGCCAAGTCGAGCAGATGCACCGTGTGCACCCGCTGTGAGTCCAGTTTTAACTTCATCAAAGATCAGGATTACGTTGTATTGATCGCAGAGTTCACGAACTCGCTCGAGATAACCTGCATCAGGAAGAACAATCGCAATGTTCTCTAGAACAGGCTCGACGATGAAGCAGGCAATTTTATTTGCGTTGCTTGCAAACATACGCTCGAGTGCTTCAATGTTATTAAATGGAACGACATAGATATCTCCGGGCACCAGATTTGAGTCAATATAAGGAGTTGGCTCTTCAGCGTCTCCAGCTTCTGCAACCGGTGGCTTGGAAGAAACTACAAATGGGTCATAGCTACCGTGGTAGCCACCCTCAATTTTTAGAATGCCCATCTTCTGGGTCGCAGAGCGGGCAACGCGGACGGCATACATTGTTGATTCGGTGCCTGAATTGGTAAATCGAACTTGGTCGATTCCAAAGCGCTTACAGATTCGCTCTGCCGCATCAGTTGAGGTCGGGGAAGGAGTCACGAAGAGCATGCCTTGCTTCAGGGAGGCTTCAATCTCTTCAATCACAATTGGGTTCAGGTGGCCGGCGAGCATTGCGCCAAAGCCCATAGAGAGGTCGAGTAATTGGCGACCGTCGACATCGGTCATATATGCGCCCTTGGCCGATGAGATGGAGATCGGGTAGGGATCCCAGTGCTGGAAGCTAGAGGTGACGCCAAGTGGCAGTGAGTTAAATGCCCGCTTGCTCTCAGTCTCAGATGCTTTGGTGCCTTGTGTGAATAATTCCCATTCAGCCTTAAGTACAGAAGCTACTTTTTCTGGCGAAACTGGAGTTGATGTGGACGGTACGTATCGGTGTGTTGCTGCATGTTGCGATTGGATCGCTGCTTGTGTAGTCATTGTAAAGCTGTACGGCAAATGTTTCTGATTTAGAAACCGTTTGAGAAGTACTCTCCTTTGGTTTTGCGAATGAACGCAAACCAATTATCTATGAAGTGGTAAAAACTTGCAACTAATGCGTGTTTCAGCGAGTTTTACGCACGAATAATCTGAATTGCATTCAATACGATAATTCCTACCGCCACGATAATTCCAAGATACTTTGCGGGTAAACGGCCAACTAGGCGCGCTGCAACTGGGGCGGCGATGACTCCACCAAGTGCCAATCCGCCAACTGTTGACCAATTAATATCAATGCGCCCAATCTGTGCCAAGAATCCGGCAGAAGCAGAAAGTGCAACGACAAATTCTGCTGCGCTCACTGTTCCGATAACTTTACGAGGTTCAGTTGTTGTCGTTGTCATCAGAGTTGGCGTAACAATTGGGCCCCAACCTCCACCACCTGATGCATCAACAAATCCACCAGTGAAACCAAGGTAGGTGAGGAAACGCGGATTTTTTATCTCTAACAAATTAGTTTGTGGTTCGGTCTTAAATACATTGCGGTAGAGAAGTAAGAAACCTAAGAAAAGTAAGAGCGTTGAGATAAATACCTTAGAACTTGAAAGATCAATAAATGTAAGGAATGTGGCCCCTAAGAACGCGCCAATTCCTCCTGGAATAGCCAACCTGAGAAGAATCTTCTTATCTATATTCTCAGCATGCCAGTGAGAAGCACCGGATGCGAGAGTCGTACCGATTTCAGCGATATGAACAGCGGTAGAGGCAACCACTGCAGATGCCCCTAGCGTGACTAAGAGAGTCGAACTTGTGAGTCCAAAACCCATTCCCAGAGAGCCATCAATTAACTGAGCTGCTGACCCTACGAGGGCAAAGAGAAGCCAATTCATAGCAGAATCTTAATTATTTTCTCCACATTGTCTGCAACTGACGCGGTTCCATCAAGGTGCAAATCTGGAGCGAGAGGTCTTTCATAGTCTTGTCCCACACCAGTGAAGTTTGGAATCTGCCCAGCAGCAGATTTCTTATACAAACCTTTTGGATCTCGGGAACGACATGTTTCAACTGGCGTATCAACAAAAACTTCCAGGAACTCACCATCGTCAAAGATGCTCTTGGCACGCTGTCGGTCGACCTCAAATGGACTCACCAGAGCGGTAATGACAATAAGGCCAGCATCAACCATTAGCTTTGCAACTTCAGACACTCGTCGAACATTTTCAGCGCGATCTTCTGGTGTAAATCCGAGATCCATATTTAGGCCTAATCGTAAGTTGTCACCATCTAAAACATACGCGTGAGCACCTGAAGCAAACAGCCGTTGCTCTAGCGCATTAGCAATTGTTGACTTACCTGAACCTGAAAGACCGGTGAGCCAAATTACGCGCGCTTTCTGAGACTTTTGGACCCCACGTTGGGCTTTTGTTATTTCATAATCCTGGTGCGTAACGTTCGAGGCGCGTCGAAGAGAGTGACGGACCATTCCAGCACCAACTGTTTTTAAGGTCAGTCGGTCGACAAGAATGAAATTACCAAATTCTCTCGAATCCGTATAAGGTCGCATGACTACTGGGATATCTGTGGCTACTTCAACATCGCCAATTTCATTCATCTGTAGAACATCTGAAGAGATATGTTCACCCGTATTTACATCAATCTTGTGGCGGATTTTTGTAACAATTGCCGGGGTCGTGGTTGCGCCACTCACAAGCAGGTAAGAACGACTATGAATGAGGGGCTCTTCATTGAGCCAGACAATGTGGGCGGCTAAGCGATCAGAAGGTATTAAATCTTCAGTTGACTGGGCGATGATGTCACCGCGGGTCGCATCAACTTCAGGTGTTAGTACCAAAGTGACCGCCGAATCAGTGGGGGCGTGCGCACTCTCTTGGTTAAAGGTAACTATCGAGGAAATTTTTGCCTTCTGCATGCTTGGAAAAATCGTAACTTCATCACCTTTACTGAAACTTCCACGACGGACAGTTCCTGAAACCCCGCGAAAATTTTCAGCTCGAGCAATCATCTGAATCCGCATCAACCCCCGTGCTTCATGGTCAACTGGTTCGCTCCAGTCTTGGATGCTCTCAATAAGGGTTTTTCCTGAATACCAGTTCATATTTTCGCTGCGGAAAACAACATTATCGCCCGCCAACGCACTCAGCGGGATGATGTGAACATCTGTGAGCTCAAGCCGATCGATAGTTTTCTGAATCTCGGCTGAGATGTCATCAAAGACTTTCTTATCAAAACCGACAGCATCTAATTTATTGATGGCAACAATTACTCGGGAAACGCCCATCAAAGAACAGATTGTTAAGTGGCGCAACGTCTGTGTGCGCACGCCCTTGATTCCATCAACTAAAACCAGTGCTATGTCGGCACGTGAGGCTGCAACCACCATGTTACGTGTGTACTGCTCATGGCCTGGAGCATCGCTAATAATTAAACGTTTACCATCCAAAAGATTCATTGATCGATAAGCGACATCGATAGTAATTCCTTGTTCGCGCTCAGCTTCAAGCCCATCGGTGAGAAGGCTGAAGTCAATTTCTCCAGCAGGGATAGTCGAACCTGTGCGACGTACTTTTCTTGCGGCCCCGACTGTGTCGTGCGGGATGCTATCTGTCTCAACTAATAGGCGGCCAATGAGAGTTGATTTACCATCATCAACACTGCCACAGGTTAAGAGGCGAACAATTGCACCGGACATTAGAAGTACCCCTCGGACTTCTTCTTCTCCATAGAATCTTCATTATCGCCATCAATTAATCGGGTAGCACGTTCACTGAGCTTTACTTGCAATACTTCTTCAACAACATCCTCAATAGTGAGAGCATTGGATTCAACAGCTGCGGTGAGTGGATAACAGCCCAGCGTGCGAAAGCGAACCTGCTTCATAAATGGAGTTTCACCAGCTTGCAAGGGGTAACGATCATCATCGACCATTATTAATTGTTCACCACGTTTGACTACTGGTCGTTCTTTGGCGAAGTAGAGTGGATTTACTTCAATGCCCTCCTGCAGGATGTAATGCCAAATGTCATTCTCGGTCCAGTCAGAAATTGGAAAGACGCGCATGGTCTGCCCAGGGCCCAGCCGAGTGTTATATGTGTTCCACAGTTCAGGGCGTTGTTCGCGCGGATTCCAACGATGGCCAGGATCTCGAACGCTAAAGATTCTCTCTTTCGCCCGGCTCTTCTCTTCATCTCTACGTGAACCACCAATAGCAGCATCAAAACCATGGAAATCAAGTGCTTCACGCAGGGCAACAGTCTTCATCACACGGGTGTATTCGGAAATTCCAGTAGTAAATGGGTTGATATTTGCATCCACGCCAGCTTGATTTGTATGCACAATAAGTTTCGAATTGGTTTGCGCAACTACTCGATCTCTAAAAGCGATCATCTCTTTAAACTTCCACGTGGTATCTATATGTAGCAATGGGAATGGAATAGCTGCCGGATAGAAAGCTTTACGAGCAAGGTGTAGAAGTACCGTCGAATCCTTACCGATTGAATACATCATGACCGGTTTACGGAAACCCACCGCCGTTTCACGGAAGATCTCTATCGATTCGTTCTCGAGTTCTTTAAGGATGCGTGACTTTATACTCATGAGCCCACCCGTGGAAATATGAAGTCTGCATGACTCTTGCCCAGTGATGCAAGAAAATCATCTTGAACCTTGCTCGAGCGATCTTGTTTTACCGTTGTTGGTGCAAGAGTTAACTTTTCCCAATCTGAGAAGCCAGGGAATGCTGCAAAACTCTGTATCTCTCGTACCTTTTCCGGGTTATGTAAATCATCGAAATCAACATCAAGAATCTGGCAACCTTGCGCTTTAGCGAATTTCACATAGCGAGTATAAAAGTCTGTAAAGTCATTAGTAAATCTCTTGAGCTCATTTGCATCAAGATTAATCACTAAGTCAGAAGTAGAAGCTGTATGCCATTTGCCGCTGGCATTTGCTTTCTTGTGCGATACAAAACGATCAAGATGATTTCTACGCAAGAAAATAATGTGCGGCTTGAACTCGGAGATCAGTGATTCCAATTCCTTATCAGGAAGGTGTTGAGGAAATATCTTGATGACGTGAATTCCAGGAATCTTCTTGATTGCACTCAGGGTTTTTCGAGAATCAAGAGATGTCGTTTCGAACTTGTTATAGGACCATTTCTTACGTTGCTGTTTTAGGTTTTGTGAATATCTAAATGAAAAGAATGGATAGTGGCGATTAATCTTTTCAATATTCTTATTCCATGCATTGAAGATGAAGAATTCACCGTAGTAATGAAATCCCACCTGATCATTTGAGAGCAAACTGCCAATTGCATGGGTGCCAGAGCGGGGGAATGAGAGCACGAAGACTATTTTTGATTCCACTTGAATGGCTTTGCGAAGGTAATTGACTACGAAATAGGGAAGTAGCGCCCTGACATTAAGGAGAAACTTCTTTATTGAGGGCATTTTACCTTCGGTAGACACTTTAGAATCTTATCAGTCCAAGTTTTGAACATTGATAGTCTTACCCTGTGTCAGAGCCCGCAATTAAGAGTCTAGATAAACTCACCAGCTTTTCTCAGGAAATTGATGCTCTAGAACAATTACGTAAGCGACGAAGGTCGAAAGTTAAGAAATACCCTTCAGTCTCTGTTCTAGTTTCTACGGTTCGTCCAGATGATCTGACCAATCTACTGCAACAGTTAGTCAGCCAAAGCCTTCCTTTATTTGAATTACAACTTGGTCTGCATGCAATTAAAATAAATGCCTCACACAAGAAACTGATTCGAGTTCTCGAGAAACGAAAAATCTCAGTAAACATATACACATTTGACCGGGAGAGTAGCCTTGGCACAATTCTCTCTTCATTAGCCCAGGCATCGTCAGGAGAATTCATCGCAAAGATGGATGATGATGATTATTACGGACCTGAGCACCTAAGAGATTTATTGGATGCAGCCCTTGATACCGGTGCGGATGTAGTGGGTAGGGCGATGAATTATGTATATCTCGAACCCTTGCAGCTAACCGTTCGTAGATTTTCACCTCACGGGATTCAAGCCGTTGAGTTATGGAGTGATTGGGTTTGCGGAGGAACAATTCTTGCTAAGCGTGCAGTAGCTGAAGCCGCACATTGGTTTGGAGATGGCAATACTGCAGTCGACAGGTTCTTACTCAGCGGAGTAACTAACAACGGTGGAAAAATCTGGAGAACTTTTGGGGCCGGATACATTTATCGTCGCACCTTTACATTCCATACTTATGCAACGAACTATTCCAAGTATCTCAACGGCGCAAATGAACATGTAGTCGGAAGATGGAAACACCCGGTATTTGGAGGTAATCTCCTATGAGTACCAATTTTAGGTTTAACCGCCCTCAAAATCTTGCGCTAGTGAGTAGACCTTCGCTGTCAGTGGCCGTGGTCATCGCATGCAAAGATGGACAAGAGAAGCTAGATCTTGTTTTAGCCTCCCTTACCTCGCAGAGTTACCCATCACGTTTATTCAACGTCTATGTCATTGACGATGGAAGTAGCACACCAATCACTATTCCTTCAATCTCACCGAAAAAAACACGCCTATTGAAGTATAAAAACTCGCCATCTCACTGGGGAAAAACTGCAGCCACCAATCATTTTGCAGCAGGACTTAAAGAAGATGTTCTGTGGTTCATCGATGCAGATATGGTTTTCGAACCTGACCACCTTGCCCACCATATGAAGTGGCATCATGAAGCAAATGATTTTGCAGTCTTAGGTTGGAAGCGATTTGTCGATCACTGGGATTACACACCAGCCATGCTCTTTGAATCGCTACGTAAAGGTGGCTTCCATCAGCTGCATTCTCAGAGCTGGAGTAAAGAGTTGTGGGAAGAACGAGTCAATCGCACGCAGGATTTAGTAAATCCGGCACTTGAAGGTTATCGAACTTTTGTAGGTGCAACATTTTCAATTATGAATTCTCAGTGGAAAAAACTTGGTGGCTATAACCGCGAACTCATCACTGGTGAAGATACTGAACTAGGTTGGCGTATCTTTACAAATGGGCTAAGAACAGTTCCGGAGCGAGAGGCGCACTCTTGGCATTTAGGATTTAGCACAGTCGAGAAAAATAAAGAGTCGATTCACCGCCATAATGATCCGGCGTTAGCGCAGTTTATTCCGGAGATGCATTCAGTCCGGGCACGCTATGAATTTGATTGGAAAGTTCCCACATACCAAGTCTTTGTTGATTCCCGCAATTTAACCTTAAGAGATTTGCTCCTGCGCAGACAGGAGCTGCTAGCAGTCAATGGCACATCCGCTCATTTCACATTGATGGGCCCATGGAAGCTTCTGAGAAGTCGATATTCGCCAACTGCAGATAAGTTCGCCGACCTTCGGGAAATCCATAGCTGGTTAAAGGCAGATGAGAGTTATACATTTGTCGAAATTGATTCAGAAATAAATATGACAATCGATAGCGTTGTTGAATTAATCGAACCAAGTGCAACACCGCACTACATATTTATTGAAGGCTCATCTAAGGTTGATTTAAAGCATTTGGTTGACTTACAGATAACTCAAGGCCATGGCTTGGTGGGAGTTGTTGATAAGGAAGATAATCGAGCTTTTGTCATCTTTGCACCAGCACTTTCGCGCGCGCTCACATCAGGCGGTGATGTGTATGAAAATATCTCCGCACAATGGGGACTCAATTGGATGACAGATGAGAAGTTTCTTCAGCTCAATGCTGGTAGAAAATCTCGCATCAAGCGCTTCAATCGGTTTCTCAAGCGCGAGGGGAAGAAGATTAATTCTCCTGCGCAGCTTTTCATCTTTATCCAAAAGCTTGGGAAGTTGATTCTTCGAAAAGTTTTGCGCAATGGCTAAACCGACAATAATCCTTGCGACAAGCAACGGAATCGGAATGGGGCATCTCGCCAGAGCAACTGCGATAGCAAAAGCAATGCAGGAATTTGCCACCCCTGTGATTGTCTCTGTCGCTGGAGGAATTGCCGAGATTCCATCTGCAACTGGTTTTCAATGTGAATACATTCCAGGAAAGACTCGCGGATGGATGCCGCGCGGTAAATGGGATACCTATTTTCGCGATCGCTTAGTTGCGATAGCTCAGGAAACTGGCGCCAGCGTCATCGCCTTTGATGGAGTTGTTCCTTATCCAGGGTTTATTGCAACTAAATTGATGGATCCCCAGTTAAAACTTGTGTGGATACGACGAGGTATGTGGCAGAAGAATCTCTTGCGCTTTGTTCTTCCCTTTCAATCGCAATTAGTTGATCAAGTTATTGAACCTGGGGATTTTGCTCGAGGCTATGATTTCGGACCAACGGCTGGGCGCAATGAAGCCATCCTTACCGCTCCGGTCTCACTCTTTCAAAAAGATAAGGCGCTATCACGCGATGAAGCCCGAAAAGTTTTAGGTCTTGATATAAATCGCCCAGCTGTACTAGTGCAACTTGGCACCGGTGATAGTGATGTGAATCAGAAAATGAATGCCGCACTCTCAGGGCTTATTGGATGGAAAGATTTGCAGGTTGTACTCACCAAAGATCCAGTTGATAAGAATGGCGCCTCGTTGGCACCCGATGGCTTAGATATTCGGGTAGTGCGCCATTTCCCACTAGCTCAGGTGTTGCGCGCATTTGATGCAAGCGTCTGTGCCACCGGATATAACGGAGTTCATGAACTTTTACCGGCGCAAGTACCAACAGTATTTGTCTCTAATATTCGAGGAACTGATGATCAAGAAGCACGTGCACAGTGGTGTCATGACATGGGCTTCGCCTTACGTGCCGACCAGTCAGATTTAAGCAACATCACTGCAACAGTAAGAAAATTACAAGATTTGCAAATTCGCGCGCGGCTACATCAGCAATGTGAGCATCTTCCAGATCCAGTGGGCGGGCAAGAAATTGCGAAGATTCTGTATGACCTGGCAAGTAAGAAAAAGATGTCTCGTCAAGGGCCCGTTAATCGCCTGAAGCGACTTTTATTGTGGTCAGTTCTCAGAAGGGCGGCTCTCATTTATCGCACGATAAATCCCCATAACGTAGATGACTTAGTAAACCGCGAGGCACCAATCTGGGGATCTCAAAATACTGCTGAAGATCTTCACCCACTTATTAAGGGATCGATGCGTTTTGAACATCTAATAACTGGTGCATCCGAGAATTACATGAGGCGACGCAAGGAGATTGCACAGTCCGCCTACGGCACTCCTGGTCCTAGCTAGAAGCGAGAGCGAATTTCCCAGAGATCTTTAAATATCGGATTAAAGAGAGTGCTTGCAAGATATTCGACTCCACTTGAACCACCGGTTCCTGGTTTCTTGCCGATAGTTCTTTCAACCATTTTCACATGGCGGTATCGCCACTCTTGAATACCTTCATCAATATCGACCAGTCGCTCACTGACCATGGAACTCTCGGGATCTTGCTTATGAACAGTTAAGAGAACATCTTGAACAAGCGGATTGGATTCATATGCAATGGATTTATCCCGCGAGATCACTTCATGGGGAAGTGTGTAACCTCGTGCTTGTAGGTAATCCAGGAAAGAATCCCATAATGAATTGCGAGATGTAATCTCAGCAATTTCTAATTGAACCTCCGGTGGAAGGTGGCTCGACATACGGCTATCGCGACGCCCAAGAATCGCTTCGACTTTTCTAAATTGAGCTGATTGAAATCCACTTGAGGAAGAGAGAAAGCCTCGAAAAGCATTAAATTGAAGTGGCGTCATCGTTTCCAAAATATCTACCTGTGCAACGCATACCTTCATGATGGTCCGGATCCGCCCAAGGATTGCAAGTGCATAGTGGGTGTTACCAGACTCAAGTGCGCGTTGGGCTTCGAAGAACTCATGGATTAACTGTTTGAACCAGAGTTCATAGGTTTGATGGATGATAATAAAAAGCATTTCATCGTGCTCAGGTCCGGTGGAAAGTGGCTTTTGGAGTGCAAGTAATTCATCGATGGCAAGGTAAGAACTGTATGTAAGGGCGGAATCGAATTCATTACTCATGTGACGCGAGATTCCGATCCTTCAATTTTCTCGTATTGACGGGTCTCAGTAAGGGCTGTAATTCGCTGGAATCCATCCCACACCTCGACATAGGAAGTCGCTAACGGGGAGATAGCCAGGCGTATCGCATTAGGAGTGCGGTAATCAGGGATTACATTGGCAAATTTTCTAAGTGCAACGCAAATTCTTGCGGCATCAGGATGACCGAGTGAGATGTGTCCACCGCGTTCCTGAGGATTTCTCGATGTTAAAAGGGTGTAACCAAGCGGAGCTAACCATTCATCGAATAAATCAATCATCATCTGAGTTCCGATAGCAGCCTTCGATGCAATGACGTTTATACCTGCCTCTTCAATCATCGAATAGGAAACTTGCACGCCACGTATTCCAATAATGGACGGACTAGCAATTTGGAAACCGCGAATTCCTTCTGCTTTAACGAAATCAGCTCCCATGCCGAATTGATCTTCATTTGCAAACCATCCTTGAATGGGAGTCTGTAATTCACTTTGAATCTTCTTATTCACATATAACCATGCTGGTGATCCAGGGCCAGCATTGCCATATTTATATGTGCACCCCACTGCAAGATCGACCCCGTTGTCATCGAAGTTCATCTCAATAGCTCCTGCTGCATGGCTGGCATCCCACACAACGAGAGCACCATAACTTCTAGCCAAATCAGTGATGGATTTAATGTCCGAACGAGCACCAGAGCGATACTGAATTACTTCGAAAGTTACTAGTGCGACATCTTCTGTCATGTACTTCTCTAGCAGTTCTGCAGTGACTAACTCATTTTCTGCAATGGCAGGATCTTCGTTGTCGATGATTACCAGGTTCAGCCCATAGCTCTTTGCGATTCCATCGAGTATGTAACGATCAGTAGGAAAATTTGCCGCATCTGTAATTATTGTCTTTCGACCAGGGCGTGCGTTAATTGCCGCTAAACAAAGTTGATAGAAATTAACTGAAGTTGTGTCACAGACTAGAACTTGTCCAGCGCCTGCGCCTAGAACTGCTCGGCCCAGAAGATCTCCCGCTACCTGCGCTTCATCGATCCAATGGCTCCAACCGGTAACGACTTCATTGCCCCACTCGTGGGACAGGAAATCTCCCACCGCTTTGACGGTGGCATGGGGCAATCTGCCCAAGGAATTTCCATCGAGGTAGCAGAGGTTAGGGTCTGTGATTACGAACTTGCTTCTGTATTCGGCGAGCGGGTCATTCTTATCTAATTCCAACGCGTAAGCGCGGTCAGTAACCTTCATAGTTCAAAGGTACGCTCTCCTACCGTGGCGCGCAATGTTGTAAATATCGAAGAGGTTTCTAAGGCCTTCGATATTCGTCCTCTTCTCGATCGTGTTTCACTCGGAGTCTCAGAGGGTGAACGAATCGGAATCGTTGGGCGCAATGGTTCGGGTAAAAGCACGCTCATGAAGATTATTGCAGGCGTAGAAGATCCAGACGCAGGTCGAGTTACAAAATCAAATGCAGCCCGTATTGGAATTCTCTCTCAGATTGATACAGCCGCCGCCGATGCCACCGTTGGTGATGTTGTGATTGGCAATCGTGAGAAACACGAATGGGCTAGTGACCCACAGATACGTGAGATATTTACCGGACTATTTGGTGGATTCGATGACCACCTGTTTGAAAGAGTCTTCTCATCGCTATCAGGTGGTGAAAAAAGACGGGTAGGTCTTGCCAAGTTACTCATTGATGACCTGGATCTGATCTTACTTGATGAGCCAACAAACCACTTAGATGTTGAAGGCGTTGCCTGGCTAGCCCAGCATTTAAACAATCGAAAAGATTTAGCACTTCTTGTTGTTACTCACGATCGTTGGTTTCTAGATGCAGTCACAGATCGAACCTGGGAAGTAGTACTTGGAAAAGTAGAGGAGTATGACGGTGGTTATTCAGCATTTGTTTTAGCAAAAGCAGAGAGATCTCGTCAGGCAAATGTATTGGATAGCCGTAGAAACAATCTCATCCGTAAAGAGTTAGCCTGGCTTAGACGTGGCGCACCAGCTAGAACAACTAAACCAAAGTTTCGAGTTGATGCGGCAAATGAATTGATCTCTGCCGAACCCGCCCCGCGAGATTCAACTGAACTCTTAAAGTTTGCACTCAACCGCCTAGGAAATACTGTCTTTGAACTACACCATGCACTTATCAGGGCTGGTGAAAAGAAGTTGATTGAAGATCTCACTTGGAATATCGGTCCAGGAGATCGCATCGGCATAGTGGGGGTTAATGGTTCCGGAAAAACAACTCTCATGCGCACTTTGGCTGGCTTGCATCAACTCTCAGCTGGAAAACTTGTCACAGGCATTACAGTAAAGATTGCCTTCCTCACCCAACATTTAGATGAGCTAGATCCAGAGTGGCGCCTACTTGAAGCGGTAGAAAAAGTTGCAACCCATGTGGAGATTGGTAAAGGAAAGACTCTTTCAGCATCACAACTATGCGAACGTCTGGGCTTTGATCGCGATGCCCAGTGGACTCCGGTGGGAAATCTTTCTGGGGGAGAAAGACGACGATTGCAACTAACCCGATTGCTTATGGATTCGCCCAATGTTGTTCTACTCGATGAACCTACAAATGATTTTGATATCGAAACCCTCACCGAACTCGAAGATTTACTCGACAGCTATGGTGGAACTCTGATTGTTATCTCTCACGATAGATATTTTCTCGAGCGAGTCTGTGATCGCTTCTATGGGTTGCTTGGAGATGAAAATCTTCGAGATCTACCTAGAGGTGTAGATGAATATCTTGAGCGAAGAGCTGATTCAGTGTCATCACGGGGTAACACGGCACCGAAGCAGTCATCTGGTTCAAGTGCTGCAGAACAGAGACAACTCAAGAAAGATTTAGCCCGCCTTGAGAAGCAGATAGTAAAAGGTAAAGAGAGAATTGCAGAACTATTTGCCGAACAAGAGCGTGAAAGCGCGAATCATCAACGTTTAATTGAACTCACCCATGAACTAGCTTCGGCTGAAAGTGAACTTGCGAGTCGAGAAGAAGAATGGCTGCAAGTGACGTTAGCCCTCGAAAGTTAATAGGATTGGGTTATGTCTAAAAAGACGCAACGCTTAGATGTATTGGCTGCAATATCTGGAGTCATGATTGCTCTTCAGGCACGCGCAAATGGAGAACTCTCACACTTAATCGGCAATGGCGTCCAAGCAGCCCTTGTTTCATTTGGATCAGGCCTAGCCATTATTGCGGTGATTGCACTGTTTAATCCGGCTATCAAAGCTGGCGCAGCTAATTTACGTGGGGCCATTACACGCAAAGAGTTACCAAAATGGACTCTCTTTGCTGGGGCGCTGGGTGGAAGTTTTGTCGCAGTGCAAACGCACATTGTTCCCCTTATCGGTGTGGCAATTTATTCAGTGGCATCTATTGCCGGACAGACCGCAGCTTCACTTGTTGTTGATCGCATCGGGTTAACTGGTGGTGGCAAGAAGCACATCACTCCACGACGAATCGGGGCGGCGCTATTTACAGTCTTTGCAGTCTTCATCTCGGTCTTCGACCGACTTGATGCACAAAACCTTTCAATCTTCGCCGTTATCTTGGGCTGTATCGCGGGGGCGATTGTTGGAGTACAGCGTGCGCTCAATGGACAGATAAACGAACATTCTCATCAGAGTTTCACAACATCCCTGCTCAATTTCATTATGGGAACTGCTTTCCTCGTAATTTTCCTTTTCATGCTTATCGCACTTGGTCCAACAGAACTTGTTCCTTTACCTGCGGGCCCATGGTGGATTTACACGGGTGGCGTCATTGGAGTTATCTACATTGCCTTTACTTCAACGATTGTGCAACACCTAGGAGTTCTAACTTTTACGCTATTCAGCGTTGGCGGACAACTAGTTGGATCCTTGATAATTGATTTTTATTCACCTACTGAAGGCGTGCAGGTAAGTGCTTATCTAGTTACAGGAATCGTTATGACTTACTGTGGGGTTCTCGTCGGTGGCGTGAATAATTCACAATCCCGGAAACGATTGAACCAATAATGAAGAAGGCTGCAATCGCGTAAGAGAATGTTCTCACCCACGGAACACTTGCCGCATAGAACCCAGCGAGAGTAATTCCCGCCCCCCACAGAACTGCCCCCACGACATTGGCAGATAAAAATTTGTAGTAATTCATCTTCGATGCCCCCGCAATGGGTGGAACGAAAGTTCGAATCCAAGGGAAGAAGCGTGCTGCTACAACTGCCCACCAGCCAGATTTTTCATAGAAACGCTCGGAGTTCGCAATCATTCGTTGCACACGCGGTGACTTTCTCTTATCAAGATATGGCCGGCCCACAACACGACCGATGACGAACCCAACTTGATCTCCGAAGAATGCCGCGAGCAAGATAACTGCCACTAAGACAGCAATATTGATATTTCCATGAGAAGCAGCGACTAAGCCTGCGCTAAACAAGATTGAGTCACCAGGAAGGAAAAAACCAAAGAGAAGTCCAGTTTCAATAAAAACTATTGCCCCAATAACAATGTAAAAGATGAATGGAGCAAGAGTTGAGAGTTGTGAATCAAATGATGCGGCTAGCTCAATCACACAGAAGCCTTCACTGCCGCCGCAACTTTAACAACAACGTTAGGGTCAAAAACGCTAGGGACGATGAATGATGTATTTAACTGCGAAGGACTTACGCAATCGGCAATCGCCTCGGCTGCAGCAACAAGTAATTTGTCGGTAATTTTATGAGCTTGCGCATCAAGTAGACCTCGGAAGATGCCCGGGAATGCAAGCACGTTGTTTATTTGATTAGGGTGGTCACTTCGTCCGGTCGCAACGACAGTTGCATACTTTCGAGCGATAACAGGATCAATTTCTGGGTCAGGGTTGGCAAGTGCAAAAACTATTGAACCTGCTGCCATTGCAGCTACATCCGCTTCCTTGAGAACGTGAGGCGCACTGACTCCAATAAATATATCTGCTCCCACCATCGCCTGGTGAATATCACCCGCAAAATTGCCAGGGTTTGAGTGTTCGATAAACCAGGAACGCATTGGGTCTGATGATTTTGAATCTCCACCGATGAGTCCATCTTTATCGAAAGCAATAATATTCTGAGCGCCACTTAAGAGAAGTAGTCGCGCAATCGCTGTGCCAGCAGCTCCTGCGCCACTCATAACAATTTTCACAGTGGACATCTCTTTCTTCACCAACTTAAGAGCATTGCGCAGCGCTGCTAGAACGACAATTGCAGTCCCATGCTGATCATCATGAAATACAGGAATATCAAGAAGTTCACGCAATCGACGCTCGACTTCAAAGCAGCGGGGTGCCGAGATATCTTCAAGATTGATTCCTCCATATACAGGGGCAATAAGTTGCACTGTGCGAACAATTTCATCAACATCTTGTGTATCTAGGCAGACAGGCCACGCGTCCACATTTGCAAAGCGCTTAAAGAGCGCAGCTTTTCCTTCCATGACGGGAAGGGCGGCAGCTGGACCAATATTTCCAAGGCCAAGCACGGCAGAGCCATCAGTAACAACGGCCACCGTATTGCGCTTCATGGTCAGGCGACGAACATCGGATGGGTCATCAACAATTGCTTGCGAAATTCGAGCAACGCCTGGAGTGTAAGCACGCGATAGATCATCACGAGTTTTCAATGGAACCTTAGAAGTTACTTCGATCTTTCCGCCGAGGTGTAGCAAGAAAGTGCGGTCACTTACTTTGCGAACGGTAAGGCCATTATTGGCTGAGAGGGCATCATGAATTTGTTGAGCGTGGTCAGAGTCAATCGTGTCGCAAGTAACGTCAATGACTACTTTTTCAAGCAAAGATTCAACAACGTCGAGTGCGGTAATCGTGGCACCAGCATTGGTAATTGTTGTAGTAATTAATGCAACAGGTTGAAGTTCTGGTGATCCTTCAACACGAATCGTGATTCCGTAGCCGGGTGATGTAGAAGCCATTTACACAACTCCATAGAGACGGTCGCCGGCATCGCCTAGACCAGGAACGATGTATCCCTTTTCATTTAACTTTTCATCGAGGGAGCCTGTCACTAGCGTTATAGGAATTCCTGCATCTTTAAATTCATCCTCGAGTGCCTTGATTCCTTCTGGGGCGGCAAGTAAACAGATGGCAGTAATTTCATTCGCACCTCGCTCGATGAGGTAATTAATAGCCATCGCCAACGTTCCACCTGTTGCAAGCATTGGATCAAGGACAAAACATTGGCGACCAGATAAATCTTCAGGCAAGCGGTTTGCATAGGTGCTTGCTTGCAGCGTCTCTTCGTTGCGAACCATACCGAGAAATCCAACTTGTGCAGTTGGCAATAACTTTGTCATGCCTTCAAGCATTCCTAAACCTGCACGCAAGATGGGTACGACAACTGGACGAGGTTCAGCTAATACCAATCCTGTCGTGGCAGTCACCGGAGTTTTAATGGAGATAGATGTGGTGCGAACATCACGGGTTGCCTCATACGCGAGCAGGGTCACTAACTCTTCAACGAGAAGTCTAAAAGTTGGAGAATCGGTCTTTTCATCGCGCAGAATGGTTAATTTATGAGAGATTAACGGATGGTTAGCAACGTGAACTTTCATGTCATTTACTCTACAGGGCTTTCTTTCTAATCCAATGAGTGCCAAAATGGTTGATGTGTCAGAGCAGACCCAGGACTTCGCAATTGAGGCGTGGCATGAAGACGGCCGTTGGTCTCTTGCCGCATTGCCTGACCCGGATGACCTAACTCACATTATTGATCGGTTAAAAAAGCAGCAAACAAATGGCGGTGCTGTTGCTCTCATCGCTATCGATGACGAATTCTTCATCGCAATTCGTGTACTAGGTAGTAACGTTAAATACTTCATGAGCGATATCACTGCAGCTCTCGACTATGAGGTGGCCGCTGAATTCTTAGAAATTGCAGATATTGATGCACCAGATGAAGAAGATGAGCCACTTCCTACAGGAGACCTAGATATTTTTGCTGACTTAGGTTTACCTCATATGGAACTTTCAACTCTCTGTGATGATGCCAATCTTTTCCCAGACGAACTCATCGAAGCTATTGCTCATCGATTAGGATTTGGGGAGCAATTCGCAGAGTTATTGGAGTCGTAGAAATTTCACTTCGTACGCCAGATCAATTAATGGGTGAGGCAATTGCAATCGCTCATGGCGCCGTGCGCACAGGTGATGTTCCAGTTGGTGCAATTGTCTTGAATAAGGATGGCGTTATTATTGGAATAGGTTCCAATGAACGCGAAGCAAAGAACGACCCGACAGCCCACGCCGAAGTAGTTGCTATTCGTAATGCAGCTTCACGATTACAAAATTCGCGCCTTGATGGATGCACCTTGGTGGTAACCCTCGAACCGTGCGCCATGTGTGCGGGTGCTATCGCACAATCAAGAATTTCACACTTAATCTTTGGTGCTTGGGATGAAAAAGCAGGAGCAGTGGGCTCGGTATGGGATTTACTTCGTGATCCGCGTTCAATTTTCAACGTTGAAGTCATTGCTGGAGTACGTGAAGCTGAGTGTGCGCAGTTACTGAAAGATTTCTTTTCAGATAAGTAGTTCGTAAGAAGGATTTAAAATAACGAGCTGTCCATCTTCTTCCCCGACCATTCCCTCTGCGCGCATTTCCATACCAACTTCCAAGCCAGCTATTTCTCGGCGACCCAAGAAGTTCAAAGTGATTCCACCACTGTGATCCCACACTTCAACCTGAAGTATCGGCGCAGAACCACGCGGAGCAGTTGAGATTGAAGTTACCCTGCCGTGGACCATAGAGCGCTTACGCCATTGGATCTCTCCGATTGCGGTGACATCGTCTACATAGTGAGTAACCGGAGCAAAAACCTTCGGAGCATCCTGTGTTGGCTTCTGGACATCGGTGGTCTTAACGTGGGCCAGGCTCTCACTCGCATGGTTGATAGCAAGTGGTTTACCTGAAGTAATTCTGTTGACATCAAATGGCACAATCGTTGCCACCACACGCTGTAACTGTGAGATTGGTGCTGCAATGTTTTCCGCTGTTTGATCATGGAGCAGGCGACCTAAGAATCGTGAGTATGAACGACGAGGCAATAAAATAGTTAACTCAACATCAGGTTTCTCGGTCTTGCGAATTGCGTAGTCGAGTGCAGAGTTAGCGATTCGACGGTCTGGGCAATCAATGAGTTCAAGCTGAACATCTTCGAGGGCAACAGATGCTGCCCAGGCCTTTTGAATATCTTCAGCGCGACGATCATCAATGACGAAATGCACTGCTCTAATCTTGTGTGGTTTAAGGCTTCGTGCATAACGAACTGCTCCAACTGTCGCAACATCGACGCTATCGACGAATATTGTGACAATGTGACGTGCCATAGACGTGGCACGCTCTTGCTCGGTCTTCACAGAGAGAGCATCTTGTTCGCGTGTGTATTGACGGCGTAAACGCAAGAATGTTGCTACCAAGATTGGCGCCGTCACAAGTACCAACCATGCGCCTTGGGTGAATTTAACGACAGAGAAAATGATGACGATTATTAGCGAGATTGAACCGGCAAGTCCGTTGACAAAGACTTTAATTTTCCATCCCTTTGGTTTTTTACGTAGGAAGTAGCGAGTCATTCCGAACCCAGCCAATGTAAAGCCAGTAAAAACTCCGAGGGCATAGAAGGCGACGAGATGTTCGACAGATCCGGCCGTGATTACCACCAAGAGGAGTCCGCCACCTGCAAGTAAGAGAATTCCATTTGAGAATGCAAGACGGTGACCGCGCTTAGTTAGCTGGCGTGGAAGGTAACCATCTGATGCAATAAAGTTAACTAGCAGCGGGAATGCACTGTATGTGGTGTTTGCTCCAGCAAATAAAATAAGCATTGTTGCTAGCTGAACCATAATAAACATAAATGACCCAAAGGCGCCTGTACCCACCGCAGCCTTTGCAATCTGTGAAATTACTGTCGGAACACCAGATTCATATGGCATGGCATAGATGTGATGAGCAAAGTAGGAGACTCCTAAAACAAGAGTTCCAAGTAGACAGCTCATGATGACAAGAGTGCGCTTGGCATTTACATGCTCTGGTGCTTTAAAGAGGGCAACACCATCGGAGATTGCTTCAAGGCCAGTAAGAGATGATCCACCATTTGCAAAGGCACGAAGCAAGATGAAAATCGCTGCAAATGTGAGCAAGCCTTGTGGTTCTCCTAATTCGACGGCACCAGGCAAATCGGTATCGAGCACAGGCAAAGTTCCATTTGCTAAGCGGTAGAGCCCCATACCAAAGACAATGAACATACATCCGATGAAGAAATAGGTAGGAAATGCGAACGCTTTTCCCGCTTCCTTAACTCCACGCAAATTTCCATATGTAAGAAGTGCGATGACTGCAAAAATCATATGCATCTTCCACGGTTCAGCGGAAGGGAAAGTCGAAATTATTGCAGCGACTCCTGCAGCCGCTTGAATTGCGAGAGTGACGATGTAATCAAGCATCAGTGCGACAGCAGCTATCTGGGCAACAACAGGCCCGAAGTTATCGCGCGAGACAATATATGCGCCACCAGTTTTCGTATACACATCAATAACATTTCGATATGACAATGTAATGATGACAAGTATTACAAGAACTATTGCTGTCATTGGCATCAAGATTGCGAATGCTGCTAATCCAAAGGCGGGAAGGAGTGCGATCAAAATCTGTTCTGAACCGTAGGCAGAAGATGAAATGCAGTCTGAAGAGAGAATTCCGAGCCCGTATCTCTTGCTCAGGCGTTGGTGACCAAGTGAGTGACGATTGAGTGCGCCGCCTAGAAGAAAGCGCTTTACCTTGTAGGAGAATGGATCTTTCACGTGCGCGTGTTCCTGTAGTGCTACCGGCTCCGGTGCATCATCGGTCCAAGACTTAGGCACTTCTACTCCCTCGGGCGTTGCAGTTAAGGCATCACCGCTGCGTAGGAAACCATTTTAGGTGACCCATCGATATCTCGTAAGTATGCTTATCTTATGCGCACTCAGTTATATATAGATGGTCAATGGGTAGATGGAATCGGCACGCTAGACGTTATCGACCCCAGTGACGGCTCTGTTATCGCCAAAGTTGCCACATCCAGTGATGATCAGAACCTCGCCGCCGTAGAGGCCGCCGACCGCGCGGGCCCATCGTGGGCACAGACTGCCCCACGCGTGCGAAGTGAAATTTTGCGGAAAGCCTTTGAGATGATGATTGCCGAAGCCGATTACTTGGCTGAACTGATCTCAAAAGAAAATGGTAAAGCTTTACCTGATGCAAGGGCTGAAGTGAATTACGCGGCAGAATTTTTCCGCTGGTTTGCTGAAGAGACTGTTCGAATTTCAGGTGATTTCAGAATGGCACCTTCGGGGGATAAGCGAATTCTGGTCACACACCAACCTATTGGTGTCTCGCTTTTAATTACACCGTGGAATTTTCCTGCCGGAATGGCAACGCGCAAGATTGGTCCAGCCATTGCCGCAGGCTGCACCATGATTTTGAAACCTGCTGGTGAAACACCACTGACTGCCCTCGCTATCGCCGACATCCTTGAGCGTTGTGGATTACCCAAGGGCGTCTTAAATGTAATTCTTCCAGCGAAAACTGGTCCAGCAATTAGCAAACTGCTTCACGATGATCGGGTAAAGAATTTGTCATTTACTGGATCCACCCAGGTCGGAAAGATTCTGCTTAAAGAAGCAGCAGATCAAGTAATTCGTTGCTCGATGGAAATGGGTGGTAATGCGCCATTCGTTGTTCTAGATGATGCAAATGTGGAAGAAGCCGTAAAGGGTTTGATGCTGGCAAAGATGCGCAATGGTGGCGCTGCATGTAATGCTGCCAACCGCATCTATGTCGCGCGTGCTATTGGCGATAAATTCATTGCAGAATTTACAAAGGCAATGGCGGCTATGAAAATGGGCGTTGGTCGAGAAGCTGGAACACAGCTTGGGGCAAGTGTTTCGATGAAAGAGCGAAACAAGATTGCCGAACTTGTCGATGCTTCAAAAGCGCGTGGTGCCAAAGTTCACCTCGGTGCTACTACTCCTGATGGTCCTGGTGCTTTCTATCCAGCAACCGTGCTTGAAGTTTCCAAAGATGATGACCTCTTGGCTAATGAAATCTTTGGCCCAGTTGCACCGATTGCACTCTTTGATACTGATGAAGAGGCCCTTGTACTGGCTAATGACACTGAATATGGGCTCATGAGTTTCGTGTATTCGCAAGATTTAAAGCGTGCCATCCGATTTGCAGAAGGTATCGATGCTGGCATGGTTGCAATCAACCGCGGATTAATCTCTGACCCTGCTGCGCCATTCGGTGGTGTAAAGCAATCGGGCCTTGGGCGCGAAGGTGGCTTTGAGGGAGTGCATGAGTTCTTGCAGACGAAATACATTGGCGTAGAGATTTAATTTCTTCGCCCATTATTTACCTGACATTCACTATTAGCCGCTGAGTACCTACACGGTGAGGCGGAGAATTAGGACGCTTCCCCAGCCGATTACTTGCTAAAGAAGGGGTTGCTGTGTCACAAATTAATGATCTACCAGAGTGTTTCTTGTGCCGTTCGCAAGACCTCGAACTTGTTATGAATGCAGAAAAAGGACCGATGGTTCTCTGCGATGAGTGCGGGTATTCAAGCTTGATGTCTAATAAACATCTCACGCTGCCAACAGTTTTCACTATCGCTTCGTAATCTGGGCCAAATACTTCCGGCTCACACCTGGCGGAGGATTAGGGATTTATGCTCTTCAGCCTGGGTAATTCGCCGTTCCAAACCTCTGTTCGCGTTACTATCCCGTTGATATTCTTGGAGGTATGAAGCGAGTATCTGCAACCATAGTAATTGGTTGCTTAGTTCTTTCGTTAAACCTTTCAACTGCAACAGCGGCGGTAAAACCTGGCACTACTTGTAAAAAACTTGGCCAGATCAGTACATCCGCAGAGATCAAGTACACATGCATCAAGAGTGGTAAGAAACTTGTTTGGAATAAAGGAGTTGGCACCAAGGGCAGTTCTCCTACTTCACCGGCATCCTCATCTCCAAATGCTGGTGCCACTCCATCGTCATCATGTCCAACTCCGCTTCTTCAAACACCGGTTGACCTTTCAAAGGTCACATCGATTCTTTATCCGGGACAGGAACGAGGCGGAAATTACAAAGCTCATGGTGGTTTTGGTTTTGATAATGCGACCGACAATTTGGTAACAGTGAAGATCCCACTAAATGGCAAGATCACACGGGTTGTTCGTTATAGAGAAATGGGAGAGATTCAGTATCTCTTTGAGTTTGATGGAAATTGTGGAGTTTCCTTCCGATTCGATCATTTAAGAAAATTGACCCCAAAATTTGAAGCGGTAGTTAATGCGTTTCCGATAAAGGAAGACACTCGCACTGACCCAGTAAGCCCGCCTGTCGCTGTAACGGTCGGTGAAGTGATTGCCACGGAAGTTGGTTTCCTCAATAATGTCTCTGTAGATTTCGGCGTTTATGATATGCGTCAGAAAAATGAAGCATCAAAAGATCCTGCTTGGGCTAGCGCTCATTCTCAGTATCCAGCAGATTCTTACGGTATTTGTTGGCTTAATTCACTGCCTCAAGCTGACAGCTTGGCGGTGAAATTGCTTCCTTCTCGTGATGGCAAAAATGGACAGACGAGCGACTACTGCAAATAAGTTTTCATTTATTTTGCACCTACTGGCGGAGGATGAGGGATTTGAACCCTCGATAGGTTGCCCTATACACGCTTTCCAAGCGTGCGCACTCGGCCGCTATGCGAATCCTCCTGAGTCATACCTACCTGCTTCAATGAAGCCCGTGAGTCCGACCGGCTAAGGGTATCGGTGTCCAAGTGAGTGCTCTGACACTTAAGATTGGGTCAGATCTCCGGTGCGACGCCACCGTACCGAACTCCCCCAGGGTAGGAATACAGCAAGGGTAGGTACGCTCTGACGGGTGCACCGGAGGTCCCAAATCAATAAATGCAGTCAGAAGTTAATCAGCTCGCAGCCAATTAGAAGTGAATTGAATTGCGACCTTCACGAGAGTAGAAAAAGATGTCGTTAGCGTTATATCGAAAGTATCGCCCCTCTGTATTTGCAGATGTCATCGGCCAAGAACATGTCACTGTTCCGCTTTCAAACGCGCTCGAATCAGGAAAAACTCATCACGCATATCTCTTTAGCGGACCTCGTGGTTGCGGAAAAACTTCGAGCGCTCGCATCATGGCACGCTCACTTAACTGCGAAAAAGGACCCACGCCGAATCCATGTGGCATCTGCCAATCATGTAAAGATCTAGTAGCAAATGGTCCTGGCTCTATCGATGTGATTGAACTCGATGCGGCAACACATGGGCTGGTCGATGATGCCCGCGATCTTCGCGATAAAGCATTCTTTGCACCAGTACAAAGTAAGTACAAGATTTACATTATTGATGAGGCACATCAGCTAGGGCCAGGTGCTTCAAATGCACTACTCAAAGTTGTGGAAGAACCACCTCCCCACGTAATTTTTATCTTTGCCACAACCGAGCCAGAGAAGTTAATCTCAACAATTCGCTCACGTACCCATCACTACCCATTTCGTTTAGTACCGCCAGGAACTCTGACCACACATCTTGAAGGCATCTGCCAATCAGAAGGCGTGCAAGTTGCAAAGGGTGTTCTGCCACTTGTAGTTCGTGCCTCCGGTGGCTCAGTTCGAGATGCTTTATCTGTCCTTGGCCAACTCCTTGCCGGTGCTGGCAAAGATGGAGTGAGTTATGACATCGCAATTCAACTTCTTGGCTTTACCGATGGGGCGCTCCTTGATGATGCGATGGATGCCATCGCTGCCCGCGATGGTGCAACGCTATTTAAGACAGTGGACCGGGTTATTGAATCAGGACATGACCCACGTCGCTTCACTCAGGATTTACTCGAACGATTGCGCGATCTCATGATTGTTGACGCGCTAGATGCGACAAATGCCAACAGCATCTTGCGCGAACTTCCAGATGATCAACTCGAACGGATGCGCGGGCAGGCACAGAACATCGGACAAGCATCGTTATCTCGCGCTGCAGATATTGCAGCAGAGGGACTCACTCAAATGCGTGGAGCAACTGCGCCGCGTCTTATTCTTGAACTCATCTGCGGGCGCATATTGCTACCGATGGGCGATGCCGGTGAATCAGGACTTCTCGCTCGCATCGAACGGCTGGAGCGCGTTGAAAGTATTGCCCCACAGCCTCGAGCCGTTGATAGAGCCGATTATGTAAGTGCGGCAACTGCTGAAGCAAAACGGGAAGCCCCTGTTAAGCCAGTAAAAGAAGCTGCTGCCGTCGAAGTTGTGGCTGAAGAAAGTAATGCAAAGAAGGAAGCTGCTGCGCCTGCAAAAGCTCAGATTGATTCCATTGATGTGGCAGGGCTGCGAAGGTTGTGGCCTGATGTGATTGAAAATGTGAAGAAGCGCCGCCGCCTTACCTGGTCACTGTTATCAGCTAGTGCACAGATTCTTGGTGTGGATGATAAGAACATCACTATCGGAATCGTTAATTCAGGTGCACGTGATTCATTTGTGCGCAGCGAATCAGATGAGATTCTGCGCCAGGCATTTATTGAAGTTGTTGGCCTTGATCGCAAGATTGAAGTTACAGTTGATCCAAGTATTGATATAACAGCAACACCAGAATCACGTGCGGTGCGAACATCAGAGGCTCCAACAGATAAGTCCCAACTATCGGGTGCAGCGCTCCTTGCCTCCGAACTTGGTGCCACTGTCATTAGCGAAACGAATCACGAATAATGTCAACCGGAATGTATGAAGGCGCGATCCAGGACCTCATTGATGCGCTAGGTCGGCTGCCAGGAATTGGACCCAAGAGCGCCCAACGTATTGCATTTCATATCTTGCAAGCAGATTCTGAAGTAGCAGCTAACTTAGTTGAGGCAGTTCGCACGGTGAAAGAGCGGGTTAAGTTCTGCACGCAGTGTGGCAATGTTTCAGAGGAGACCGAGTGCCGAATTTGTCGCGACCCACGACGTGATGGAACAAAGATTTGTGTCGTTGAAGAGAGTAAAGATGTGATTGCAATCGAGCGCACGCGCGAATTCCGTGGGAAATACCATGTGCTTGGTGGCGCCATTAGTCCCATTGATGGAATTGGCCCAGACCAACTGCGCATCCGAGAATTAATGCAGCGGCTGGCAGACTCATCGATTACTGAAATCATTTTGGCCACAGATCCCAACCTTGAAGGTGAAGCCACTGCCACCTACCTGGCTCGCCTGATTAAGCCGATGGGCATCAACGTCTCGCGCTTAGCTTCGGGTTTGCCTGTGGGCGGAGATCTGGAATATGCAGATGAAGTCACGCTCGGTCGTGCCTTTGAGGGCCGTACAAACCTTTAGTCTCATTATCTGGGCGCTGGAGCATCTCACATAGTAAGATTTTTGGATAATTGGGTGGCGTCATTTTTTCTCCTGCTTCACACTTAAGCCATGGGTCTGATTGTTCAGAAATTTGGTGGCTCCTCTGTAGCTGATGCCGAGGGCATGAAGCGCGTGGCTGCCCGCATTGTGGCGACAAAAAAGGCCGGCAATCAGGTTGTCGTCGTGGTCAGCGCCATGGGCGATACCACTGATGAACTCATCGAACTGGCCAATGCCGTCACTCCGATTCCGCAGGGACGCGAGCTGGATATGTTGCTCACCGCTGGTGAGCGCATTTCAATGGCCGTGCTTGCGATGGCAATTAACAATCTTGGCTTTGAAGCACTTTCCTTTACTGGATCGCAAGCTGGCGTAATTACAGATTCAGTTCATGGCAAAGCGCGCATCATTGATGTGACACCGGGTCGGATTCGGGAAGCTATCGATGGTGGGGCTATTGCAATTGTTGCCGGCTTCCAAGGAATTTCCCAAGATACAAAAGACATTACAACTTTAGGCCGTGGTGGGTCCGATACAACTGCGGTGGCGCTCGCCGCTGCACTAGAGGCAGATGTTTGTGAGATTTTTACAGATGTCGATGGCGTCTTTTCAGCCGATCCACGAGTTGTTCCAGCTGCGCGCAAGTTAAAGACTGTTACATATGAAGAGATGTTAGAACTTGCTGCAGCTGGTGCGAAAGTTCTGCATTTGCGTTGTGTCGAGTATGCGCGCCGATTTAATTTACCGATTCACGTCCGATCATCATTTTCACCTAACGAAGGAACATGGGTGGTTGAAAACCATCCGGATGGAGGCACCATGGAGCAAGCAATCATCTCTGGCGTAGCGCACGATAAGTCAGAAGCTAAAGTCACAATCGTGGGCGTGCCTGACCGCACCGGCGTTGCTGCCCGCATCTTCCAAGCCGTTGCCGATAACGACATTAACGTTGACATGATTGTTCAGAATGTTTCTGCCGCCGCTACTGGCCTGACAGATATTTCCTTTACCGTCTCAAAGACTGAAGGACAGAAGGCAACGACTGTATTGCAACGCATTCAAGGCGAAGTTGGATTTGCATCAATTATTTACGATGACACAATCGGCAAACTCTCACTTGTGGGAGCAGGAATGCGTTCACATCCAGGTGTGACAGCTACATTCTTCGCGGCCATGGCTGATGCCGGAGTTAACATTGAAATGATTTCTACCTCTGAAATTCGCATCTCGGTCATCGTTCGTCAGGCAGACCTTGAGCGCGCGGCAAAGGCTGCCCACACCGCATTTGGACTCGATGCCGATCAGATCGAAGCAGTTGTATATGGAGGAACAGGTCGATGACACCTAAGAAGGCAAAGAGTGCGAAGAAACTTCCATCACTTGCAGTAGTGGGAGCAACAGGTGCGGTCGGCACAGTGATGCTTGATATCTTGAGTAAGCGCAAAAATGTTTATGGTGAAATTCGTCTGATTGCATCTGCACGTAGTGCTGGAAAGAAATTGATGTGCCGCGGTGAAGAACTCACAGTTGTCGCACTCTCACCAGAAGCCTTTGATGGTATTGATATTGCAATGTTCGATGTTCCAGATGAAATTTCAGCCGAGTGGGCACCGATTGCCGCAAAGCGCGGAGCTGTCGTCGTTGATAACTCTGGTGCATTTCGCATGGATAAGAAAGTTCCACTCGTTGTTCCAGAAGTAAATCCGAAGGAAGTAAAGAAGCGTCCAAAGGGAATTATCTCTAATCCGAATTGCACAACACTTTCCATGATTGTTGCTATGGGCGCACTTGATAAGAAGTTCGGCTTGAAAGAACTTGTTGTCTCTTCTTATCAGGCAGCATCGGGTGCTGGGCAACCTGGAATTGATGCGCTCCACGATCAGATTTCAAAGGTTGCTGGTAAGAATCTTGGATCAGTAACCGAAGATCTTCGTGGCACCATTACTGATTTAGGACCATTTCCAGCACCGCTTGCCATGAACGTTGTTCCATGGGCCGGTTCTCTTAAAGAAGCTGGATATTCATCGGAGGAACTTAAAGTTCGCAATGAGTCACGAAAGATTCTCGGTATGCCAAAACTTAAAGTGGCTGCAACATGCGTGCGCGTTCCTGTTATTACTACTCACTCACTCACAGTTCATGCCACCTTTTCCAAGGTTGTTACACGGAAAGCAGCTCAATCGGCCCTAAAAAAGGCGGAGGGAGTCTTCCTCTATGACAATCCAGAGAAGATGCAATTTCCAACTCCTGCTGATGTAGTGGGAACTGATCCGACCTGGGTTGGCCGTGTCCGTCAGTCATTGGATAACCCAAAGTCAATTGACCTCTTTGTATGTGGCGATAATTTGCGCAAGGGTGCAGCGTTAAATACTGCACAAATCGCAGAGTTACTTGCTGCTGAATTCACCCAAAAGTAAATAATCGCAGGAAGCAGAACTAGACTCTGACCATGACAATCGTGGTCGCAGGCGGTACTGGCCTTGCTGGCTCTGCAATTGTGCGGGCCTATCAGGCCACCGGCGCCGAAGTGGTTGCAATCAACCGAAAAGTTGTCGACCTGCTCGATCGTGATGCCACAACAGCCTTCTTGAAATCAGTAAAACCATCTCTGGTTGTTGATGCTGCTGCCAAAGTTGGCGGCATCGGTGCAAATAACGCTTATCCCGTCGAATTCCTTTCCGATAATGTGCGCATTCAAAACAACCTGATGGAAGCGGCGCACGCGGCAGATGTAGAAAAGTTTATTTTTCTTGGCTCCAGCTGCATCTATCCACGAGATTGTGCTCAACCAATTAAAGAGGAATATCTACTCACCGGCCCGCTTGAAGAGACCAACTCTGCCTATGCAATTGCAAAAATTGCTGGAATAGAACTCATTAAATCTTTCCGTAAAGAGTATGGCCGCACCTGGATTTCATTGATGCCCACAAATCTCTACGGCCCACGTGATAATTTCGAATTACAGGGATCACATGTGCTTCCTGCCTTTATTCGCCGCTTTGTCGAAGCCGCGCAGAATGACGTTGCTACCGAAACTTTATGGGGCACAGGTTCACCTAAGCGCGAGTTTTTACATGTCGATGATTTAGCTTCGGCAGTGGTGCACTTGGGCAACACATATGATGCAAAAGAGCACCTGAATATTGGAACAGGTGAAGACCTGACCATTAAGGAATTGGCGCAACTTGTGGCGCAATTAGCGGGCTTTACCGGTGAAATCGCGTGGGATACGACAAAACCCGATGGCACACCTCGCAAGGTCCTTGATGTTTCGAAGGCGAAATCGCTAGGTTGGGCCCCACAGATTTCTTTACGCGATGGAATCGCATCAACTATCGCTTGGTATAAAGATGCAACTGCAAAGGGAGAAGCGCGACGATGAGTAGAAAAGTTGCATTAATTACCGGCGTCACCGGTCAAGATGGTTCCTACCTTGCAGAATTCTTATTAGCTAAAGGTTATGAAGTGCACGGTCTGATTCGTCGTTCTTCTACATTTAACACTTCACGCATTGACCACATATACCAAGACCCACATGAGAAGAACCCAAAGCTATTCCTGCACTATGGCGACCTCATTGATGGAGTAGGACTAACTAACCTCATCCGTGAAATCAAACCGACTGAGGTATACAACCTTGGTGCGCAATCACACGTTCAGGTTTCATTTACTATGCCGCAATACACCGGCCAGGTGGATGCCGTCGGTGCGGTTGGATTACTTGAGGCAATACGTTCTGCCGATCTCGACATTCGTTTCTATCAAGCATCAACTTCCGAACTCTTTGGATCAACTCCACCACCACAGAATGAAGATTCTGTTTTCCGTCCGCAATCACCCTATGCGGCGGCAAAGCTGATGGCGTACTGGTGCACAGTTAATTACCGCGATGGCTATGGGCTTCATGCAACAAATGGAATTCTCTTTAACCACGAATCCCCACGTCGTGGCGAAACATTTGTGACTCGTAAAATTACCCGCGCTGTGGCTGCTATTAAAGCTGGTAAGCAAGAGAAGGTATTCCTAGGAAACCTCACCGCGGTGCGTGACTGGGGTTATGCAAAAGAATACGTCGAATCAATGTGGCTCATGCTTCAGCAAGATAAGCCATCAGATTATGTAGTGGCAACGGGTGTGGGAGCTACCGTGAAAGATTTTGCGGAAGCAGCATTTTCACGAGCTGGTCTAAATTGGCAAGATCATGTTGAGACAGATAAGAAATACATCCGTCCAACGGAAGTAGATGCACTTATTGGTGACCCATCAAAGGTGAAGAAGGCGCTTAATTGGAGTGCGACTACTCACTGGAAAGAACTTGCCGAACTGATGGTTGATGCTGATATTGCAGCACTTAATAATTAATTAGAAACCAGCGGTAAGAGTTACCAAAGAAACTTCTGGTGGACTTGCAACGCGAATTCGTGAGAATGGTCCGGTTCCCATACCTGCAGAAACATTAAGAAGCGGTTCACCTTTCACAACCGTTAATCCACGGGCGCGCCAATTGGGCAGATCGCAATTAGTAGTCAGCGCCTTTGATCCACCAGGCCATGGCAAGCGCACCTGACCGCCATGAGTGTGGCCAGCAAATATTGCATCGAGGTTGTCATCAGACATAGCCTTAAGAATACGCAGATATGGTGCATGGGTAACACCGATAGCGACATGACATTTTTCTGGTTGCCCGGCAACGAGTGAGTAATCATCAAATTCCAGATGTGCATCATCTGTGCCGCGAGCTTCAATCACCGTTTTATTGATGGTCACCATTGCGCGCGAAGTGTTGAGGTTCTTCCAGCCACGTGCTTGCAAACCAGAATCAAGTTCTTGCCAGGCAAGTTCGGGGCCGTGCACACGTTTTCCATGGTTGGGAAGTAGGTACTTAAGCGGATTCCTCGGTACTGGTTCGAAGTAATCATTAGATCCAAAGACAAAGAGCCCAGGAATATCTAAGAGAGAGTCGAGTGCAGCTAAGACCACAGGCACGGCGTGCTTATGGGCCAAGAAATCACCGGTACTAATGACAAGGTCGGGTTTAAGTGAGGCAAAGGATTTAATATCTGCAATCTCACTCTTTCGAGCTGGCGTGAGGTGAAGGTCAGAAAAATGCAGGATTCGAATATCTGCGTGGCCTGCCGGCAAGATAGGCATCTCGGCCTCGCGGAGTACATAACTCATGATTAACCAACAATAGTGGGGCATGAGAAGATACGGCTATGGGATTAAAAGAGACACTCAAGAGTGACCTGACAGAGGCAATTCGTAGCAGCGACAAAGTTGTATCGGGCACCATCCGAATGGTTCTGACCGCTATTACCAACGAAGAGGTATCTGGAAAAGAAGCACGAGTTCTTTCTGATGACGAAATCATTACTGTGCTTTCTCGTGAAGGCAAGAAGCGTCGTGAGGCTGCAGAAGAATTTGCAAAAGCTGGACGCACCGATAGAGCTGCGGAAGAAAAAGCTGAAGGTGAAGTCATTGCCAAGTATCTTCCTGCACAACTTTCCGAAGATGACATTAAGAAGTTAATCGCTGCTGCAGTTGCATCAACTGGTGCAGCGGGACCAGCTGATATGGGTAAGGTTATGGGAGCAATAAAGCCACAGATTGCAGGAAAAGCAGACGGTGCACTCGTTTCATCGCTGGTTAAAGCAGCGCTAACCAATTAAGCACAGGGAGAGGCAATAACTAATGAAGTTTGAATATGCCACAGTTCCACTACTTTCACATGCAACTAGACAAATTCTTGATACCTGGGGCTCAGATGGTTGGGAACTTGTCACTGTTATTCCAGCACCTGGCGGGGAACAACTCGTCGCATACATGAAACGTGAGATTAAGTAATGAGCGTTGATGTTCGGGCAAAGCTGGCCGAAAAAGGGCTAGTACTTCCAGTTTCCTCTAAGCCACTTGCTGCCTATGTTCCAGCAGTGCGCACCGGCAACATTGTCTTTACCGCCGGTCAACTTCCGATGGTCGATGGAAAGATTGCGCGCGAAGGAAAAGTTGGCTCAGATATCACCGTTGAAGAAGCTAAGGCACTGGCTGAAATTTGTGCACTGAATGCGCTCTCTGCTGTTGAACTTGTTGCACCCGTAGATTCCATTGTGAAAGTTGTTCGTATTGTCTGTTACGTCAACGGTGCACCCGGATTTATTTCTCAGCCAGCAGTTGCCAATGGTGCATCAGAGCTCTTTATGCATATCTGGGGAGATGCTGGAGTTGCTGCGCGTAGCGCGTTAGGTGTTGCAGAACTTCCGCTTAACTCACCGGTTGAGGTCGAGTTAACTGTCGAAGTAAGGTAATTACTTACCGCGCTTTTCCAGGCGCTCTAGATCTGTAATCAACACTGCGCGACCATCGAGTTTGAGCCAGCCACGGCCAGCGAAATCTGCGAGGGCTTTATTTACCGTCTCGCGTGATGCTCCAACTAATTGAGCGAGCTCTTCTTGTGTCAGGTCGTGATGAACAAATAAACCTTCGCTGCTCTGCTTTCCAAAGCGGGTACCTAAATCAATAAGTGCTTTTGCAACGCGGCCTGGAACATCAGAGAAGACCAAGTCGCCAACGGCTTCATTGGTGCGACGCAAGCGTTGCGCCAAACGAGTGAGCAGGTGAAGTGATACTTCTGGATTTCCCTTAAGCCAAGGAATCAATTTTTCGTGACTGAGCGAAAAGAGTTTTGCATCAGTAACTGCTGTGGCAGTTGAGGTTCGTGGGCCTGGATCAAAGAGGGAGAGTTCACCGAACATCTCACCGGGTCCAAGAATTGAGAGCAGATTTTCTCGCCCATCACCGCTAGATGTACCTAGCTTTAATTTGCCTTCGAAGATGACATAGACATGTTCACCCTCATCGCCTTCTTTAAAGAGGATGCCGCCCTTGGGGATCTTGACTGAATCCATTGAAGCGCGCAGCGAAGCTGCCTGAGCATCATCAAGGGCGGTAAAGAGCGGGGCGCGTCGTACGACTTCATCTTCTTGGGGCACATCGGTAGTTTACTCGCATGGCCGCCGATAGCGAAACTCGAAGTAACGCTCGCGCTATCTATCGGATCTTGACCAGGACCTACCCAGAGGTACGCTGCGAGTTAGATTTTACAAACCCGCTTGAGTTAACTGTGGCAGTTGTTCTATCAGCGCAATGCACCGACAGGAGAATTAATACCCTGACGCCAGCACTCTTTAAAAAATATAAGAAGGCGAAAGACTACGCGCGAGCACCACTTGCTGAAATTGAAGAGTACATTTTTTCTGCTGGTTTTTACCATGCAAAGGCAAGGCATCTCAAAGGCCTCGGAACCAAACTTGTTGAAGATTTCGATGGGAAAGTTCCGGCCACTATTGAAGAGCTCGTTACCTTGCCTGGTGTGGGAAGAAAGACTGCCAACGTCGTACTCGGACACGCATTTGGTATTCCAGGAATTACTGTAGATACCCACTTTGGCCGGTTATCGCGACGCTTTGCTTGGACAACATCGAAGGATTCCGTCAAAGTTGAGCATGAAGTCGGTGCACTCATCCCGCAGAAAGAATGGACGAATCTTTCTCAACGAATGATTTGGCATGGCCGGCGTATTTGTCATTCTCGTAAACCAGCGTGTGGTGCATGTCCGGTCGCAAAGATTTGCCCATCATTTGGAATTGGTGAAATGGATAAAGCAAAGGCGAAGTTACTGGTGAAGACGGAGAAGGATTTCAGATGAAGAAACTCTCTGGACTCTTTGTACTTCTTTTGGCTCTCACCGCTTGCTCTTCCATAGAACCTATTCAAGTTAAAGGCGTAGTGGTGGATTGTGAAAAAATAAAGGTCGAAAGTGGAACAGGTGAACCTCTGGAGTGTCTTGGTGGCGGTAGCGCAATCGCTGCCGATTCCATTCGCGGGCCAGCGCTAATCAATGTGTGGGGCACGTGGTGTGAACCTTGTAAGCAAGAGTTACCGCACCTCGCTCACTTCTTAGCTAAATACAGCGACCAAGTCGATCTAGTGGGAATTGCCGTGGAAGAGAAGAACCAGCAGAGCGTAAGAAAGTTTGTTCAAAGCCACGGAATTTCATGGCCCATTCTTTATGATGCAACTGGTGCGACTCGTGGCAAATTTGGTATGGGCGTGCCTGTAACCTGGCTGGTAGATGAATCTGGCACAGTTGTATACAAGAAATACGGACCATTTAAGTCCACCGAAGAGATTGAGCTAGCAGCGATAAAGTATTTGGGAGTGAAATGATTTTTGATCTTATCTTCGCACTTGTTGCCATTGGTGCATTCTTTAACGGTTATAAGAACGGCCTGGTCACTACAGTTATTAGAACAATATTCTTCATCGCTGGTGGCGTAGGTGCGATGTATCTAGTTGTTAAATACGATCAATCAGGTTGGCTCATCATCGCAATCATCGTCGGTGCCTACGGAGCTGCTTTTGTAGGAACGCAGATTGCTAAAGGCCTTAAGGTCACCGTTATTCGCGGACCACTTCGGCTGGCAGATTCGCTGATTGGGAGTGCATTTGAAGTTGGTAAGTATGTTCTTCTCTTCTATGTAATTGGCACAATTTTATTGTGGGCGCCATGGCCAGCAGGGCAGAACTCAGTATCTGAGAGCCGCTTCTATCTGCAGGTCAGTAACCACGCACCTGAGGTGATTGCTGATATTCGTAAAGAGGTAGAGAAGGTTCTTTCTAATCCTCGTCTTTAGAAGTTTTCAAACCTTCAGAAATCAACTTCATCACATTGGGATCTGCCAGAGTTGTTGCATCACCTACCGCACGATTTTCAGCAACATCTTTTAACAGCCTTCGCATAATCTTGCCGCTTCGGGTCTTAGGAAGTTCATTGACCACCATGATCTGACGAGGCTTTGCAATAGCCCCAATTTCTTTAGCAACGTGGTTGCGTAGCTCCTTTACGAGTGCATCACCATCGGCATGGGCTGTTCCGCCTCGTAAAATAACGAAGGCAACAATTGCCTGACCGGTAAGTTCATCAGCTGCGCCAACGACGGCAGCCTCAGCGATTGCCTCGTGGGAGACAAGTGCCGATTCAACTTCAGTAGTAGATATGCGATGGCCAGAAATATTCATCACATCATCGACTCGACCCATAAGCCAGATAGCACCGTCATCATCGAGCTTGGCACCATCGCCGGCAAAGTAAATTCCTGGAAAACGAGACCAGTAGGTTTCTTTATAACGTTCAGTTTCACCCCAGATACCGCGCAACATTGATGGCCATGGTTGATCAAGGATGAGGTAACCACCATGTCCATTTCCAACTTCTACACCTTTGTCATCAACAACTTTCGCGCTGATACCGGGTAATGGCCGCATTGCAGATCCAGGTTTTGTGGCAGTCACACCTGGAAGAGGGGAGATCATGATCGCCCCAGTTTCAGTCTGCCACCAGGTATCAACGATTGGGCAGTTACTGCCACCAATAACTTCGCGGTACCACATCCATGCTTCCGGATTAATTGGTTCACCGACAGAACCGAGTAGGCGAAGTGTTGTGAGATTAAACTTATTAGGAAATTCATCGCCCCACTTCATCCAGGTGCGAATGAGCGTTGGTGCTGTATACAAAATAGTGACGCCATACTTTTCGATAACTTCAAAGATGCGACCTTTGTGTGGCGTATCAGGTGTACCTTCATAAATAACTTGGGTGCAACCATTAATTAGCGGTCCATAGACCATGTAGGTATGGCCGGTAATCCAACCCACATCTGCAGTGCACCAATAGATATCTGTTTCAGCCTTGATATCAAAAACAACCTTGTGGGTATATGCGGCTTGGGTGAGATAGCCACCGGTGGTATGAAAAATTCCCTTTGGTTTAGCTGTTGTTCCGGATGTGTAGAGAATAAATAAAGGGTGCTCGCTATCGAAATACTCTGGGGTATGCGTTGGGTTCTGGCGATCGACAAGATCATGCCACCAGATATCCCTGCCTTCAGTCCAGGCGGTCTCTTGCCCAGTGCGCTTTACCACTAAGACATTTGCAACGTTTGTCTCACCTTTCAGTGCTTCATCTACAAGTGGTTTAAGGGCAAATGCTGAACCTTTTCTAAAACCACCATCTGCTGTGATGACTAATGTGGCATCGGCATCTTGAATGCGAGATAGGAGCGCGTCGGCGGAGAATCCACCAAAGACAACAGAGTGAATTGCGCCAATACGGGCACATGCCAGCATGGCAATGATTGCTTCTGGAATGAGTGGCATGTAAATCGCAACACGATCTTCTGAGTTGATTCCAATTTCAGTCAGAGCATTAGCAGCTTTACTAACATCGGCAAGTAGTTGTGCATAAGAAATAGTTCGAGTGTCGCCAGGTTCGCCCTCAAAATGAAAAGCTATGCGATCACCATTACCTTCGGCAACATGTCTATCTACTGCGTTAACGCTCGCATTAATCTCGCCACCAACAAACCATTGCGCAAAGGGTGAATCCCATTGCAGCGTCTTATCCCATTTCTTATGCCAATTCAGAGCACTGGCCTGCTCATCCCAGAAAGCTAAGCGATCTTTATCAGCGTGTGCGTAGAGGTCAGCCCCTGCATTTGCTTGGGCAGCAAAAGCACTTGATGGAGGAAAAGTTCTATTTTCGGTGGAGAGATTTTCTAGTGATTCAGAATTGCCACTCATATACGCGAGATTACTCCTTTGTCAGGAGATTTTTCTAGCGGTATTTATCAACAGAGCGCCAGATTGAGTCCCATTTCTTATCGATGAAGGCTGATGATTCGCAGCTATCGCCACATCCATCTGAAATATGAAAGGAAAATTATGACAATCGCAGCCATCATTACAATTCTGCTCAAAATCCTCGGCAACCCCGCCCTCATAGCAGGGCTGATCGCCTACCTGCAGAAACTCCTCCACCCGTAGGGGGTTTACCGCCTGCAGCTGCTCCCGCGTAGTAAGTGAGTCGATTTTTCTTACGCGGGGGTAGGTGGTTGGATTAGGCGTAAGCCTGACAAAGACCCAGTGCCGCGTCGATGCGTTTACACCAGTTCTACTCACTCACTTGGGAGCCTCAGATGCCAATAGCAACCCCTGAAGTTTATGCAGCAATGTTAGACCGCGCGAAAGCGGGATCATTTGCTTATCCAGCAATCAACGTTTCCTCATCACAAACAATCATCGGAGCAATTCGTGGTTTCGCCGAAGCAGAATCCGATGGAATTATTCAATTTTCTTGGGGCGGAGCCGAATACGCCTCCGGTTCAACGGTAAAGCACATGGTTGATGGCGCAGTAGCGCTAGCAGAGTTCGCCCATGTGGTGGCCAAGAATTACAAAGTCAATATTGGTATTCACACAGATCACTGCCCAGCAGAGAAGCTAGATGGATTCATGCGTCCGCTTCTTGAATTCGGTGCGCAGCGAATTAAAGAAGGCAAGCAGCCACTATTTAACTCACATATGTGGGATGGATCAGCTGTTGATATGCCAGAGAATATGAAGGTCGCTCGCGAACTTCTTGATAAATCTGTTGCAGCTCGCACCGTGCTTGAAATTGAAATTGGCGTCGTGGGCGGAGAAGAAGATGGCATCGAGGCAAAGCATGATGCAAAGCTCTACTCAACTCCAGAAGATGCCCTTCTCACTATTGAAACTCTCGGCACAGATGCAAAAGCTCGGTACATGGTGGCAGCAACATTTGGAAATGTGCACGGTGTATATAAGCCAGGAAACGTTGTATTGCAGCCAAAGATTCTAAAGACTTTGCAAGAGGCAGTTGCGGCAAAGCTTGGTTTACCTGCTGGAAGTAAGCCTATGGATCTCGTCTTTCATGGCGGCTCTGGCTCACTACTTTCAGAGATTCGCGAGTCACTTGATTACGGCGTGATCAAGATGAATGTTGATACCGATACCCAGTACGCCTTTACCCGCCCAGTCGTTGACCACATCATGAAGAATTACGATGGTGTCTTAAAGATTGACGGCGAAGTGGGAAATAAGAAGGCCTACGACCCACGTGCGTGGGGCAAAGCGGCAGAAGCGGGAATCGCAGCACGCGTTGGCGTAGCATGTGAAGACCTTCGCTCCACCGGCACATCACTACTTAAATAACAACCTAACAACGAGTCGGAAAGGCTTTATCCATGCCTGCATTAGTACTGCTGGGAGCTCAGTGGGGCGATGAGGGCAAGGGTAAAGCTACCGACTTGTTGGGCGATCGCGTTGATTACGTTGTTCGCTATCAAGGTGGAAACAATGCAGGTCACACAGTTGTTATCGGCGATCAGAAGTACGCCTTGCACCTCCTGCCTTCTGGAATTCTTTCGCCCAATGTAATTCCAGTTATTGCCAATGGTGTTGTTATTGACCCAGGTGTATTACTTGAAGAAATTAAAGGGCTGACCGAACGCGGAATTGATTGCAGCAAGTTAGTGATATCAACGAACGCACATCTGATTACTCCTTACCACCGCACCATCGATAAAGTCTCTGAGCGTTTTCTAGGCAAATCAAAGATTGGTACAACTGGTCGTGGAATTGGTCCGGCCTATGCTGACAAGATCAACCGCATTGGAATTCGTGTACAAGATCTATTTGATCCATCAATTCTTCGTCAGAAGCTAGAAGCAGCGCTACGCGATAAGAACCAAGTTCTGATCAAGGTTTTCAACCGGAAAGATATTGAGGTCGATGAAGTATTAGAAGAGTATTTACGTTACGCCGAGATTTTGCGCCCTTACGTCGCAGATACTGTGTTGCTGCTTGATAACGCGCTCAAAGCTGGCAAACGAGTACTTCTTGAAGGTTCGCAAGGAACGCTCCTTGATGTCGATCATGGAACCTACCCATTTGTTACTTCATCTAACCCAACCGCGGGCGGTGCATGTACAGGATCAGGAATCGGACCAACAAAGATTGATCGCGTCATTGGAATTGTTAAGGCTTACACAACTCGCGTTGGGTCAGGTCCATTTCCAACAGAACTCTTCGATGAAGACGGTGAGAAGCTACGCACCATTGGCGGTGAAGTCGGTGTGACAACGGGCCGTGCACGCCGATGCGGTTGGTATGACGCACCTATCGCCCGCTATGCGGTGCGAGTCAATGGACTCACCGATTTCTTCTTGACCAAACTCGATGTATTAACTGGATGGGAACAAATTCCAGTCTGTGTTGCATATGAAATCGATGGTAAGCGCGTTGAGGAACTTCCTGCGTCACAAACAGATTTTCACCATGCAAAACCAATCTATGAATATTTGCCAGGGTGGAAAGAAGATATCTCTGGCGCTAAGAAGTTGAGCGATCTGCCTAAGAACGCGCAGGATTACGTGAGCTTCCTGGAAAAGATTTCTGGTGCACCAATGAGCGCCATCGGCGTTGGTCCCGGGCGCACTCAAACAATTGTTGTGAAGGATTTCATCTAAGCCATGAAAATCCTCCTAGTCGGAAGCGGCGGCCGTGAGCACGCACTCGCACTAGGACTACAGGCAGATACAGCATGTACCGAACTCCATGTAGCACCAGGAAATCCTGGCATTGCAACTATTGCCACAATTCATCCAGTTGCTGTGACAGATAATGATGCAATCTGCGAGTTAGCTACGAAGTTAGAAGTTGATTTAGTAGTCATTGGCCCAGAAGTTCCACTTGTTAATGGTGTTGCAGATGTATTGCGCAGCGCTGGTTTTGCCGTCTTTGGTCCCTCAAAGGCCGCAGCGCAACTTGAAGGTTCTAAAGATTTCGCAAAAGGGGTCATGCGCGATGCTGGAGTTCCCACTGCGCATAGTTTTACTTGTACTAAGCAATCAGAGATAGAGATAGCACTCGACAATTTTGGTGCGCCCTATGTTGTTAAAGATGATGGCCTTGCCGCAGGTAAGGGAGTGGTGGTCACCAGTGATCGCGATGTCGCACTGGCGCATGCGCTTACATGCACCCGTGTTGTTATTGAAGAATATTTAGCTGGCCCAGAAATTTCACTCTTTGGAATTTCAGATGGCCGAAACATTTTACCGATGCAACCTGCGCAAGATTTCAAACGCGCCTTCGATGGCGATCTGGGACCAAACACCGGAGGCATGGGGGCATACTCGCCACTTGCCTGGGCACCGGATGACATCGTTGAAGAAACCTATGAGAAAGTATTAGCGCCCATGATTGCCGAGATGGCAGCGCGGGGGACTCCCTTTGTGGGGCTGCTCTATGCCGGGTTAGCGCTGACCGATGATGGAATCCGAGTGATTGAATTTAATGCGCGTTTTGGAGATCCGGAAACACAAGTACTTATTCCACGATTGGTAACACCGCTGGCCACACTTCTCTATAAGGCTGCTACCGATGATCTAGATGATGAAGTTCTGCACTGGCGTGATGAAAGCGCCGTCACTGTTGTACTTGCAGCTGGCGGATATCCGGAATCACCCAAGACGGGCGGAGTCATCACATTAAAACCCACAGTTGAGAAAACCCAGATTTTTCACTCTGGCACAACACAGAACGGAGCATCGCTACTCTCAAGTGGCGGCCGGGTGCTGACAATTACCGGAATGGGCGCTGATCTCACCGAAGCTCGGGACCGCGCATATCGAGTCATCTCACAGATTGCACTCGAAGGCTCTTTCTACCGCAGCGATATCGCACTTAATGCGTCGGTGGCAGAGAAGGGCAATTAAATGGAGGAGAATGCACCAGTGAGCGTATTAGCTAATCGTTATGCATCCGCCGAGATGCGCAAAGTCTTTGCGCCCGAAGAAAAAATCATTGCTGAACGCAAACTCTGGATTGCAGTAGCCAAGGCGCAAGCAAAGCTAGGGCATGTGATTGCTGACTCAGTAATCGCAGATTATGAAAAAGTTATATCAAAAGTAGATCTAGCATCTATCGATGCCCGCGAGAAGATCACTCGCCACGATGTCAAAGCCCGTATCGAAGAATTTAACGCACTTTCTGGCCACGAAGCAATCCATGCCGGAATGACCAGTCGTGATCTGACCGAAAATATTGAAGCACTTCAAGTTCGCAATGGACTTTCGATTGTTCACAATAAGACAGTCGCACTCCTTGCCGCACTTGCTGCAAAAGCAGCGCTGTACTCGGACCAACCCATTGCTGGGCGCTCACATAATGTTCCAGCACAGATAACAACTCTGGGGAAGCGTTTTGCATCAGCGGCGGAAGAACTTCTCTTTGCCTATGAACGACTTGTCTCTCTTCAAGATCGCTATCCCATGCGCGGAATTAAAGGTCCAGTTGGAACAGCGCAAGATTCGATTGATCTCTTGGGTTCAACCGAAGCCCATCAGAAACTGGAATCTGCTATCGCAGCTGAACTTGGTTTCAACCGGGTATTAGATTCAACTGGTCAGGTCTATCCGCGCTCACTTGATTACGATGTAGTAACAACTCTTGTTCAAATTGCGGCTTCTCCTTCCTCGCTTGCTACATCCATTCGACTGATGGCTGGTGCTGAACTTGTCACTGAAGGCTTTAGGGCCGGACAAGTGGGCTCATCTGCCATGCCACACAAGATGAATACCCGTTCATGCGAACGAGTAAATGGACTCACTGTCATTCTTCGCGGATATGCATCGATGGTCTCTGAACTCGCTGGCAATCAATGGAATGAAGGCGATGTTTCATGCAGCGTTGTTCGCCGAGTCGCCCTACCTGATGCGTTCTATGCTATCGATGGGCTACTTGAAACCATGCTCACAGTCCTGAATGAGTTTGGTGCATTCCCGGCCATTATTGCGGCAGAGCTAGAAAGATACTTGCCGTTCTTAGCGACAACAAAGATTTTGATGGCTTCAGTAAAAGCAGGAGTCGGTCGCGAAGTTGCACATGAAGTGATTAAGGAACATGCAGTTGCGGCAGCACTAGGAATGCGCGAAGGAAAGCAAAATAATTTCCTTGATGCGATTGCACAAGATAATCGCATTCCATTCGACAGAGCAGCACTCGATGCACTCATTGGAAATCCACTTGAATTTACTGGCGATGCTCGCCAACAAGTTGCTCGAGTTGTGAGTCGCATTGAGGCGATTTCATCCGCGCACCCTGCCGCTGCGCAGTACAAGCCCGGCTCTATTCGGTGAGCGGCTTCGGTGTAGCTGGCCCGCCGCCAGCACCATCGATTGAGGGTTGGAACCACCTTCGCACCGGAAAAGTCCGCGACTTATATTCAAATGAATCGGGCGAAATTCTGCTTGTGGCATCTGATCGCATTTCAGCTTTCGATTGGGTATTGCCAACAACTATTCCTAATAAGGGTGCAATCCTGACTCAGCTCTCACTCTTCTGGTTTGAATTACTTGCCGACATCGTTCCTAACCATGTCATCTCTGATGAGGTACCCGAATCTGTTGCTGATCGCGCAGTTATTGTGCAACCGCTTGAAATGTTTGCCATTGAATGTGTGGGCCGTGGATATCTGACCGGCAGCGGGCTGGTGGAATACAAAATCAACCAAGAAGTGTGTGGAAATCCACTTCCAGCAGGGTTATTAGATGGTTCAGCCCTGCCAGCAAGCATTTTCACGCCAGCAACAAAGGCTGAAGTAGGTGATCACGATATCAATATAGATTTCCAGAGCGCGAGCAAAATAGTCGGGGCAGAAGCAGCCGAAGATCTTCGCCGGCTTACTCTTGCTCTCTATGACACTGCAGCCGATTTCGCACGCGGGCGTGGCATCATTTTGGCAGATACTAAATTTGAATTTGGAATTAATATGGCGGGTGAAATTACACTAGGAGATGAAGCTCTCACTCCAGATTCATCAAGATTTTGGGAATCTGATGGTTGGGCTCCTGGAAAATCACAACCTTCTTTTGATAAACAATTTGTACGTGATTGGTTAACTGCTAGTGGCTGGGATAAGAAATCTGCGCCACCAGAGCTACCAGCAGAAATTGTTGCGAAGACAGCAGCACGTTATCAAGATGCATATGAACGAATTACCGGCAGTAAGTTCTAAGCGAAAACTAGGGAGATAAAAATGGCAAAGATCGTGGTTGATGTGATGTTAAAGCCCGAAATTCTTGACCCACAAGGAAAGGCCGTTGCTGCTGCCCTTCCACGACTTGGATTTAGCTTTGCCAAAGATGTCAGACAAGGAAAGCGATTTGAAATAGAGGTAGATGGGGATCCAACGCCATCACAGTTGGCCGAAGTTGAGAAGGCAGCCGAAAAATTGTTATCAAATCCAGTGATTGAAAACTTCACAGTGCGAGTGGAGAAGTAGAAGTTATGAAAATAGGTGTTGTTACTTTTCCAGGCACGCTTGATGATCGAGATGCGGCCCGCGCAGTTCGTCACGCAGGTGGGGAAGCCATATCTTTGTGGCATAACGACGCCGATTTAAAAGGGGTAGATGCAGTCATTCTTCCCGGCGGTTTTTCCTACGGTGATTATCTTCGCTGCGGTGCGATCTCGCGCTTTTCGCCAGTGATGGAGCCCATCATTGATGCAGCTAATGGCGGGATGCCGCTTCTCGGTATCTGTAACGGCTTTCAGGTACTTGCCGAAGCGCATTTGATTCCGGGGGCACTCACACGTAATCACGAGCTACATTTCTTATGTCGCGACCAGAAACTTAAGATTGAAAATACAAACACTGCATGGACTTCTTCCTATACCCAAGGTCAAGAAATTCTAATCCCGCTAAAAAATGGCGAAGGCGCATATATGTGCGATGACAAGACCCTGGCAGAGCTAGAAGGTGAAGGTCGCATCATTGCGCGATATGTCGGTGAAGATCCAAATGGATCTCGCAATCTCATTGCCGGCATCACTAATGCACGTGGAAATGTTGTTGGTCTGATGCCCCACCCAGAACATGCAATTGATTCACTGACCGGACCATCAGCAGATGGTTTGGGCTTCTTTACTTCAGTATTGAAAACCTTGGTGGGCTAATGGCACTTGATACCGTTGCAATTGCCCAAGCTAATCCAGATGCAACTCAACCTTTTGCAGAACTTGGGTTGAAAGCAGATGAATATGCAAGCATTAAAAAGATTCTAGGACGGCGCCCCACTTCCTCAGAGCTAGCCATGTATTCAGTGATGTGGTCTGAACACTGTTCGTATAAATCATCAAAAGTTCACTTGAAGCAATTTGGTGAGAAGGCAGTCAAAAGTGATGCGCTCCTGGTTGGTATTGGTGAAAATGCTGGCGTTGTTGATGTCGGACAAGGCTATGCCGTAACTTTTAAAATTGAATCTCATAACCACCCATCATTTATCGAGCCATATCAAGGCGCTGCCACCGGTGTGGGTGGAATCGTGCGTGACATTCTTACAATGGGTGCACGGCCAATTGCAATCATGGATCCACTTCGTTTTGGACCAGCAGATGCACCAGATACTCGTCGCGTACTACCTGGAATCATTGCTGGTGTTGGTGGATATGGAAACTGCTTAGGTTTGCCAAATATTGGTGGCGAAGTTGTCTTTGATGAAACATATATTGGAAACCCACTGGTCAATGCCCTCTGCGTAGGCGTCATGAAACATAGCGATATTAAGCTCGCAAAAGCAGCCGGTGCCGGAAATCTCGTAGTTCTTTACGGAGCAAAAACCGGCGGTGATGGAATCGGTGGCGTATCTGTACTTGCATCAGAGACATTTGAATCTAAGGGACCAGCAAAGCGTCCGGCAGTTCAGGTGGGCGACCCCTTTGTTGAAAAAGTCTTGATTGAATGTTCACTTGAGATATTTGCCGAAGATCTCGTTGTTGGAATTCAAGATTTGGGTGGTGCGGGACTTTCTTGTGCTACCTCAGAACTCGCATCCGGCGGTTCAGGTGGAATGAAAGTGCAGTTAGATAAAGTTCCGCTGCGCGACCCATCACTTTCACCAGAAGAAATCTTGATGTCTGAATCACAAGAGCGGATGTGCGCAATTGTGGAGCCAAGCAAGATTGCACGTTTCCTTGAAATCTGCGAGAAATGGGATGTCACAGTTAATGTGATTGGTGAAGTCACCGATGGCAAACACCTTGAAATTACCTGGAACGGCGAACTTATTGTTGATGTCCCACCTCGCACAGTTGCCCATGATGGACCGGTCTATCAACGTCCACTGGCACAACCTTCCTATATTGATGCGGTTGCCAAGGAAGTAATCAACGTTCCTATTCCATCAACGCCAGATGAAATCAAAGCTACCGTTTTGAAGTTGGCAGTAACTCCAAATTTGGCAGATAAATCATGGGTCACCAATCAATACGATCGTTATGTTCAAGGAAATACCATTCAATCGCAACCTGATGATTCCGGAATGGTGCGTATTGATGAGAAGACACATCTGGGTGTGGCAGTTGCAACAGATGCCAACGCCAATTGGTCTTACTTAAATCCTTACCAGGGTGCGAAGTTAGCTCTGGCAGAAGCAGCACGAAATATTGCAACTGCAGGCGCTAAACCACTTGCGGTGACCAACTGTCTTAACTTTGGCTCACCGGAAGATCCTGGTGTGATGTGGCAATTCGCCGAATCTGTGCGCGGGTTAGCAGATGGATGTTTAGAGATGGGACTACCTATTACCGGTGGAAACGTCTCGTTTTATAACCAGACGGGATCTGTTGCAATCCTTCCTACCCCAGTCATTGGTGTACTTGGTGTCATTGATGATGTGCGCACGCGCACGCCGATGTCATTTGATCGCGCTGGCCTTGATCTCTATCTCCTTGGTGAAACAAAGGAAGACTTGGCTGGAAGCGAATGGGCATATTTGCATAATCAGCGTGGCGGTATTGCACCGATTGCAGATCTTCAACGTGAGATGCGTCTGATAGAACTTCTTGTGGCTGGTCGCACAAAGAAGATATTTACTGCAGCTCATGACTTAAGCCAGGGCGGCTTAGCGGCAACACTGACAGAGATGGTGCTGCGCCATCACACAGGTGCAACAATCCAATTGGAGAACGTTGGAATTGCACTGTTGAGTGAGAGCCCAGGTCGCGTTGTTGTGGCAATTGATCCTGCCCAAACCAATGCACTCACAAGTGAGGCAGCAGCGCAAAAGATTGCACTGACAAAGATTGGTGTAACTGGTGGAGATGCTCTTGTTATCAATGGCGCAGCTATTGCGCTAGCTGAACTGCACACAGCACACACGCAAACATTTCCGAAGTTGTTTGGCTAATTAGCTATGCGCGACCCAGTTGTTCTTCAAGAAGTAAAAGCAACGCTTGCACTTCTGACCGAACGTTCGCCAGGGCGCGCGATAGAAGTACGAGTTCCTCCCTATGCCGCAGTGCAGTGTGGTGAAGGCCCCACACATACGCGCGGAACTCCAGCTAATGTGATTGAGATGGATGCCCAGACCTGGCTCGCACTCGCTCGCGGTGAACGCACCTGGGCCGATGCAATGGCAGCAGGTCTGATTACTGCCTCAGGTGTTCGAGCAGACCTCACTTCACTTCTACCGCTTAAGATTGCGCCATGAGCCGGCGCCCAGATGGATTGTTAAATCACAATCTGCTCGATGCTGACCTTGGACCACAAGATGCCTGTGGTGTTTTCGGAGTATGGGCACCGGGTGAAGAGGTAGCAAAGCTCACCTTCTATGGTTTGTATGCACTTCAACATCGTGGGCAAGAATCAGCAGGTATCGCAACATCTGATGGTGAAAGAATCTTGATTTATAAGGATATGGGTCTTGTTTCCCAAGTATTTACCGAGACCGACCTAGCTTCCCTGGTTGGCAATCTTGCCATTGGTCACTGTCGTTACAGCACAACCGGATCTAGTACCTGGGTAAATGCCCAGCCCACACTTCGACCTACGAAGTATGGAACGTTAGCTCTTGCACATAATGGAAATCTGACAAATACCGGCTCTCTTGCTGAAATTGTGCAAAAGTTAGAGACAAACCTTTCAAAGAATGAACGCGGTGCCACAACTGACACTGAAATCATGACCGCACTCATTGGTCTGCAAGATGAGAACAATGTGGAGGCAAGTGCACTTGCAGTCTTGCCAAAACTTGAAGGTGCATTCTCACTCGTCTTTATGGATGAACATACCTTGTATGCAGCCCGTGATCGCCATGGTGTTCGACCACTTGTCATTGGCAAACTCGAACGCGGTTGGGTAGTCGCATCTGAATCTGCCGCCCTGGATATTGTCGGTGCCGCATTTGTTCGTGAAGTTGAACCTGGTGAATTCCTTGCCATCAATGAAGATGGAATTCGTTCGCAGATGTGGGCAACACCTGATCCCAAAGGCTGCATCTTTGAATATGTCTATCTAGCTCGTCCTGACACAACAATTGCTGGCCAGGGTATCCACGCCGTGCGCGGGCGAATTGGTCAGCGCTTAGCTATCGAGGCTCCCGTGGATGCAGATCTTGTTATTCCAGTTCCTGAATCTGGAACACCAGCAGCAATTGGTTATGCAAAGCAATCTGGAATCCCATATGGCCTTGGCCTGGTGAAAAACTCCTATGTGGGGCGCACATTTATCCAGCCATCACAGACCATTCGCCAACTTGGAATTCGTTTGAAACTTAATCCACTTCGCGAAATCATTGAAGGTAAGCGCATCATCGTTGTCGATGACTCAATTGTCCGTGGAAATACCCAACGGGCACTTGTTCGTATGTTGCGCGAAGCTGGAGCCCTGGAAATCCATGTTCGTATCTCATCCCCACCTGTGAAATGGCCCTGCTTCTATGGAATTGATTTTGCTACCCGCGCCGAACTCATTGCTAGTGGCTTAGAAGTCGAAGAAATTCGCCGTTCCATTGGCGCGGATTCACTTGCCTATGTCTCTGAGGCAGGCCTGATTGAAGCCACAAATGTCGCCGAAGATAAGTTATGCACTGCATGTTTCTCCGGTAAATATCCCATTGCAATCCCAACAGATATGTCTGAAGGAAAGATGCGCCTAGAAATCACAGAGGTTCACAAGTAGTGGCAACATATAAAGATGCTGGTGTTGATATTGATGCTGGAGATCGCGCAGTCGAATTAATGAAGGCATCTATTGCGCGCGCTTCACGCCCAGAGGTAATGGGTGGCATTGGCGGATTTGCTGGACTCTTCGATGCATCTGCGCTCAAAGGCATGAAGCAGCCACTTCTTGCAACATCGACAGATGGCGTTGGCACAAAAACTGAGATTGCTCGCCAATTAGGAAAGTACGACACCATTGGTGAAGACCTGGTTGCGATGGTTGTTGACGATCTTGTTGTTTGCGGGGCAGAACCCTTGTTTATGACTGATTACATCGCAGTTGGCAAAGTAATTCCTGAGCGAATTGCAGATATCGTTGCCGGAATTGCACGTGGGTGCCAGAAGTCAGGAACCGCTCTCATTGGTGGTGAAACTGCTGAACACCCTGGCCTACTTGATGAGGATGAGTTTGATATTGCAGGCGCGGCAACCGGTGTGGTCGATGCTGAGAAACAATTAAGTGCCGAGCGAGTTAAAAGTGGAGATTTGATTATCGCAATGCCGGCAAGTGGCTTTCATGCAAATGGGTATTCACTGATTCGCCACATTCTGAGCTCACAGAAACTTGATCTCAATAAAAAGTATGAAGGATTACATGCCACGCTTGGAGAAGTCCTGCTGACTCCTACTGAAATTTACACACTTGATTGTTTAGCACTGATTAAGGCTCAAGGAGAAAAGTTGCGCACCTTTAGCCACATCACTGGTGGGGGAATAGCCGATAACACTGCGCGCGTTATTCCGGCCGGGTTGCGTGCGCGATATGACCGCTCAACTTGGTCACTACCTATGGCAACACAGTTTTTAGCAGAAAGTGCATCGGTGCCCCAAGCAGATATGGAACGCACCTGGAATTGCGGCATCGGCATGAGTGCCATCGTTGATCCAGCCATTGGTGATCTGGTTATTCGCTCCCTAGCAGCTCGTGGAATGTCGGCCTGGATTGCGGGAGTCGTTGAGCCTGCTCAAGATAATGATGCCCCACGTTCATACTTGGTCTCTGAGTACAAAGGATAAATTCAATGGCAGGTAAGTCAAAGATGGCCCGTCAACAACAAGTGAAGCAGAGTAAGAACGTTAATTTCTACATCATTGCGATTCCGGTTCTTGGTTTTCTTATCAAGTTGATCACCATGATTAACACCCCCAATGGCGGTTGGCTTGGCGCAGATGGTGAAAATTACTTCAGTGGCGTTGACGGATTGCTTGCAGATGGATATTTATCGGATAAGGACGTTCTTTCCTACTGGCCAGCCGGATATCCCATACTGCTGTGGGGCTTAGCGAAGATATCAGTCACACAAATAATTTGGCTCATTTCAATTACGCAGACCCTCTTCTATGCCTACGCCAGCTACTACTTTGTTAAGCAACTTCGCGATACGAAATTGCGCCCTTATCTATTTCTCATCGGGATCATTCTTGCCATTAATCCCACCCTTTCCTTAAGTTCGATGGCAGTTGGTTATGAAAGCCCAATCGCAGCATGCATGTTGATGGTTGTGGGTCTGATTATCAAATCTTTGCAGAGCCCCAATGATCGCCGTTTGGTAATTCGAGTTCTTGGTGTGGGTGGTTTCTCGGCCCTTGCCACATTTATGCAGCCGCGTTGGATTCTGACCTCAATTGTCATTGCAGTGGTGTGGGCGTTGATGTCTAAGAGCCGCAAAGTGCAGGCCCTGATTCTTGTGGGCGTTATTGGAGTAATGGCAATTGCGCCGGCAATCCTTATTCAACGCAACGTGGCATCGATTGATAAACCAATTATCTCAACAAATATCTCTGCTGCGCTCAAGATAGGAACTGGTCCGGAGACATCTGGTGGCTATGATCACACAGGTCCAAACATTAAATGTGAGTCAAAAGTCAAAGGTGAGCAACCATCAGATGGTGAATTCCTGGCCTGCGCAGCAAAATGGTATGTATCCAACCCAATCAAGACTCTGCAATTAACATGGAATAAATCAATCTATTTCTGGTCGCCGTGGAGTGGTCCGATAGCTAACGGCACGATGGCCAGAAACCCTTGGTTAAAAATAAATCCAATTATTCATATTGGAAAGAATTCTCAAGACGGCAATGATTTGGTTTACGGAATCGGTGGAAAAATCATTTCTTGGATCTGGTTGCTATCTGGCCTTGCTCTGCTGTTCTATGGGTTTGTTGCCTTAAAGCGCCTTGGAAACGTGGAGAAACATCTCTCTTACCTTTTACTTCTACCAGTAATTGCGTCATGGCTTGCAAGTGTTGCAACAATTGGGGATCATCGATTCAGAATTCCAACGATGTCGTTGAGCTTGGTGCTACAGGTTGTGGGATTTGTGTTTCTAAAGCAGAGATTTACTAAAAGATGAGTAAATCCGAATCAAATCGCGGAAATGTAGAGCTCTACTACAAGGAGTACTACTCCCGGATGATGGGACATGACTCCGATGGAATTCTGAGTATTTTGTGGAAGTACCCGCATAAGGTGATGGAAAAACCATTTCGCTCTAATGCAGGAAGTCATATTCTTGAACTTGGTTTTGGCGAAGGCGAACACATAGGATTTGTTTCACAAGGATATGAGAGATATCTTGCAACAGATATCGATGCTGACAGATTAAACCGAATAAAGGGATTCCTGCCGTCATCTGCATCCGTTTTGGCCTGCGATGCACTTGCGCTTCCTTTTGAGGATGCTATTTTTGATCGAGTGATTGCTACATGCTTGATTGCGCATCTTTCTAATCCTGAACAAGCGATGATTGAATGGCGGCGGGTTTTAAAGCCTGGTGGGAAACTAACGATGTATGTTCCATGTGAACCGGGTCTTTCCCTCCGACTTTTTAGAAAACTCTTTACGGCACCGAAGGCTAAAAAGCTCGGTTTCGATGGCTTTAATCTTTATATTTCCAGGGACCACATCAATGACGCCTTCAGGGTCCTGAATATTGCAGCTGAGGTCTTTAGGGCCGATTCATTCAAACAGGTTTTTCGGCCCTTCTTCTTCCGATCCTGGTATCTGAACCTCTTCTGCATCGTCCAGATATCCAAGGCGAAGTAAGGCAGGGCCAGGCCCCTTATTCAGGCTAAAACGCGCTCATTTGCGGTGGCTTTGGAGTCAAGTGCCAAGGCGCGATAACCTACGCGTCTGACACGCTAGATATTCGTAAGGAGGTCGCCCATGGGTCGCGGCCGTGCAAAAGCAAAGCAGACCAAAGTCGCTCGCGATTTAAAGTACAACTCTCAGGAGATGGACCTCGATCGCCTTGCCAAAGAACTTCATGGCGATACTCCGAGCCAGCAAAATCAAGAGGATGACGATCCGTTTGCTGAAGGAAATTACATCCCTCGCGCATAAGTAGTTTTTCTACATAGACTTTTCTATGTGAGACCAACCCCGTATGTCGCATCCCTGCGCATCTACGAACCTCTTTCCGCATTTGATTCCCTTGACCGACTTCGTTGGCAGAGTATTGATGCAAATACTGATACTCGCAAAGAAGAGCAAGCGCTCGCACTTCGCAGACTAGTATTTCCAGAACCACCAGCAGGTCGCCCCGATGGTGCACATGTATTAGATATCAAAGACACTCGTTATGTATCACCATGGTCAACTGCAACCCGTTGTTGGGCAGCACTCGATGATTTTAAAGAATCACTGCCATCATCGATTACTCCATTTTTTATCTCATCGGCCCTGGAAGAAGTAATCACAACGGGAGTAGATCTCATTGAAGATCGAGTTCCGCATATCATCACCGAAACCTGGGTGATTCCACCGCGCTGGTTCTCACTATTTACTCCGGAAGAGCGGGTGCGCGGGGAAGATGACGATGGTCCGTTTTCATTTGCGCGAACAACAATGGCTAAAGCTCGCGAACGTGCTATGAGTTCGCATGAAATTGTCTTGGGTGCATTTGGCCAAGGCCCAGTCGAAGGAGAAATTGAGAATTTACTCGATTGGCTTGAGCTCTTTCACCCAGAGTCACTGGTGGAGTTAGATTACGGCGGCTTGGCCGCATACCTTGATGCTTCACTTCGAGCGCAAGGTAAAGATGGTCTTGATGACGATACTTCGATCGAAGATGTTGCGCATAGCTTGTCTGGATTGGCAGCAGCCGATGGCGCCATCGCCGGGCAGGGCTATGAAAAGCTTGTTTCGCGCTGGAGATTGGTGCAAGGGTTCGAATCAGCAACCTAATCTTCATATTTCGGTAAGAAGCTCGGTATTGCCACCAGCGTGGTGGTGGGGAATACTTCGCGACATAACGGCCCAAATCGGACACTCGAATAAGGCCAAGTTTTTTGGAGGAAATACATGAGTCGTCTGCCTGATGCAGAAGTGCTTCTGACTCCGCGCGAGGTTGCCGACTTATTTGGCGTTGATCCCAAGACCGTTACTCGTTGGGCGAAAGCCGGAAAACTCACTTCGATTCGCACGCTAGGTGGACATCGTAGATATCGTAAATCTGAAGTCGATGATCTTCGCCAAAATTACTTCAAGGCACAGAATTAGCTAACCATTTACTTTATGAGTTATTCAATCGCGCAATTTTTCTTATTAGGTTTTCTCACCTTCGCACTCGTTGGTCTGATTACGCCACCAATCAGATATCTTGCGCTGCGCTTTGATGCCGTTGATGCACCCACACTAGAGCGCAAGGCGCAGAAAGAACCCGTTCCATATTTAGGTGGGGTGGCAATTGCTATTGGAATTATCTCTGCATCCTACGGTGCTCTCATTGCAACCGATTTCTCATTAGCCGCCCTCAAACTTGCTAGCTCGGTATTAGTTCCAGCAATTGCAATTTCAGCGATGGGTTTATGGGATGACTTACGTGGTTTAGCTCCATGGCCACGGCTAGTTGCGCAGACATTTACCGGAATCATCGTTGCCGTCATTCTTACCGTCACCGACACCATGGGTTTTGCCTTCAGTAATCACATCGTCAATTATGCAATCACAGTGCTCTGGATAGTTGGCGTCTGTAACTCCATTAATTTCTTTGATAATCATGATGGTGGGGCCGCCGGCACAGTTGCCGTCATTACCTTCTTCCTCTTCTTTATCGCCTATGACCGCCAGCAGGTGCTGGTGAGCGCCCTTGCGATAGTGACCGCCGGTGCCACAGCTGGATTTCTCATCTGGAATCGCACTCCAGCAAAGATTTATATGGGCGACGCCGGCTCACTCTTTCTAGGCATCATCGTTTCGGTGTTAACAATTCGTTTAAGTCCTGGAGTTATTCCTACCTATAAGTCACTCGCTATTCCGCTATTTCTTATGGCAACGCCCATTCTTGATACAACTGTGGCAGTAACATCGCGTCTTTATCGCGGCATCTCACCTTTCCAAGGAGGCCGTGATCACCTTTCTCATCGCTTGATGCGCGTCGGCCTTAATCGTCGCATCACCGCATTTACCTTGTGGGCCTTTGCTGGCTTTTATGGTTTTGTTGCTCTCGCAATCTATATCTGGCCTGATACGTGGGGCACGCAAGTGATTGTTCTAGGCGCCATCGCATGGGTGGCACAGTTGATTTATTTCTTAAGAATTCCTTCTGAGGGGTAGACTGCGAACATGTCAGATAAAAACGAAGATATGAAAGCAAAGATGCTTGCTGCCCTAGAAGCGAAGAAGAATAAGAAGGGCGCACCTGGTTCCCAGACTCACTCTGAATCAGGGTCAAAGATTCGCGGTGGACAACGCAGTGGTGGGGCACCACAGGTGCAACGTAAAGCAGGACCATCTGGCTCAGGTTCTGCAGGTTAATAAAGAAAAATAGAAGTGGCTCGGGACAGGATCGAACTGTCGACCTCACGATTTTCAGTCGCGCGCTCGTACCAACTGAGCTACCGAGCCATTATTTAGTTTTAGTTATCACGTTGCGGCAGTACTTTAAAAAGAGAAGAGAGCGTGTGGACACTCTCTTCTTTCGCGACCCGGACGGGACTTGAACCCGCGACCTCCGCCGTGACAGGGCGGCGCGCTAACCAACTGCGCTACCGGGCCTTGATAAATCAAAGCCTTTACTTCGTACTGCTTCTTGCCTCTTGTGCCCCCAACGGGATTCGAACCCGTGTTACCGCCGTGAAAGGGCGATGTCCTAGGCCCCTAGACGATGGGGACGTTTGAGGCTCGCAAATCGTACCGGCTTACGGGTGCACGACCAAACTCGATTAAAAAGCCCCTATAAATATGGGATTTAGAGCAGTGACCACTGCACTGTGACAGAGACAGTGACATCTTGTTCGCCAAGATCAACGACTGTCGCATCTGATTCTGCTTTTGCAACTGCCACCACTGGAATGTAAGGAGTTGGCGCAGAGTTTTCTACCAGGTAATTAACTTTCCCAAGTTTTACACCGAGAAGTGATGCATATGATGCTGCTTTTGCACGAGCATTTTTGACTGCAACTGTGCGAGCCGCCGTTGCCGCTTTTGTGTTATCTAGCACAAAAGGAGTAGCGCCATTGAGTTGAAGGCTATCGCCACCTGCTGAAACTATTGCATCAATGACATCGCCGGCAGTAGCTGCCGCTCGCACAGTAATTGTGAATGATTGCGATGCGCGGTATCCCACGAGAACAGTGGTGTTGTTATCGTATTTGTATTCCGGGTATACCGAAACACTTGTACTTGCAATATCTTTCTTATCAATTTTGGCCAAAGTCAGAGCAGCGCGGACCGCAGCAGAAGTCTTCGCTGTTGCCGCCAGAGCTTCTTTGCTAGTCGCAGCAATATTTGTAGAAGTTGCGTTGATGCGCACTGCATCAGGAACAACCTTGACGCTACCTTGCGAGCTGATGGTGATGTAACGAGTAGCGGCTGCGTTGGCAGATGGAGCTACTAAAGCTGCAATGGCTAGTGTTAACACGGCAAGAGTTGAGATACGGCTACGAGTTGTCATGACTCTATTATCCCTTACTTCTTGTGGGGTGCGTTATAGATTCCTGTGTGATCTCGGAGCATTCGCTCTAATGAGAAGTATGTATGTGCTTGCTCTCTGCCTGCGGCGCCCAACTGATTTCGTAACTGCGAATCAGCGGCTAATTCAATGACACGTGCTGCCATGGCGCTAGCGGTGGGGGCGGTAAGAAAGCCTGTCTTTGCATCTTCGACGATATCTGAAATAGAACCGACAGCTGGAGCAACTATAGGTAAACCTGCTTGTGCCCCTTGGATCAGCGTAAGTGGAATTCCTTCATTATCACTTGTCAGAATTGCAATATCACTAGCTGCAAACAGTTGGTCAATATCTTTGCGCCATCCTAAGAAAGTTATTGGTAGTTTCTTTGCAGTAGCTCGCAAACGAGAGCTTTCAAATAACTCTCCTTCACCGGCCACCAAAAAGTGCACGGCCACGTTCTGTTTTGCGATGTCGGTGGCAACATCGAGTAGTCGGTCAGGTCTTTTAATCTGTGTGAGTCGACCTACAAATGTGCAGTAAATAGTTGCCGGGTCTAGTTCTAACTCTTTACGTAGTTCGGCCCTTTCGAACCTCTTTGGCTCCGGTAATCCAGGAAAGAAGACGCTGAATTGCGCTGGCTTACCAATACCGGCAGCTAGCAGGTCATTCTTCACAACCGTGCCAATGGCAATGAGGTGATGGGTGCGCGCAGCAAGTGCTTTCTCAATCGCAATAACTAGTTGGGTTTTCCATCCAGAAAAATAACCGTGTAACAAGTGGCCGTGAAATGTGTGAATTCGGATTGCACCGCGTCCGGCGATAATCGAAGCAAGCCGGCCCAGGACGCCAGCTTTCGCAGTATGGGTGTGAATTACATCAGGCTGAATTTTCTTGATCATTGCAACCAGACCGATAAATGCTCTGAGGTCAGTCACTAGTGATATTGATCTACCAAGGCCGGCAATCCGAGTTGCCTTGATATCTGTGGCTACTTCTTCCAGGTAATCTGCTTCATTGACATCGCAATAACCAGTGACAAGCACTTGCTCGAATTTGGATGCATCAAGGCCTCGCATTAATTCGGCCACGATGACGGCAGGTCCACCCACATTCATGCGGGCGATAATCTGCATCACTTTTATGCGCTCGGCCATGTGGTTATCTTCTCGCAAAAAGGCTGGATAATTGAACTCATGAGCAGCGGGCAATTCGTATCTGAGTGCACAGCAGATGTAATTACGCGCGCTGCCCAGCAACTTAAAGCGGGTTCACTGGTCGCGCTACCGACTGAGACTGTCTATGGGCTGGGCGCCGATGCCACAAATGCTGCTGCAGTTGCCAGAATTTATGAAGCAAAGGGACGTCCGGCTGATCACCCGCTGATTGTGCATGTGAGTGAAATGGCAGATATCTCTGATTGGGCCGATGAAATCCCAGAATATGCAATTTCATTAGGACGTAAATATTGGCCAGGACCCATGACGCTGATTTTTAAGAGAACTGATCTCGTGCAAGATTTTATTACTGGGGGACAAGAGAGCGTTGGGCTACGAGTCCCAGACCATGTTGTGGCACTTGCGCTGCTTGCAGAATTTAAGAAGCTTGGCGGTAAAGGTATTGCCGCACCTAGCGCTAATCGCTTTGGACATGTCTCACCAACATCTGCAGCAGCTGTCAACGCCGAACTTGCAGCCTATCTAGTTGACGGTGATCTCATTCTTGATGGCGGCCCATCGCAGGTCGGCGTTGAATCAACAATCATTGATTGCACGGGTATTGCTCCAAGAATTTTAAGACCTGGTGCAATCACGGCAGAGATGATTGAGCAGGTAACTGGATTACACCTTGAAGAATCCGAGACAGATATTCGAGTAAGTGGATCACTTGAAAATCATTACTCACCGGAAGCCACAGTGGCACTTGATTGCCAGCCACAACCAGGTGATGGATTTATTGCACTTGCAAGTGTTCACACACCGCAAGGAGTTGTTCGCTTGGCATCACCTGCAAACAATGAAGAGTTTGCGCGCGTTCTTTACGCCGCGCTACGAAGTGCAGATGAGCGCTCATTAACCCGTGTTGTTGTGCACCAGCCAGCAGGAGATGACATCTCAGTAGCCATCCGCGACCGATTACTGCGTGCCAGCCGCGGTCGCTAAGGTGATAAAGTTCAGCTTCTAGCGCGCAGTTGGCGCTAGTTGTATGTGGGGCCTATAGCTCAGCCGGTAGAGCAACGGACTTTTAATCCGTGGGTCGACAGTTCGAGCCTGTCTGGGCCCACTTTCAGTCCAATTCCTACTCGTATCTGCTATGAAGTCTAAAACTTTGGAATAAGCGTGTATTCAAATCGAGTTACTCGAGATAGCCATGGATAGAGCGGTATATCAGTCAACAAGGCACCTACCTGTAAATTGATATAGCCAGTCTCTCCAGGTTCTATCTCATTTTCAAAAAATCCAGATAGGTATTCTGTTGCAATACCACCAAATGTATTTCCAAACGTGTCCTTAAAAGTGCCGTAGAGAAAGAAATTACAGCCACGATCATCGCACGTTAAGGCCTGGTCAAAAATGTTATCTATGATAATTCTTGAATTAAGGGTTGCCTGAATCTGAAGAATATCTCGTCGCTTACCCCCATAATTATAGTCCAAAAATTCTTCACTGAATTGTTCGAGGCTTAGTGGAGACTTACCTTTTATAACTTTATATTGTTTCCAAACTGTACTTTTGCAGGTAGTCCTTAGTCTCACATCAGTTGGAAACTTTCCTTCAAAAAAGTCTGCCCCGCCTCCAAACTCTAAAGTTTGCCCTGGGAATAATTTAGGGACAGATATCTTGTCCTTCTTGAAGATTCCAAAATTGTCGTAATATTCTACATAGACGTTTATGTCAGTAGCCATGTATTTAATGCTCGCATTAACTAGCATCGCAGAAAACCATACATCCCTGTAATCAAGCCAAAGATCAGAAATTTCCATGCTCCAAGTCGGCACTACGACATTACATGAGGCAGGCATGTCTAATGGAGAAGTATTGGGTTTTTTAGTTGGCACCCCGTTATCCCAATAAAGTTTCTTGCCGAGCTTAATACATGTGTAAGACTTGCCTTTATATGTTGCTTTTTGACCTGCTGACTTACAAGAGGTTCCAGGCGTGATGGTTGCTGCGTAGGCTGGAGGAACACCCAGAATGAGAAAAGCCGCAAGAATACAACTCAGTCGTTTCATTCAGACATTATATGGAATTAACTCTTGAGACAGTAGAGGATTACTTTTTTGTTTAAATTGGCTTAATTTTACAAATAACCACCTTGGCATCCGCATTACCTACTGGACATCTGTTAATTGGCTACCCTAAACAAGACATAAATTGATCGAACCAAACGGAGTTCGAATACTTAAATAGTCGAACAGATGAGCCAATTAGGCAGTGGGGCCTATAGCTCAGCCGGTAGAGCAACGGACTTTTAATCCGTGGGTCGACAGTTCGAGCCTGTCTGGGCCCACTTTGGTATTCGATTGGCCCTATTGGATTGAAATAGAGGCAGAGTAAAGTACGCAAATGCACCGTATGAAAAGAATCCTGGTTGGAATCACTACGGTCGCCCTCACAGTTTCTTTTATGCCTTCTGCACCAGCAGCCACACAGCAAAACAAATGGACTACGACACAGAAGATTGTTTACGTTGGATTAACTCCAAAAGACCAGCCAAATTTCTGGACCGAGAATTCATCAGAATCAGCGACGGCAGAGAGCGAAGGAGAGATGCTGAGTTACGCCAAGAGCACTGTTACTGATGCGATTACCTTTTGGAAGCAAGCCTCCCGCGACAAAATGAAGTTTGGGTCCACCAAATTCATTATCGGCAAATCCGGAACAGCTGTGAAGCATTGCAACAGCTCTGCGGATATAAAGACAGCAATGAAAATCGCAGGGCTGAAGTCAATTCCAACAGGAACCCACTTGATTACTGTAAATGTAAACGACTCGTGTGGATATGCAGGACTTGGCGAACAAGGCGGAAATGCGTTAAACCTTAAATCTTTTGGTTCAACAACATTGATTCACGAGCTTGGCCATAACTTTAATTTTTACCATTCTTCTACCCTTTACTGTGAGAAGTCTGATTACACAAAATTTAATGCAAAGAATTGTTCGGTTGAAGAGTATGGAGATTTTAGAGATCTGATGGGCAGTGATGATTGGTGTCTTGATGCCACATTAAGCGCTACGCAACGCGCAATTACTTTTTCCACCCCGAAGGCAAAAAATGTGACAATTGGCGTTGATATAACTGTTGATGAATCAAGACTTACTACAGACAAGATTGTCTATCAATTCAAGTACATAGGTAACTGGTATTTCTTCGAGTACTACGTGCCAGGTGAAGAGCGTTGCATTGCCTTCCCTACCTTTCTCGATAAACCGCAGATTCAAGTAAGAATGATTGGGCCTGCTTGGACAAAACCCAAAGGGAGTGCCGTTGGTCCCATGCTGATAAAAAGACGCGATTCTGATCTGCCAACTAGTGTTGTAAATCTGGATCCCGAAGTCCTTCCTGAGAAATGGATCCTTACAGGTTTTCTCGAAGGCGAGACGTTTCAATTACCGGGCGCACCATATGTACTTACTGTCAAAAGCACGGGTGCAACAAGTGCAGTCGTAACTCTGACAAAGAGCTAGTGGTTCTACCTGGTACTTCCAGGTGCGAGTCACAATTAACGGTGGGACGTACGGCACTTAAAGACACGCTTAGGAACTTACTAGGTCAGACTTTTAATCCGTGGGTCGACAGTTCGAGCCTGTCTGGGCCCACCCTTAAGTAAAGTCACACCATGAACACCCCCGTGCAGCGTCAGAGATCTTGGATCCCTGCATACATCACACTAGGAATTGTCTGGGGCTGTTCCTTTATCTTCATCAAGTTAGGTCTTGAATTCCTGACACCCTTTGGCGTCGCCTTCGTGCGCTGCGCACTAGGCGCACTTGCACTTCTCATCTACGCAAAATTAAGAGGAATATCCCTACCTAAAGATCGCATGGTGCGATTTCATCTGTGGGTTGTTGCAATCTTTATTAACGTCATTCCTGGAATCTTCTTTGCACTTGCTGAAACTGCAGTGACCTCAATTTTGGCAGGCATTATCAATGCCGTGACACCATTGATGACAATCATTGCAATTTTGGTTATCAACCGAGAGGAAAAACCGAAGCCATCACAACTGCTGGGTCTATTACTTGGCTTTCTTGGAGTCCTTACCGTTCTGGGTGCATGGAGAGGCCTCGGCGATAATCCACTCTGGGCAATACTTGCTTTACTCCTTGCCGTCAGTTGCTATGGAATTTCATTTCCTTACACCCGCAAATATGTGATTCCACTTAAGATTCAAACTGAGTCCCTCATGGCTATGCAGCTCACGTTGGCTGCCTTCACACTCTTACCTTTCTTTCTTTTAGATGGAATTTCTAAGTACGAATATCGAATTGGACCAGTACTGGCAATGATTGGTCTGGGTGTCTTTGGCAGTGGCTTTGCCTACTTATGGAACTACAAAGTTATGCAGCTAGCTGGTAGCGCGATCGCAAGCTCAGTTACTTACCTGACTCCACTAGTTGCAATTATCGTTGGAATCATCTTTCTCAACGAATCAATTACCTGGAATGAGCCAGTGGGCGCGCTCATTGTTCTATTTGGTGCAGCAATTGCGCAGGAGAGAATCACCTTAAAGCAGAGTTAGTCGATCTTCCATCCATCATTAATTGGACCGAGATCAATTCCCGCTGCAGCGTGATCAGTATTTTCTCCACGAGCCATTTGGGCAGCATGTGCTGAGTCATGCCAACGCTCTTCAATCTTGCCAAAACGCCACAGAAGAAGGGCCACACCCCACACAACTACAAAGGCAGCGACGATGTAATAACCGGCTGAATTTAAGTTAAAGGCAAGTGCATATTCCCAGAATCCACCTGTGAGGTTTAACTGCTCGGCAATTACTTGGCAGATTTCAAGGCCACCTACGAAGAGTGCAACTGCTACTGAGAGCCCAGTAATAATGATGTTGTAATACACCTTACGTACTGGTTTCGAGAAAGCCCAACCGTAAGCAAAATTCATGAATGAGCCATCGATAGTGTCGAGCAAACTCATGCCACCGGCAAAGAAGAGTGGAAGTGAGATAACTGCCCACCATGGCAGACCGGCAATCACAGAAGAACCTGCAAGGACTAGTAGACCAATTTCAGTTGCGGTATCAAAACCAAGTCCGAAGAGAATTCCAAGTGGATACATCTTCCAGCTCTTATCAATGCGGCGTGCAATCGGACCGAAGAAGCGCATGAGCAGACCACGAGAGTTCAGGTGCTTTTCAAGCTCTTCTTCGTTATATAACCCTTTGCGCATCTTGAAAAAGACGCCAACAATCGAGACCAGGACAATTAAATTCAAGATTGCAATGAGCATTAAGAATGTGCCTGAGACGGTAAGGCCAATAATGCCGGTGTAGTGGTTAAGGGCAGAGTCTTCATCTTTCAATTGGCTACCAACGGCCTTAATTCCGAAGGTGAGTAATATTGCAAGTGCTGCAACTACCGAGGAATGTCCGAGGGAGAAGAAGAATCCAGTTGCTAATGGCCGTTGTCCTTCTGACATTAACTTTCGTGTTGTGTTATCGATTGCGCTGATGTGATCGGCATCGAATGCATGTCGCATGCCAAGGGTGTAGGCGAGAACGGCAGTTCCCCAACCGAATAAGGTGCCATCGGCTAACTTATAGTTGCCCGTTGTGGCCTTCCACATGAGAAAGGCGCCTGCAACGTGCAGGAATGCGATGAAGCCGAACATGAGCCCCATCCGGCGCCACTCATCGGGTGTGAGGCGATCACGCAGGGGGACGCGAGGAAGCTCGCGTACTACTTCATTCATGGGTGAGGCCTCTCCAGCTAGATGCAAATCATTCGCAAGAAGCGTAGGTTAATCGAGAATTTACCCTCGTGCCACTCGAAATAACCACGAGCCAGCCAGCGTTAGGTCTAAAGTGCAGGAATCTGCCAAGCACGGCGCAAGCCAACGGGAGGTCACATATGAGCGAAGACTACGGCCAGGAAGAGCTCGTCACTGAAGAAATGCTCTGGGATCGAATCCCTGAGGTCCAAGGTGAAGAACGTGCCAACACTTTCTACGAACTCTCCGCCCGCATCTTTGCTCGTGGCCAATACGACGAAGCGTTAGCGCTCGCCGAAACCGCGCGAGATATTTTTTCGGAGTTGGGCGCATTGGCGCCGAGTGAAGGTTTAGCTCAGGCGTATTCAGCCATTGGTTATAACCTCAATCAATTAAAACGTATGGATGAAGCAGCAACTGCAATGAGTAAGGCTGTTGCAATTTTGCGCGATAACAAATCACCGATTGCACTTGAGCTTGCCTGCACCCTGGGTGAGTGGTGGTATTCATCCAAGAATTACGAAAAAGTAATTGAGACCATGTATGAATGTTCGCAAGAACATCTAGTCGACGGAAACACCATTGGGGCGGCAAATGATATGCACCTCATTGGATGCGCTCAGCGCGAACTAAAGAACTTCAATGAGGCGATCATCTGTTTCCAGGAAGCGCGCAAGATGTTTAAGATGGAAAAGGAAGTAATCAACGTTGCTCGTTGTGATCAGAAAATTGCATCCTGCTATGTTGAAATTGGCGAAGGCGAAAAGGCCCTCCAAGCCGCTCGCAAATCAATTGATGTATTTGAAACTGCCCATGATCATCGCCGCGAAACATTTGCCCTCTTTGAATACGGCAAGGCCGAAATTCTGCTTGGAAAGCTAGAAGATGGGCTTTCTACACTTGATAACGTGCTTCAAATCATTGCTGAAGATGAGCCAAAAGACTTTGACTTTATTCTAGATATTGAAACCCGGATGGTGGCTGTCATGCGCCAACTTGGGAGAATGGAAGAAGCCGATGAAGTTGATCGTCGTCTTGCCACAGTAAGAGAGGCGCTAGAAAGTGAAGAAGCTTCTAGAGAAGTCGGCTTCTAAAACAACACTAAAACTTACGCGGTAAGTGCTGCAGGGCCCAGTGATACATCGCAATAGCCCCAGCGGCTGAGGCGTTCATTGACCTGGTAGATCCATATTGTTCAATGGCGTAGAGGACTTCACAGACTGCAATGCCCTCATCTGACATTCCAGCGCCTTCTTGCCCAAAGAGCAGGACGCACTTCTCAGGAAGTGCCGAACCCTCTAGATGTTTTGAAGAAGGAACGTTATCGATTCCAATGATGGGAACTTCATTCTCCTTACACCATGTTGCAAAGTCAGCAACAGTGGGGTGATGCATGACTGTCAGGTATCGGTCAGTAACCATTGCCCCGCGTTTATTCCAATCGCGTTTGCCGATGATGTGGACCAATGACACATTAAAAGCATTAGCGGTGCGCACAACAGATCCAATGTTTAGGTCATGTTGCCAGTTCTCGATCGCAATTTGTAGCTTATGACGTTTACTGTCTAGGTCAGCAACAATGGCTGCAACCGACCAATACCTGTAATGATCGAGGACATTCCTGCGGTCGCCGTTTTCCAACAATTCTGGGTCGTATTGAGCACCCGTTGGCCATGGCTTCTCATGTGGGCCAACGCCAACAACTGGGAAAAATTCACCCGGTCCGATGACGGCAGGTGTGTTGATTTCCATGGATGCACTCTAAACTTACTTTACGGCTAATACCAAGGAGCATCATGAATATCGTCTACCAGATTGCATTTGGCATACATCTACTCTGCATCGTTGCCATATTGGTGCTGCTACTGCTGCAAGTGAATAAGAGCCCTCGTACTCTCAACCCTGGTGTAGTCCACGCAACACTGACTGCACTTATTGCTGGAGTTGTCATGGTGGGGCTATATGAAACGGTAAAAGTTGATGAGGTTGCCAATCACACAAAGTTTGGTGTTAAAGGATTGATCATTGCGGTGTTGTTGACCTTGGGCTACAAGAATTTCAAGAAACCCGAACTAAAGACTTCAGTCTGGGTGGCCATGCTGGTGCTCACGCTTTCTAATGTGCTCATTGCATATATCTGGTAACCAATTTAGTAATGAAGCGTAAAGTTAGCCTATTCTGCAGCGCCCTGCTCCTGCTTACCTTTCTTAGCCCTGCTTCTGCAACAGCGCTGGAGCCAAATTCTGTTGCATCTGTATTTAGTAGATATATTGAAAATAAGTACCTGGCAAACCCTTCGGTGGTTGTGATTGATCAGCATGACGGATCTGTGGTTTACCAAAAAGGGGCGTATTCGTTACGAAAGCCAGCATCAATTCAGAAGATTTTCATGGGTGTAGCAGCGGTCATGCATCTGCCCATGGATCAGGTCTTTCCCACTTCGCTCTGGGTTGGTACAGAACCAAATAGTTTGGTGATTCAAGGGAGTTATGACCCATGGATTAGTACTAGTGCCAAGCTTGCCGAAAAGATGGGCCGAACATCTTTACCGCGGATTGAATTCAACTCACTCAAAGCACTTAAGGACCTAAACCCAGATTTAAATTCGAACTTCACCCTTTTCTATTCAAGTCTTTTTACTCCCGAAACTGAACATATTAAGAAGTTTTTTCGAACCAAGGGCTTAAATGTAAAAATGAAGAGAGTGAGCAACCAGACTGCTCTTGATTTTTCAGGCACACGAATTCTTGGCTCAGAGTCTCCCGTACTTGAGGAAATGCTTGCTTATGCAATTGCATGGAGTGATAACACGCTCTCGGAGCGGATAGCCCGACTTGCCTCTGTAGCCGCAGGCAATACCTTTGATCAAGCTGGCGTTGCAGATACTTTCTCAAATGCATTGGCAGAACTTGGAATCGAATCTTCAAAGATGATTATCAAAGATGCCAGCGGGTTATCTAAAGAAAATCGCGTCACCGCAAATCTGGTCGGTCAATTACTTGTGAAAATTAGAACAGATGAACGATTCGTGCCACTAATAAACGGTTTTCCGATAAGTGGTATTTCTGGCACCCTACGAAACCGATTTACTGAAACTGCCCCAGATGCAGTCGGTTTAGTTAAAGCAAAGACTGGAACGCTGAGCAATACAACTAATTTAGCGGGGTATGTTGAATCTGGAGACCGCGAATATGCCTTTGTCATCATTTCCGATAGACATTTAAAGACTTATTCTGTTGCAAGTCGCATACGCGATCTGATTGACCGCATTCTAGGAAAGATTGCAGCTCCATTTTTCCAAAGCGTGCAAGAAGAACCAGAGGTAGCACTAGAACCAGAAACCGAAATTACTAGTTCTGAAATACCTTTATAGAGCCTTCATAACAAGCAACCCAGGCTTGTTCAGTTTCATTATCGTAGGTAACACCGATTGGTTCCTTGCATACCTTAATGTTTTGGATAATCGAAAGATCGGCAGCCCGCAACTTCGTCATGGTTCCGCTTCTGAAATTAACTACGAAGAGCGCCGTTCCATCACCATTAAGTGCCAGGCTGCGTGCAGAAAGTCCAGTCTTTACACTCTTGATGACCTTGTTCTGCTCTAAATTCCAAGCTATAACTTTCCCTGAGATATTAAGGGTGGCGTAGAGAGTTTTGTCATCTGGCGATAATTGAATGGTACGCGGGTTAGAACCGATTGGAATCAATGACTTAGTAAAGTCAGTTAGATCAATTCGATGAATACTATTCCCGCCCATCTCAGCGACATAGGCATATCTACTATCTGATGAGATTGCTATACCTCGAGGATATCGACCAATTTTCATGGTCTTGATTACTTTTTGTTTTTCAACCGAGATTACCGAAACTGTATATGAACACCAGTTGCTGACCAGAACATATTTGTTATCAGGTGTAACACTTACCACTTTGGGAACTGAACCCACTGGATACACAGCATCGATCTCATAGTTCTCTAGATTGATTCGAGAAACAAAACTGTTATCAAATCCAGATGAGGGTGAGCAGACATCGTGACCCTCCTTATTCAATCCTTTTCCATACATCGCATAGTTAGTGAAGTAGAGATACTGTGAATCTGGTGAGTATGCCCCTTCGACGGGAGCGCCTCGATAAGTGCCGGAAAATCCTGGAATCCCAAGGGATGAAAGTGAGACCGAATCTTTGACTGTCGTAATCAATTCAAGAGAACGTGAATCAAAGATTGTGACGCTATGTTGATACATCATGTTATGCGCACTCACCAAGCCGCTCTGAGATGCTGCTACCGACTTAGGGCTCAAGGATCCAGTGAAAGTCTTAACCAACTGCATCTTAGATTCAGCTGGCTCACTAGCTTGTACTGGGCTGGCAAAAACCAGGGGCGTTAAAGCGGCAATGCAGAGGGCAACTGTGACTTTGGTCTTACGCATGCTGGCAAGAGTACTAGTGCAAAAAGGTAGGCTATACATATGAAGTCGGTGCGCGCATATGTAGACCTGATGAAATTACGCGTGGTTGAACTCTTGATTATTACAACTCTGCCAGCGATGGTTTTGGCAGAGAAAGGGTTACCAAGTTTTGGCTTAGTTGCGGCAACGCTGATTGGTGGCACGTTAGCTGCAGGTGCATCTAACGCCTTTAACATGGTGCTTGAAGCTGAAACCGATAAGTTAATGGCTCGAACTTCACAGCGTCCTTTGGTAACAGGATCCGTCACTCGAACCCAAGCAATCATCTTCGCCTCCATATTGACAGTTCTATCTCTCCTCATTTTTGAAATCTTTACCACCGAGCTGGCAACTCTTCTCGCAGCGCTAGCAATTTTCTACTATGTGGTCATTTACACAATCATTCTTAAGCCCAACACTTCACAGAATATTGTCTGGGGTGGTGCAGCAGGCTGCATGCCAGTTCTGATTGGTTGGGCTGCTGTCACAGGATCACTGACTCTCGTTCCGGTTGCATTCTTTCTAGTTGTTTTCTTTTGGACGCCACCACATTTCTGGGCTCTTGCAATTAAATATAAAGATGATTATTCGGCGGCTGGAATTCCAATGTTGCCTTCGGTTTCAACACAATCTAACGTCATTAACCAGATGTGGTTTCACACAATTGCCATGGTCGTGTCTTCTGCAGCCATGATTCAATTGGCGGGACTGCCGGTATGGGTTCTCTGTGCCACAGTATTTCTTGGAGCAGTATTTACATTCCAACTTTTTGCACTCAAAGAGAATTCAGATAACTACAACAAGGTGGCTGCTGGAATTTTCCATTGGTCGATCACCTACTTGAGTTTATTCTCAGTATTACTGGTTGTAGCTCAGTTACTCAGTGCTTGATCTAGATCTTTAATTAAATCGCCAACGTGTTCTAAACCGACGGAAAGTCTGAGTACCGAAGGAGTAATACCCATCTTGAGCTGATCTTCAGGGCTCAGGCGTCGCTGGGTAGTAGAAGCAGGATGAGTAATGAGTGATTTGCTATCTCCAAGATTATTTGAAATATCAATGACGCAGAGTGCATCCATAAAGGTAAAGGCTTCCCGTTGTGAGCCGACAAATTCAATACCTATAGTGGTTCCACCAGCAATCATCTGCTTCTTAGCTAATTCAAAATCCGGATGCGAAGGCAAGCCGGGATAGCGAACACTCTTAATCTTCGGATGCCCTTCAAGAAATTCCGCAATAGCCTGCGCACTTTCTGACATACGAGAAACTCGAAGTCCCATAGTTTCAAGAGATTTAACAAGAACCCACGCGCTAAATGCACTCAGCGTTGGACCCGTATGTCGAACAAAAGGAATCAATTTTTCATAGATATACGAGAACGATCCAAGAATTGCACCGGCAAGGACGCGACCTTGACCATCAATGTGTTTTGTTGCTGAATACATCACCACATCTGCGCCCAGTTCGAGCGGTTTTTGTAATACCGGCGATGCCATCACGTTATCAACAATCACCGTTGCACCAACTTTGTGGGCTAAATCGGAGACAAATCTGATATCAACAATTTCAAGAAGTGGATTACTTGGTGTTTCAATAAATACTGCCTTTACTTTCTTAGACAGTGCTTTCTCCCAGCCAGCTTTATCATTCGCTTTAACTAACTCGTAAGTCACGCCCCACTTAGGCAAGATTTCGGTAATAACAACATGGCATGAGCTAAACATCGCAGCTGAAGCAACAATGTGGTCACCAGCTTCAAGAATGCAAGCCAAGGATGCAAACATTGCAGCCATTCCAGATGCGGTTGCTACGCAGTGTTCTGCTCCTTCTATGGCTGCCAATCGCTTTTCAAACATTGCAACAGTTGGATTATGAAAGCGGCTATAGAGAAAATGATCAGTTTGGTCGGTAAAAGCATCGGCTGCTTCTTGTGAATCGGTGTAGGTAAATCCACTGTTGAGATAGAGCGCCTCAGATGTCTCACCGAATCCAGAACGAGCGAGTCCTTCGCGAACTGCTGAAGTTTGAGGATGAACTACCCACTCGGGCTCGCGACGTTTTGGGTGTTCGTGATAACCCCAGACCTCTTTACTCATAAGAGCATTCTAAGGTTTGCGTGGTATTTTGCACATATGACGACTATCGCGATATCTGTCAAAGATCTCAGCAAGAAATACGATTCTGGCTTTGCAGTCTCGCACGCAAATTTTGAAGTTCCCTTAGGCACCATCTGTGGGTTCGTTGGTCCTAATGGAGCGGGTAAGACAACAACTATTCGTATGCTGCTCGGCTTGATCTCACCTACGGGCGGAACTGCGGAAATTCTTGGGCAATCCATCAGCCACCCAGATAAATACCTCTCACAAGTGGGCGCCATGATTGAAGGTCCTGCCTTCTATCCGGCGCTGTCAGGTGCGGAGAACCTTAAAGTCCTGGCAACCCTGGGCGGATTTCCTATCGAACGCGTGGAAGAACTTATTCGCATAGTAGGACTCGAGGGACGAGGCCAATCGAAATATAAAACATATTCACTCGGCATGAAGCAGCGACTGGGTATTGCAGCAGCCCTGCTGCCGAATCCAAAGATTTTGATACTAGATGAACCAACCAATGGATTAGATCCAGAAGGCATCCAAGAAGTTCGTGACTTACTCAAAAAGCTAGCTTCACAGGGCACCACTGTTTTTGTCTCATCACATCTACTTTCAGAGCTAGAACTCATTAGTGAATACATCGTCATGTTACGAAAAGGCGAAGTTGTATTTGCAGGGCCACTTCTAGAACTTATGCAAGCGCAACAGCCACTGATTTTGGTGAAGACGCAAAATCCTTCGGACTTACAGAAGATTATTGAGATTGCCGAACGCGATGGACATAAGGCCTCAATCCGCTCTGAAGTTGCACATATTGAAGGTCCAGAAGAGTGGGCCGGAACTCTCAATAAAAAAGCATTTGAAGCAGGCATTGTTCTTACCCAACTTGCTCCGCAACTTCCTAACCTAGAAGAGACATTCTTTGAAATGACTGGAGATCGATCATGATTCGCGTGATTATGGCCGAGTGGCGCAAGCTGCGCAGACCAACTCTCTTCCTTGGCACTTTAGGTGCTGCTCTTTTCTTCACCGCCTTAACCAGCGTTTTTCTCTACCTCATGATTGATTCTGAAAGAGGAAACTCAGATCGTGGTCGACAGGTGAGTCGAGAAGTTCTGGAATTAGCTGGGGGCTCTGTTTTTGGATTTGCATCAGTGGGTGGGTTACTCGGAGTTATTGCACTCTGTGTTTTCGCCGCACAGACCGCGCAGGAGTACACCTACGGAACTTTAAGAAATCTGCTCGTGCGCCAACCTGGGCGGCTTCGGATTTTGGCCGGCAAATTAATTGCCATGAAACTCTTTGCTCTTGTATTAGTAATTATCTCAGCAATCGTGAGTATTGGGATTTCCGTTGCGCTATCTGGGCGCGCAAAAGTTGCGACAGATTTATGGTTCACAGCATCGGGCTTCCACGCAATTGGTCAAACGCTGCTCAATGTCAGCATTTCAGTAATTTACTTTGGCATCGTAGGAATGGTGTTAGGACTGCTCTTTCGCTCGCCAATTTCTGCGATCTCTATCGGGGTTTTGTGGCTTCTTATTATTGAAAACCTCATCGGCGCTGTGAAACCAGTGACGCTGGATTGGATGCCTGGAAATCAACTATCAGTAATTGCCCAAGGTGGTAGCTCAGATGTTTCATATTTGCATGCATTAATTCTGGGAACTCTCTATGTATTTGTTGGATCTATAGTTGCTGCAACACTTTTCTCTCGAAGAGATGTGGCTAACTAACGACACAGGGCCAATAGCCCCAACTAATAACTGTCTCTGATTTATTCTTCTTCAATGCGCCGCAGAAATCGCCTACTTAGCCTTGCAATTATTGCCGGGCTGACTTTGGCATCCACACCTGCTGTGGCAAAACCCAAGCCGACTCTGGCCGAAATTGAAGCCGCCAAGAAAGCAGAAGCGGCGAAGAAGGCGATCGCCGATGCAGCAGCAAAGAAATTAGCGGCGGCAAATACAACTCTTAAAGAATTGACGGCAAAGGCAAGTGTTGCGCGAGCTCTCTATCTCAAGGCGCAGAATGAGCTGAATATCGCTACCGCGCAAGCAGTTGCTGCCGCCAAGTATGCAGCTGAGACTGCAGCAGCAGTGCAAGAAGCACATCGCGTGATTGGCAAGTTAGCAGTTGATGCTTACATGCTTGGTGGTGCGATGAGTGATATCGAACCACTGCTCAGTGCAAACGGCCCACAAGATCTGATTGATCAACTTTCAACACTAAATACCTTAGGTGCACAAAACAGCACTGCGTTAGATAGATATAAAGAAGCAGAGATTGTTGCTCGTGCGGCCAAGAAAAAAGCGGAAGAGGCGAAAGCAGTGCAAGAGGTAGCAACTGCAAAAGTTGCCGCAGCTAAGAAAGTTGCCGATGATGCACAAGCACTGCAACAAAAAGAGGTAGATAAACTTCGCGCAGTGCAAGATAAGTTGATTAAAGAACTTGCTACTGCACGAAATGTTCGCATCACACTTGAACAACAGCGACAGCTCGCTCTCCTGGAAGAGAGCCAGGCAGGAACTGCAGCGAACACCATCAACCAAGCAAAAGTTTGGCCAGATATAGGATTTAAAGGAAGATCAACCATTCGCACCACTGAAGCACAACGTGCAGCTGCAGTTGCATTTGCAAAGAAGCAGGTCCTCGCGCGCAAACCATATATTTGGGGTTCAGAGGGTCCTAACTCATTCGACTGTTCCGGGTTGGTTTATGCAGCTTACAAATCTGCTGGCCTTGGATGGCCTAACTGGGATCGCCTTAACTCAGCGCTCTATTCAGGTTATACAAAGCATGTGTCTCTCAACGAGTTGGTACCGGGTGATCTTCTCTTTTACTCATATAAAGGAACCATCTCAACAATTCACCACATCACAATTTATGCAGGTGGCGGCATGATGTGGGAAGCGAATTCCAAGGGCAAAGGCCTGCTCTATTCAAATATTTATAGCGTAAAGGGACTTATGCCATTTGGTGGTCGGGTCTAACCTAGACCCATGGCGCAGGCATCAGTTGCAATTCGTAACGCGGTAAGAGAGCAACTCGAAAGATGTGAAGCTGGCGACTGCATTCTTGTTGCAGTTTCTGGGGGAGCAGATTCACTCGCTCTAGCCCAAGCAACACTTGTTGAATGCGCCCCGCTAGCAATCAAGGCCGTTGCAGTCACTATCGATCATCAATTGCAAGAGAAATCAGCTGACCAGGCAGCGAAAGTCGAAAAACAATTGAGAGCAATGGGCTTTCAAGATGTGGTGGTTGCCAAAGTAAATGTCTCACTTGAATCTGGATTAGAAGCTGGCGCGCGAAGTGCTCGATACGAAGCGCTACAAAGAATTGCGGGAGAAAAAAAAGCGGTCAGGGTGTTACTGGGGCACACCCGAGATGATCAGGCCGAAAGCGTTCTACTCGGATTGGCTCGTGGTTCAGGAACTCGTTCACTTTCCGGGATGGCAATTGAAAATGGAATTTATCTGAGGCCACTTCTCTCACTTACTCGCACGCAGACCGAAGAAGCCTGCACGGAAGCAGGTGTCGAATTTTGGAATGATCCTCATAACGAAAACCATGAGTTTTCTAGAGTGAGAGTTCGCCGTGAAGTTCTGCCGGTAATGGAAGAACAGATTGGCCCTGGAATTGCAGCAGCTCTGGCCCGCAGTGCTGCTTTACTTCGAGATGATGCCGATGCCCTGGATGCAATTGCCAGCGCTGAAATTTCAAGTCATAACCTCAAAGATTTGGATTGCTCAGCCCTTGAGCTTTTGCCTCGAGCGATCAGAACTCGCATCCTGCGCAGCGCAATCTATGCAGCGGGTGCACCTTCAGGCTCAATTTCAGCTGACCATGTCGGGGCAGTTGAGGCGCTGGTCACTTCTTGGCACGGTCAGGGGCTGGTGAGCCTGCCGGGTGGTGTGAAGGTTGAGCGAATTTCGGGCAGACTTTCGCTCTCAAACCAGTAAGTTCGATTCGAACACATAAGGAGCACACCCGGTGGATCTCGCAGCAGTCGGCACAGATGTTGAAAAAGTTATTGCAACGGAAGCAGAACTGGCTGCAAAGATTAAAGAACTTGCAGCGCTCGTTGATGCCGATTACAAAGACAAACAAGTTCTACTTGTCGGAGTTCTTAAAGGTGCGATCATGGCGATGGCAGACCTCACTCGTGCAATGAAAACACATATTGAAATGGACTGGATGGCTGTTTCTTCCTACGGCTCCGGTACAAAATCAAGTGGCGTAGTTCGAATCCTTAAAGATTTAGATCGGGATATCACTGGTCGCCATGTGCTGATTGTGGAAGACATTGTTGATTCAGGTCTGACGCTCTCATGGCTCAAATCAAACTTACTTTCTCGCGGCGCGGCATCCGTTGAAATTCTGGCAATTCTCCGCAAGCCTGAAGCTGCCAAAGTCGACGTTAACGTTAAATACGTCGGCTTTGATATTCCGACAGAGTTCGTTGTCGGATATGGACTCGACTTCAATGAGAAGTATCGCAACCTTTCATTTATCGGTGTGCTTGCCAAGCACATGTACTCATAAGGAGCTCCATGTCTTCCCAAGCACCCCAAACTAAGTCTCCATTGGATAAATTCAAAAAGTCCAAAGAGAAAAGCGCTGCGAAAAAGAATGTGAAAGCGACGCCGCAGACACGTGCACAGAAACTTTTCCGAGGACCACTCTTTTGGATTATCGTCGCAATTATTGGAGTAACCATTTTTGGGCAAATCTCCAGCGCCTCAAATAGATATACCGAGATTAAGACTTCACAAGCAATTGCTGCCATCTCACAATCTGAAGTTGAGTCAGCTGTACTGATTGATAAGAGTCAGAAGATTCGCCTGATATTAAGTAACGGAAAGACAATTAAAGGTGCAACAAAAGTTGAAGCTTCTTACATTGCGCGCCAAGAACCCACACTTATCGATGAACTCACAGCTAATCCGCCAATAAAAGGCTGGACGGTAGATGTTCCAAAGACATCAGTACTAACGACTATTCTCTTTAGCTTCGGTCCAATACTTATTATCGGTCTGCTCTTCTTCCTGTTGATGAGCCAAGCACAAGGTGGAAATAGAGTATTTTCCTTTGGTAAATCACGGGCAAAGCTGCAAGATAACGATGTACCGCAGAATACATTTGATGATGTTGCAGGTGCTGATGAAGCAATCGCTGAACTAGAAGAAATAAAAGATTTCCTGGCAGACCCAGCTAAGTACGCGCTACTCGGTGCCAAGATTCCTAAGGGAGTACTTCTCTACGGCCCGCCAGGAACAGGAAAGACTCTTCTTGCTCGCGCCGTTGCCGGTGAAGCAAAAGTTCCTTTCTATTCAATTTCTGGCTCTGACTTTGTAGAAATGTTTGTGGGAGTTGGCGCCGCCCGAGTTCGCGATTTGTTCAACCAAGCGAAGGCGAATGCACCCGCGATAGTTTTCGTAGATGAAATCGATGCAGTTGGACGCCAGCGTGGTGCCGGTATGGGTGGCGGCCATGATGAACGCGAACAAACTCTCAATCAACTTCTCGTTGAGATGGATGGCTTTGAAGCTAATGGCCAAGTGATTCTCATTGCTGCCACAAACCGTCCAGATGTTCTTGATCCAGCACTTCTTCGTCCAGGGCGTTTTGATCGTCAGATTCCAGTCGAGCGCCCAGATCTCAAGGGCCGGGGAGATATTCTGAAAGTGCATGCAAAGAACAAACCAATTTCAAAGGAAGTTGAACTCGTTGCATATGCCCGCAGAACACCAGGATTCACTGGAGCCGATCTAGCAAATGTGCTTAATGAAGCAGCGTTGCTATCTGCGCGTGAAGGCCAAAAGACAATTGGTAATACGCAGATAGATGAGGCCATTGATCGCGTCATGGCTGGACCACAGCGCAAGTCACGGTTGATGTCTGAAGAGGAACGTCGCGTTACTGCATATCACGAAGCAGGTCACGCACTTGTTGCGCATGCTCTTCCGCATACTGATCCAGTTCATAAAATAACTATCATGCCGCGCGGGCGAGCACTTGGTTACACCATGGTGTTACCTGATGAAGATAGATACTCAACTACACGTAACCAACTTCTTGATCAGTTGGCGTATTCACTGGGTGGTCGCGCCGCCGAAGAACTTATCTTCCATGACCCATCCACTGGTGCCTCAAATGACATTGAAAAGGCAACCGCGCTTGCTCGCGCAATGGTGACCCAATATGGAATGACTGAGGCAATTGGCGCAATTAAATTAGGAACCGATGCATCAGAACCATTTATGGGCCGTGACTATGGACATCAACGAGATTATTCAGAGAACGTTGCTGCAGTAGTCGATGCTGAAATCCGTAAATTAATTGAAACTGCCCACCAAGAGGCTTATGACATTCTTGAAGCAAATAGAACCATTCTTGATGAAATGGTAATTAAACTTCTTGAGATTGAAACGCTCAATAAAGAAGAGATTGCGCAGATATTTGCCAAGGTGAGGTCATGGCCTAATCGTCCGGCATGGACAGGATCAGAAACACGCACACCTTCAGCTACTCCACCGGTTGATATTCCAGAGCGCATCATCACCGCAACACCTGATGCATCGAAAAAAGCACGGCGCGTGAAGAAAGCAACTTCCGAGTGAGTGATATTTCTTCAGTATCAATGGGGCCACATGATGGAGGCGCATCGCATCCATATGATCATGAGCGCGCGGAAAAGGCTGTCCGCGAACTCTTATTGGCCCTTGGTGAAGATCCCGATCGTGAAGGCTTAAAAGACACACCAGCACGCGTTGCTCGTGCATTTGCCGAAAACTTTGAGGGACTTTGGCAGAAGCCAGAAGATGTATTAACAACAACTTTTGATATTGGACATGAAGAGTTAGTCATCATTCGCGATATCGAGGTATTTTCTCATTGCGAGCACCACCTCACTCCATTTCATGGTGTTGCCCACGTTGGATATATCCCCAGTGGGAAAATTACTGGGCTCTCTAAAGTTGCACGATTAGTAGATCTCTTTGCACATAGACCACAAGTGCAGGAGCGATTAACAACCCAGATTGCCGACGCACTCGTTGAGATCCTTAAGCCAATGGGCGTAATTGTGATTATTGATTGCGAGCACCTATGTATGTCAATGCGTGGGGTGCGTAAGTCTCAAGCACGAACAACGACATCAGCTGTGCGCGGAGTTCTACGCGATCCAACAACTCGCGCTGAAGCAATTAGTCTTATTACGAATCGATAAATCTCAATGCTTGTGATGGGAATTCTCAATGTCACACCGGATTCCTTTGCCGATGGTGGAGTAAATTTTGAGACACACATTGCAATCACCCGTGGCTTAGAGATGATCGAAGAAGGTGTCGACATCATCGATATCGGCGGAGAATCTACACGGCCAGGTGCCGAACGAATATCGGCTCAGGAAGAACAAGCGCGCGTGATTCCCGTCATTGAAGGCCTTGCTGGCAATGGCGTCACTCTGAGCATTGACACCATGCGAGCAGAGACTGCGCGATTGGCTGTGCAGGCAGGTGCGAGCATTGTTAATGATGTCAGTGGCGGGGCAGCAGATCCAGATATGTTTGCAACAGTTGCCGAATTGGATTGTAAATACACGCTGATGCATTGGCGAGGTCATTCAGCAGATATGAATTCAAAGGCTATCTATGGTGATGTGGTCAGTGAGGTAATCGAGGAAGTAACGCTGCAACTAGATAAGGCACTCGCTGCTGGCATTAAGCGTGAGAACATTATTCTTGATCCAGGTATTGGTTTTGCAAAAGATGCCGAACATAACTGGGAGATATTAAATCGCATCGATGAATTCATTGCCCTGGGATATCCAGTTCTTATTGGGCATTCTCGTAAGAGGTTCCTTGGCGGTGACACTCCAGATGCGCGTGAAGAAGCCACCGTTGCAGTTACGCAATCACTTGTGGGTAAAGGTATTTGGGCAGTTAGAGTTCACGGTGTGAAGGTGAATAAGGATGCGATCAGCGCATGAGTGATGTAATTTCAATTAAGGGCATTCAAGGGTTTGGCTATCACGGAGTCTTTGACCATGAAGCAAAAAATGGACAAGATTTCTACGTTGATCTCGAGATTGCCTTAGATTTATCAAAAGCGAGCACCTCAGATAATTTAGAAGACACCATCGATTACGGTGCTCTCGCTGATCTTGTAGTGGAAGAAATTACTGGCGCTCGAGTGCAATTGATTGAAAAACTCGCTGGAAGAATTGCAGATCGAATTAAGGCATCTCATCAGCAGATTGAACGCGTGAGCGTAACCGTGCATAAGCCTAAAGCGCCTGTTTCGGCAGAGGTTGCAGATATCGCAGTAACGATCTCGCGATGAAAGCAGTCGTTGCACTCGGTGCCAATATTGGTAATCCCCGCGAACAGATTGAGTTAGCGCTGACTATGTTGCGAGCTGCAACCGAAGTTATTGCCGTCTCTTCCTTGCACACCACTAAACCTGTGGGGGGTCCAGAGCAACCCGACTACATTAATGCAGTCTGTATTCTAGAAAGTGAATTACCTGCGACAGATCTACTCTCACTCTTACATGGCATTGAAAAAACTCTTGGCCGAGAGCGCCAGGAGCGATGGGGCCCCAGAACTATTGATCTAGATCTCATTCAATATGGCAGTCTGCTCAGCAGCGCCGAAGAGTTAGAACTTCCACATCCACGGGCACATGAAAGACGCTTTGTATTACAACCTTGGAGTGAGATTGAACCCGATGCAATTTTGCTCACCCACGGGAAGATCTCTCACCTTTTGGAGCAATTGCCATAACGCTTTAGACTTAACTCACTGCCTGCCCGGTACCTGAAAGGACTGGAGCCATGAAAGTAGTAACAGATGTTGGCCAACTTCCTTCAGGCTGCGCATTTGTTCCCACGATGGGCGCACTTCATGCAGGACATGCTTCACTAATGTCTATTGCTAAAGAGCACAGCGAGAACGTGGTGGTTAGTATTTTTGTGAACCCACTGCAATTTGAGAATACGGAAGATTTAGCAAAGTACCCAAGAACTCCAGATGCTGATATTGAATTGGCTGCAATGCACGGTGTGACACATGTGTGGTTACCGCCGCACGCAGATATTTATCCGAAAGATCACCCTGTTCTTACCGCTGGTCCAATTTCACATCTCTATGAAGGTAAATCAAGACCAGGGCACTTCGATGGTGTGGTCACCGTAGTTCGTAGATTTTTTGATTTACTCAAACCAAGTACCGCAATATTTGGCGAGAAAGATTTTCAACAACTAAAGCTTGTTGAGGAGATTGCGGGTGATGTAAAAATCATTAGAGCACCCATTATTCGTGAAGCTGATGGCTTGGCGATGTCATCCCGAAATATCCGATTAACCCCCGAAGGCAGAGCAGCAGCGGCAGTGATCTCACAAGCCCTATTTGCATCTGAGACTGAGAGTGAATTACGTAAAGCTCTGGCATCACAGCCACTTCTTACCGTTGATTACGCCGATTTCATCGATGAAGAAAGCTTTCTCCCAGCAGGTGGAGATACAGCACACACTCGTGCAATTGTTGCCGGGTGGATAAATGGGGTCCGTTTGATTGACAATAGGCAGATGGTGCAGCGCTCATGAGATTAGTAGCCCCCGCACCTGGCTGGACTGCGCAAGCCGATGTCATAGTCGTTGGCTCTGGTATCGCTGGCCTAACTACGGCGTTGCAATGTCGAACATTTGGTTTATCCGTTCTACTTGTTACGAAAGCAAGCGTTGATGAAGGTTCGACAAAGTGGGCACAAGGTGGAATTGCTGCTGCCCTTGGTGATGGTGATTCACCTGAAGCGCACGAAAAAGACACTTTAGTTGCTGGTGCTGGGCTATGTGATGTCGATGCTGTTCGAGTATTAGTCACAGAAGGACCGGAGGCGGTACGAAAACTTATTGAACGTGGCGCTATTTTTGATAAAGAGGCAAGTGGTGAGATCGCACTTACTCGCGAAGGCGGACATTTACGTAATCGAATTATCCATGCAGGGGGTGATGCAACCGGAGCTGAAGTTTCACGCGCCCTGCTTGCAGCTGTTCACAACGATCCTGAAATCGAGGTTGTTGAGAACGCACTTGTTTTAGACGCGCTTAAAAACGATATTGGAGATATCTGCGGCGTGACTTTGCACGTGATTGGTGCTGGTAGTCGCGATGGAGTTGGTCGCGCAATTGCTAAGGCTGTTGTCTTGGCAACCGGTGGATTAGGACAAGTCTTTGCTCAAACTACCAACCCTTCTGTTTCAACTGGAGATGGCGTTGCCCTAGCACTTCGCGCCGGTGCCAAAGTTGCTGATGTGGAATTTATTCAATTCCACCCCACCGTTTTATGGCTAGGAAATAACTCCGAAGGCCAGCAACCTTTGATTAGCGAAGCAGTACGAGGTGAAGGTGCCTATCTCCTTGATGACCAAGGGAATAGATTTATGAAAGAGATTCATCCACTTGCTGAGCTAGCGCCACGCGATGTTGTGGCAATTTCAATTATGCGAGTAATGAATAAGAATCATGCACAGCATGTGTGGCTTGATGTGCGCCACCTGGAAGGATTTGAGAAGAGATTTCCAACCATTTATGCATCCTGTATTGCACATGGAATAAATCCACTCACAGAGTTAATTCCGGTGGCACCGGCTTCTCACTATGCATCCGGTGGCGTACGCGTGGATCTCAATGGCAGGACGAGTGTCAATGGTCTCTATGCGTGCGGTGAAACAGCATGTTCTGGAGTGCATGGAGCCAATCGACTTGCATCTAATTCCTTACTCGAGGGCCTTGTTTTCAGTGCGCGTATCGCATCAGATATTGCAGCGAACCTTCCTGAATTTACTGAGCCGGTAGAAAATGTCTCACGAGCCATACTTCTTGACCCATCAGTACGTCACGATATTCAGGTGAGCATGAGCCGGGGAGCGGGGGTATTGCGCTCCTCGGATTCATTAGTGCGCACAAGTTCAGATCTCACACGTATTGAAGATAGAACTAGCGCGCAGCCGTGTGTAGAGGCGTGGGAGACAACCAACCTCTTTCAATTAGCGCAAGCTATTCTTAAAGCAGCACTCATTCGCCAAGAGACACGTGGCTCACACTGGCGGGAAGATTTCCCAGAAACAAGCGATCAATGGCGAAAGCGTATTGTGCAACAACTTGATCAAACTGGATACTGGACAACGGGTTATCAGGAGGTAGGCAATCAATGATTGATCGCGAACTCATTAAACGCGCACTTGCTGAAGATCTAGATGGCGGGCAAGACATCACTTCGGTTGCCACGGTTTCTGGAAGTGAACGAGTCGTTGCAGATTTTGTCTCCCGTAGTGCGGGTGTTATTGCTGGCATGGATATGGCACGCGCGGTACTTGAAGAAGTGGGCCTGAGCGATATCGCGGTATTGGTTGCCGATGGCACAAAGGTCGCTAAGGGAAATGTTCTCATGAGCGTTCGCGGAGATACTCGAGCAATCTTGCTGGCAGAACGTACTGCGCTTAATTTTCTCGGACATCTGGGCGGCATTGCCACACTGACCCGCACTTGGGTAGATGCAATTGCAGGAACTACTTGTGCAATCAGAGATACACGAAAGACAACACCAGGAATGCGAGTCTTGGAAAAGTACGCAGTTCGTATGGGCGGCGGAACCAATCATCGGATGAATTTAAGTGCGGGCGCGCTCATTAAAGATAATCACATTGCCGCAGCTGGCGGAGTCACAGCAGCTTTCAACCGGGTACGTGAGAAGAATCCGACAGCTGAGATCGAAATTGAAGTCGATACTCTGGATCAATTAGCAGAAGTAATTTCACTGAAACCTGATTGTGTGCTGCTCGATAACATGAGTCCAGAGCTATGCGCAAAGGCGGTTGCACTAGTAGCGGGTGCATTTAAACTCGAAGCATCTGGTGGAATCTCACTGACGAACGCACGTGCATATGCCGAAACCGGCGTTGACTACTTGGCAATTGGTGCACTAACTCATAGCGCACCTGTTTTAGATATTGGCCTAGATCTGAGAGCGGAGTAATTATGTTGTTAACAATCGATGTGGGAAATACAAATACAGTTCTAGGAATATTTGAGAAAGAAACTCTCATTAGGTCCTGGCGAGTAAAGACTGATCCCCGCACAACAGCTGATGAACTATGGTTGCAATACAGCGCACTTGTTACCGGTTATGAAGTCGCTGCACTTTCCATCTGTTCCTCTGTCCCGGCTACCCTTCGCGAATTGCGGACCATGATTGATACATATTTCAGTGACACCCCGGTGACAATCGTGGAACCAGGAACAAAGACTGGCGTTCAATTGCTGGTAGATAACCCCAAAGAGATAGGCGCAGACCGAATAGTTAATACGCTAGCTGCCCATACTCTCTATGGTGGACCTGCAATTGTTGTTGATTTCGGAACCTCCACAAATCTTGATGTTGTTTCTCCGAAAGGTGAGTTTTTAGGTGGCGCACTCGCACCCGGTATTGAAATCTCTGTCGATGCGTTGGCAGCACGCGCAGCACAGCTAAGAAAAGTTGAATTAATCAGGCCAAAGAATGTTATTGGCAAGAACACTGTAGAAGCTTTGCAATCAGGAACGATCTATGGATTTGCGGGACAGGTTGATGGCCTTGTCGAACGCATTACTGATGAACTTGCGCAAAGTTATGAGAAAGCACCGATAGTTATTGCAACGGGTGGATTAGCCCCGCTCATTATTGGAGTTTCAGAAACCATTGATGAGCATGAGCCAGACCTGACTCTCATTGGACTTCGCCTTATCCACGAGAAGAACTCTCACTAGTTCTACTGCCAAAAACGATAGACTGTGCGCCACCATGACCACCGATAACTCACCCGCACAAGAGGACGATCTACCGGAGCAACTTCGGATTCGTCGCGAGAAGCGCGCCAGCCTGCTTGAGCGTGGAATTGAGCCATATCCGGTGGCAGTTGCTCGCACAAAATCATTGTCAGAGATTCGTGAAAAATACGTGGGTCTTGAAACCGATATCGCTACCGGAGATATTGAAAGCCTTACCGGGCGAATAATTTTTAAGCGTGATACAGGAAAACTTTGCTTTGCAACGCTGCGCGAAGGTGATGGAACAGAGCTGCAAGCGATGTTATCCCTGGATAAAGTCGGCGAAGTGCAACTCGATGCCTGGAAATCAGATATTGATTTAGGTGACATTGTTTCAGTCACTGGTGAAATCATTACCTCTAAGCGCGGTGAGCTATCGATTCTTGCTAATTCTTGGACACTTGCATCAAAATCGCTACGACCACTACCTAATGATCACAAGCCGATGTCGGAAGAGACGCGCGTTCGTATGCGTTATGTCGATCTTATTGTTCGCCCGGAAGCGCGCAGTGCTGCTCGCATGCGCCCCAATGTCATGCGTTCACTTCGTGAAACTTTTCACTCACAGAGCTTTATCGAAGTAGAGACACCCATGCTGCAAGTCATGCATGGTGGGGCAACGGCGCGTCCATTTAAAACATTCAGCAACGCTTATGACATGGATTTATATATGCGTATTGCCCCTGAACTCTTCTTAAAGCGTTGCGTTGTGGGCGGTATTGAGCGCGTCTTTGAAATTAATCGAAATTTCCGTAATGAAGGCGCCGATTCTTCTCACTCACCAGAGTTTGCAATGGTCGAGTCATATATGGCATACGGTGATTGGCGCACAATCGCTGATCTCACTCGTTCGCTGGTTCAAAATGCAGCCGTTGCCGTGTCGGGTTCTCACGTTGTCACCCATCACGATGGACGTCAAGCAGACCTTGGCGGCACATGGAAAGAGATTTCGCTCTACGACGCAATTTCGCAAGGTGTAGGTGAGACGGTAACGGCATTGACTTCTATCGATGAGCTAAAGAAATATGCGACAAAACTTGGCATGAAGATTGACCCGAAGTGGGTAACAGGCAAGCTCGCCGAAGAGATCTTTGAACATGTAGCAAAAGATAAGTTAGTTGAGCCAACCTTTGTGATGGGCTATCCAGTAGACACTTCACCTTTGGTGCGTGCCCACCGCGAGCTGCCAGGCATGGTTGAAAAATGGGATCTCTATGTCGATGGATTTGAGTTAGCAACTGGGTACTCAGAACTTATTGACCCAGTCATTCAACGTAATCGCTTAGTGGAGCAGGCTCAGCTTGGAGCTAAAGGTGATTTAGAAGCAATGCAAGTGGATGAAGATTTCTTACGCGCAATGGAATTCGGCATGCCCCCAATGGGTGGAATGGGAATGGGCGTCGATCGTTTACTCATGGCGCTCACAGGTCTTGGAATTCGTGAAACTATTTTGTTCCCGCTAGTAAAACCGGAAGTTGATTAGCCATGACAATTATTCGTTCGGCAAAGACTTCTGATGTTAAGGCAATTCGTGAACTTGTAGATTCATATGCGGCGCCTGGGCAAATGCTGGCAAAAGAAACTGTCACGCTCTATGAAAGCGTTCAAGAATTTATTGTTGCTGAAGACGATGGTGTCATTATTGGTTGCGGGGCGCTGCACGTGCTCTGGGAAGATTTAGCAGAAGTGCGAACAGTTGCGGTTGACAAGAATTGGCATAAAAAAGGTGTCGGGCATCTAATTATGGAAGCAATTATTGATAGAGCTCGCAACGTCGGAGTCCAGCGAATTTTCTGTCTCACATTTCAAACTGAATTCTTTGGCCGACATGGTTTTGAAGTGATTCAAGGAACGCCAGTTGATCACGATGTCTACCAACAGCTACTTCGTTCCTATGATGCTGGCGTTGCCGAATTCCTGGATCTCGAATCGGTCAAGCCAAATACCCTGGGCAACACCCGGATGCTGCGCACTCTCTAGAGCCGGCCACCGCTAGTAATCCGAGGGAATATTCACCCCATATTTAGGGTTCTATGAGGCAAGTAGCTTTCTACCTCGCGCCTTCCCTAGGCGGGGTTATAGGCTTACCGCCAGCACATCGAAAGTTAGAAATAAAGGAGTCCGCCAATGTTTGAGCGCTTTACCGATCGAGCTCGACGAGTAGTTGTCCTAGCTCAAGAAGAAGCACGTATGCTCAATCACAATTACATCGGCACTGAACATATCCTCCTTGGCCTGATCCATGAAGGTGAAGGCGTTGCTGCTAAAGGTCTGGAATCACTCGGCATCTCACTCGAGGGTGTTCGCGCACAGGTAGAAGAAATTATTGGCCAAGGTCAACAAGCACCTAGCGGTCATATTCCATTTACTCCTCGTGCAAAGAAAGTCCTTGAGCTCTCACTTCGGGAAGCACTTCAGCTCGGACACAACTACATTGGAACAGAACATATTTTGCTTGGACTCATTCGTGAAGGCGAAGGCGTTGCTGCACAAGTTCTCGTAAAGCTTGGCGCAGATCTCAACCGAGTCCGCCAACAAGTAATCCAACTTCTCTCTGGCTATCAAGGTAAAGAGACTGTTGCCCAAGGTGGTCCGGCTGAAGGAACACCTTCTACCTCACTCGTGCTTGATCAATTTGGTCGCAATCTCACAGCAGCAGCACGCGAAGGCAAACTCGATCCTGTTATTGGCCGCGAATTAGAAATTGAACGTGTGATGCAGATTCTCTCTCGCCGCACAAAAAATAACCCAGTTCTAATTGGTGAACCAGGAGTTGGTAAGACTGCGGTAGTTGAAGGCCTTGCTCAAGCAATTGCCAAGAACGATGTTCCAGAAACTTTGAAAGATAAGCAGCTCTACTCACTAGATCTCGGTGCACTCGTTGCGGGTTCTCGCTACCGTGGTGATTTCGAAGAACGCCTGAAGAAAGTTCTGAAAGAGATCAAGACACGTGGCGACATCATTATCTTTATCGATGAGATTCATACCCTTGTCGGCGCAGGTGCGGCCGAAGGTGCTATCGATGCCGCAAGTATTTTAAAGCCGATGCTGGCACGTGGTGAGCTCCAGACAATCGGTGCAACCACACTTGATGAATATCGCAAGCACATCGAAAAAGATGCAGCGCTAGAACGCCGCTTCCAACCTATCCAGGTAAAAGAGCCATCAGTTGCGCACACCATTGAAATTCTTAAGGGTCTTCGCGATCGCTATGAAACACACCACCGTGTCTCAATTACTGATGGCGCACTAGCTGCCGCTGCAAATATGGCAGATCGTTATGTTTCAGATCGCTTCCTTCCTGATAAGGCAATTGACCTTATTGATGAGGCAGGATCACGTCTTCGCATTAAGCGCATGACGGCTCCTGCTGAACTTCGCGAATTTGATGACAAGATTGCCGAGGCTCGCAAAGCCAAGGAGTCAGCTATCGATGCGCAAGACTTTGAAGGCGCCGCATCTTTCCGCGATAACGAGAAGACACTCCTTCAAGAGAAGCAAGAAGCGGAAAAGAATTGGAAGGCTACAGACCTCGATAAGGTCACTGAAGTTGATGAAGAGCTCATTGCTCAAGTCTTATCTGCTTCAACTGGTATCCCAGTCTTTAAGTTAACTGAAGAAGAGACTGCTCGCTTGCTTCGCATGGAAGATGAACTTCATCGCCGTGTGATCGGTCAAGATCAAGCAATCAAGGCTCTTTCACAAGCAATCCGCCGCACACGTGCAGGACTTAAAGATCCAAAGCGCCCGGGTGGATCATTTATCTTCGCTGGACCTTCTGGAGTCGGTAAGACAGAACTTTCTCGCACCCTGGCATCATTTTTGTTCGGTGATGAAACAGCGTTGATTCAACTTGATATGTCTGAGTATTCAGAACGTCACACTGCATCACGTTTATTTGGTTCCCCTCCGGGATATGTGGGTTATGACGAAGGCGGTCAGCTCACTGAGAAGGTGCGTCGTCGTCCGTTCTCAGTTGTGCTCTTTGATGAAATCGAAAAGGCACATCCAGATATCTTCAACTCACTCCTACAAGTCCTTGAAGATGGACGCCTGACTGATGCGCAAGGTCGCACTGTTGACTTTAAAAACACAGTCATCATCATGACTACCAACCTTGGAACACGTGATATCTCCAAATCACTTGGACTTGGTTTTGCTAATGCCGATGATGACCTCACAAATTACGATCGCATGAAGGGCAAGGTTCAAGACGAACTCAAGAACCATTTCCGCCCAGAGTTCCTTAACCGCATCGATGATGTCATCGTCTTCCACCAGCTCACTAGGGAGCAGATCATTCAGATTGTTGATCTCATGATTGCCAACCTTGATGAGCGCTTGAAGGCAAAAGATATGGGTATCGAACTCACTCAGGCTGCCAAAGACCTCCTTGCAGCTCGAGGTTATGACCCACTTCTCGGTGCACGTCCACTTCGTCGCGTTATTCAACGAGAGATCGAAGATGCACTCTCTGAGCGAATCCTCTTCGGTGAACTTAAGGCTGGCGAAATAATTGTGGTCGATGTTGAAGGCGTTGATGCCGATGCGAAGTTCACCTTTAAGGGTTCGCCAAAGGTATTAATGCCAGATAGCCCAGAGGATTTAGCACAGACACCTACTGCTTAATTGCACGTGCTTAATTGCGGGGAAGTGAGTAACTACTCTTTCCACGTGCTTCAATCAAGCCATCATCTAATAGCGTAAGAAGCGCCTTCTCTAATTGCGAGGGCACATCCCACAACTGCGCAATCTCGCTCTTTTTTAAGACTTGGTTTTCGCGCAGTGCTTGAACAATTGCGCCTCGGCACTGTCTATCTGTGCCATGCCATGTTTGTCGCCTTTTAACGATATCTGATTTTGGGTAATCCAAACTTCGCCAGGTGCAATCCTTTGCCACCGGACAGATTCCACACTTCGGAGTCTGCGATGTGCAGATAAGAGCGCCTAGCTCCATCGTTGCCGCCGCCCACACGTGCGCCTCGTTCTTTGGGATCAACTCTTCATAGCGAGATTTCTCAGCCCTGGTTGCAGATGGTTTTGGAGTTTCTACTCCGTCATAAAGCCTGGCAAAGAGTCTGCGGATATTGATATCAAGAACAAGTGAGCGTTCGTTAAATGCGAAGGCAACCATGGCAGCGGCGGTGTAATCACCGATTCCGGGCAGTGCGCGTAGCTCTGCCTCCTCACGGGGAATACGTCCTTTGTATTGACTTGTAATTACTTTCGCGCATTCATGCAAGCGCAGAGCCCGACGCGGATAGCCAAGTCGTCCCCAGGCAGTAATGACTTCTGCAGGTGTGGCCTTAGCAAGGGATGCGGCAGTGGGCCAGCGCTTAATCCATTCGGTATAGACAGGAAGTACGCGAGTAACGGGAGTTTGTTGCAACATAAATTCAGAAACTAGAACGCCCCAGGCATCTGTCTTTCGCCACGGAAGATCACGCTTATTGCTCTTAAACCAAGAGATGATTTCTTTCTCGTACATTAATCACCAGTGATTTTTACGCGCGCCAGCGCTTGATCAAGACGAGAAACTTCGACAATCTCCATTCCATCAATCTTCACATCAGAGCCAGCTGGAACTAAAGCGCGTTTGAAACCTAAGCGATATGCCTCAGCTAATCTGCGAGAAACACCGCTTACTTTACGAATCTCACCTGCCAACCCCACTTCGCCAATAGCAACCAGATCAGCGGGCAGTGCTAAGCCCTTAGCAGCAGATGCAACTGCAAGTGCGAGAGCTAAATCGGCGGCAGGTTCGGACATCTTCATGCCACCGACAGTTGCCGCATAGACATCGCGCCCACCTACTCGAACGTGGGCACGTAACTCCAGAACTGCAAGTGTCATTGAGGTGCGCGCTGCATCGAGTCCACTTGTTACCCGCCGTGCATTTCCAAAATCATTCTCACGCCCAGCACTTACTAGTGCTTGAATCTCGGCCAGAAGTGGGCGACGACCCTCAAGGGTTACAGTGACACACGTTCCAGGAACTGGTTCGGTGTGACGAGATGTAAATAGCCCCGTGGGGTCTAGCACGCTCTCTATTCCGGTATCACTGAGATCAAAACAACCAACTTCATCGCTAGCGCCAAAACGATTCTTAATTGCACGAATAAGGCGAAGTCGTGAATGACGCTCGCCTTCGAATTGAAGAACGACATCGACGATATGTTCCAGCAAGCGTGGACCAGCAATAGAACCATCTTTTGTCACGTGGCCGACTAAGAGCAGAGTGATATCGCGATCTTTGCAGATGCGAATGAGCGCCCCTGCTACTTCTCGCACCTGTGTTACTCCACCTGGTGAGCCATCAGCAGTTGATGAACCGATTGTTTGAACCGAGTCGATGATAAGTAATTCAGGCTTGACTGCATCGATATGTGCAATGACGGCACCTAAATCTGTTTCGGACGCCAGAAATAATTGTGGGTCAATCGCTTTGATGCGCTCTGCACGTAAGCGAACTTGAGATGCGGATTCTTCACCTGAGATATAGAGCGCCGGAATTCCTTTTGCCGCACTTTGGGCGGCTACGGAAAGCAGGAGAGTTGATTTACCAACGCCGGGTTCACCAGCGAGCAATATGGCCGCACCCGGTACAAGTCCGCCGCCGAGCACTCGATCTAACTCTGATACACCGGTTGGTCTAGCGTGCGCCGCAGATAGGTCGACATCGCCGATAGCTGTTGCTTTATTTGTTACCGAACCTGCAACGAGTGAGAGCTTCTTTGGCGCGGCAAGTTCTTCAACTGTGCCCCACGCCTGGCATTCTCCGCAGCGACCAACCCACTTCTGTGAACTCCAGCCGCATTCAAAACAGCGAAATGGGTCCTTCTCAACTTTGGCCATAGTCCTAGATTAGACCAGAGAACTGACTACTTACCGGCTGCGATTGTTGCTGGGTGTTGAATAACGAAGAGCGGTAGCGAGCGAGCTTGAGCATCTTTGATGCCAGCAATGCGCTTATCGCAATGCTGGGCAAGAACTGCATAGGCATCTTTACCCATGAGTTGTTGCAATTCGGCCTTGTTGGAAATATAGACAGGTTCACTACCGACGTGAGCATCGGTATTACTTGTGCAGTACCAATCGAAATCGTCTCCACCATCGCCCCATGCAAGACGTTCATATTCGCCAATGACGGTGATTTGGTATTCACGTTCGCCAACTTCGCGAGTTTCAAAACTGCGTCGTAAGGGAAGTTGCCAACAAACATCAGGTTTTGTATCTACAAAGTGAATTTCACGCTGCTGTGCCAGGTGATGCAGAACGCAACCAAATGATCCGGTAAATCCTGGTGCTTCATGACCTTTGCGGTTAAGGAATATGCAGGCATTATTGACGGTGCGAGTCTTGCGTTCTTTATCTTCATCTAAATCGGTAATGCGAAGTTTGCCGCCAGGTTTCTTTGGGCGAGCCTCTTCATAGAATTGCCACATTTCAGGGGTCAGATATTCAGCTGCCTTACGAACGCGTTCTTCATCATCCTCATCTGAATACATCGCACCTTCGGTGCAGCATCCATCATTGGGGCGATCCTTAAATACACCTTGGCAGCCATCGCCATAGATACAGGTCCAGAATGAGGTCAACCATGTGAGGTCGCACTTAAAAATTTCTTCTTCATCATTTGGATCTGAAAATTCGACCCAATCACGTGCGAAACCTGGCTTTATCTCTGACATAGTCGCAGAGCCTACGCGTACTCTTTCGCCATGGCTAATTACAAAGGCATCTCCAGAGTTGGCATCATCGGTGCCGGAACTATGGGAGAAGCATTTATTGCAGCCCTTATTCGATCTGGATTACAACCCTCTGCAATTGCCATTGTTGTACGCAGACAAGAACGCGGCCAAGAGCTGGCAAAGAAGTACGGTGTCACAGTTGTTGGCTTAGCTGAAACCATCTCTTCATCTGATGTTCTGCTTCTAGGAATAAAGCCCCAGGGTCTCTCAGAGTTATTGCCTGAAATTGCGCCACATCTGCGTCCCCAAACTCTGGTGATTTCCCTCCTTGCTGGTAAAACCATCGCCGCAATCTCAGAAGGTCTAAGTGGCCATACAGCTATCGCCCGTGTGATGCCAAACACCCCAACCCTTCTGGGCAAAGGGATGGCTGGTTACTCACTAGCTACCGGCGTCACTGAAGATCAGAAGAAGTTTGTTGATCAATTACTGACCGCAACTGGCAAATCACTTCTTATTCCAGAAGAGTTACAAAATGCGCTCACCGGAACAAGTGGCTCAGGACCTGCATACTTCTTCCGTTTTGTGGAAGCGATGATTGATGGCGCTATCGCATTGGGTCTCTCCCGTGAAGATGCAACAACACTTACGGTGCAAACAATCGTTGGGTCTGCGGCCATGTTAGAAGAATCAGGTGATAGCCCAACAGTTCTTCGTGAGAAAGTTACCAGCCTGAAAGGTGCAACTGCCGAAGCACTTGGCGTCTTTAATGAGGCAGGAATTTCGAAGATTGTTGCAGATGCGATGGCTGCATCTGCAAAACGTGCAGCAGAGTTAGCGCAGTAATGAAAAGAATTGCACTACTTCTTGTAATTTCAATAACGCTGATGCCGACAGCTGAAGCTGTTCAAAAGAAAGTCGCAGTGAAGAAAGTGACGACGGTTCTTAGCGTTCCTGGTGCCGAGATGCTGGCGGTATCTGGCTCCTCCATCATCACCATTGCAACGGTAGATTCACAAACAACCGATATTGTGCTGAGCGCTGTTAATGGCACTGGAGTCTCACTCTGGCAGAAGGTCATTGATTCAGGCGTTGATGAAGTGGCGATGGCAACAACTGTTGATGGTGCGGCAAATGTGTGGCTGGCAGGCTTTTCATCGCAAGTAAAGAGTGCTTCTACAGAAACAGCATCTGTCATAGCTGAAAACCCCGATGCAATCACTTTGGAAGCCGCTGAAGAATTGCGAGGAGATCTCAACGTACTCACTGTGTGGAAGATTTCCCCCGCAGGTGAACTGCTTGCAACCTATACATCTCAATACGATCTTCCTGGCCTGATCAACTCAATTTCTGTGAACAAATCTGGGTTATCAATCGTTGGCGTTCTTTCAGAGAAACCGTTTCTGCAGAACATGAGCGCTGCTGGTGAATTCTCACAACAAGCAAGTATTGGAACATCTAAGACCACAATTAACACTGTTGTTCGAAATAGTGATGGAAGTTCATCACTATTTGGTTCCAGTACCGAAACTCTAGGCGGAAAGAAGTTAGCTGGGGTTCGAGACGGTGTACTTGTTAAAACCTCCAAGTCCGGAGCAATCGCTTCTGTGGTTCGAAGCTCTGCTATCAAAGGCGATCGCTCCTGGTTAAGTGCCGATTCAAGTTTGCTCTTAAGTGGTTACGTGAAGGTTGGAAAAACTACAGAGACTGCGATTACAAAATTCACTTCGACATTTGTACCCACTTGGACAATAAGGTTTGCTTCCACCGGTCAATCACGTGCCATCACTGGGGCTGGAATAAGTTATGCCGCGATGGGTTCAAAATCTGCAATTGCATCCATTACAGGATGGAAGCCAAGTAAGGCACAGCTACTGGTTGTGGTATTTGATGCAAAAGGTGTAATGACAAGTGCATTTGGTTCTAGCGAACTAAGTGAGCCGCTGGCACTTGCGTACTCAAAAGATTTGGGAATTGTGGGCCTTGCGCTCAACGCAGATCAATCACCGGCCGTATTTCGTATCGCTGCCCGTTAAATCTAGGGACGAAACATTGAAAGTTGGCCTTTATAGCCGGCAACTAAATATCGAACTCCATTTACGACAACCCAGGCTGAGGAAATTCCAGCTGAGTTTTCCTCGGTAGCAACTAACTTAATGGTTGGTGTGCTCTTTGAATGATCTAGAACACATAACCTCTGAGCACAATTAAAGGCCGTTGCATTGCCATCTGTATTAAGGAATTTACTTGGGGCACCAAAGTTTTCAGGGGTAACCACATTTTGTTCAGGAGTGCTCGCTAGTGTGCTCCAACGAATTCGATTAGGGCTCGGCATCGTTGCCGGACTTGCAATCATCCAACTAGCACTGATTCCCGAAAGATTCTTTGCAATAGAAATATCGTAGCCAGTCATCGGAGTAAAGGACCCGGAAGCATCGAGGTTGTAATAACTCCAAGGCACAGTGGATAGTGTGTCGCGTGATGCAACCCGCACTTCACCTGATGTTGCTTCTTTGCGCTGATTAATTGTGAGAACAGAGTCATAAACAACAAAGGTCTTCTTGCCATCAAAGATAGCTTTGAGGTGAAATGCCACATCGCCTGTGCTGCGGCCATCAATCTTACGATCACCATCGACTAACTCATAGCTCCACTTTGTTGCACTCTTAAGCTTTGATGCACCTAGGAGAATGCCTTGGCTCTCATCACGATAGAAGACTTGAATTCCGGCTGCTGTTGCAACACAGGCGCTTGAAACACTGACATCACTTGCAGTGCGCACACGAATTGGATCTTTGTAGTCATTTACGGCAGTGCCATTTCCATCGATGATTTCATAGGTAAATGACTTGCCGTCATAACGTGCATAGCGCAGATCTCGATCTACCTTTTCGGAGTAGAAGATATGCAGAGTTTGACTCGTTCCTGATCCGTTCACACATGTGGAGATTGGGCTGGTGATTGGGTGCTTAGTGCGCGGAGTGCTTCCGCCTGCGCCATCAATTGTAAGCTTCCTCCAACTCTTACCTTCCCAAGTAGCAATCTTTAGACGCCCACTATTGGAATCGGTATAGAGCAGAGTTGGCTTTCTATTGAAGTTAATGCTGGTCACATTTGTAGCATCAGATGAATCATCGATCACAAATCGCTTCCATGCTGCGGTCGGGGCAACTGGTGCGGTAATCACGGCATCAGAAGTTCCATTGGAATTTGAAGCCACAATGCTGAAGGGATAACTGGTGCCATTCTTAAGGCCAGTAAAGGTTATAGGCGATGACATTCCACTTATCACTTGATCTGTTTTGAGGTTACGGACCGAGTAGCTAGTAATTTGCGCGGATCGGGCATTCGCTGGTGGGTCGAAGGTAACAATGACAGCGCCATCAGAGATCAGCGCTGCTGCATTTCTTACAGCTTGCGGAATTCCAACAGCCACACCCACTGGAGGCTTGCGACGCATATCTTCCATCATGGCAAGTAAAAGCGGGCCTGGTTCGCGGAAGACTTCACCCGCATCAAGATTAGGCGTCATGATGCGATTGAGTTCAGATTTTGAATAAGTCTCTTCATCTAAATGGCTAACAGAAGATCCTTCTTCATATCGCGCAGGTGTATAAAGAAGTGGTTTCACACCGCCGTTGGCTGCTATTCCAAGGGCGCCAGACCACACAAGAGTTGATGTCAGAGCTTTGCCGAGTTCAAGTGATGGCGAAGGAAGGTCGGCAAGTCTTCGACCATCTGGTAACTGTGCATATGCATCATATGGCGTGGGTTGTTCAATAGTTCCATACCCAAAAAAATTGTCGTATGAATCAGTTGAGAGAAAACCTAGGCCATGTCCCATTTCGTGCAAGAAGACAGATTGGAGATCGTATTCATTAACACGCGGAGTGCCATCGTTTCGAGTATTCCAATCTGCAGTTGAATTAACCTGGATAACCATCTCTGGATTATCAGAATCTAAATCTTTGCCAGCTAGTGCATTTGCAAGAGCCGATGGATACCAAAGACTGGGATCAGGTGCACCATCAAAGCCGGAATAGAAATTTCCTGGTCGCGCGCTACCCAGAACCCCATCTGCTGCAACACGATTCCAGGTTGCCTCGATATTAATTGGAACACTCGACTTAAAATTAGCCCCCCATATATCTACTGCTGCTTGTAAATCCTTCCTCGCCCATTCTGGAAAATTCTTATAGTTAACGACAAACTTTGATTTCTGTTCTAAATACGCAATCTTTGGCGAACGAGTCTGCGCCTTAGCAAGTGAGGGACCAGCGTAGATGTATCCCCACGAAGTAGATGGTGCGACCTTGAAATTATTAAGGGCATAAGACTGAACTGGAGAGAGGAGGGAAAGTCCGAGAGTGAAGATTGTGAGAGCGCTGGCTGCTGTGCGTTTCATGCCTCTCATAGCGCCCAACGCTATCAGGATGCGAGAATGCAGTCATGGTCACAGTCACGGTTTATTCACGCCAAGGCTGTCATCTCTGTGAAATCGCTGAGAAAACACTTGAAGATTTGCGAAAAGAGTTAGTTTTTACTTTGGAAAGACTTTATATCGATGGTAACGCCGAGCTTGAAAAACTATACGGAACAGAAGTTCCAGTCATTCATATCAATGGCGAACACCACGATTTTTACAAAGTAGATCCGGTGAGATTTAGAACTTGCCTTGAAAAATATCGTCAGCATCAATAATTCGGTATGAATAACCTTGCTCGGCTAAGAAACGTTGGCGGTTTTGCGCAAAGTCTTGATCAATAGTGTCTCGTGAAACCACTGAATAAAACATTGCCCCACGACCATCTGCCTTAGGTCGCAAAATTCGCCCTAAACGTTGTGCTTCCTCTTGGCGAGAGCCGAAGGCTCCGGAAACCTGAATAGCAATTGTTGCCTCTGGTAGATCAATAGAAAAGTTTGCAACCTTTGAGACAACAAGACAGGTAATTTCACCGGTGCGAAATGCCGCAAATAAACGTTCCCGTTCTTTCTGCGGCGTCTCACCTTTAATCACCGGAACTCCAAGAGTTTCTGATAAATCATCGAGTTGATCTAGATACTGACCAATAACAAGAATCTGCTCATTGGCATGGTGAGCCACAATCTCTTCGACAACATTTCGCTTGGTTCGAGTAGTTGCGCAATATCGGTAACGTTCTTCTGGCTCAGCAGTTGCATAGGCAAGGCGCTCGGCTTCGGTGAGATTTACTCGCACCTCAATACATTCAGCTGGTGCGATATATCCCTGCGCTTCAATCTCTTTCCAAGGAACATCAAAACGCTTAGGACCGATGAGTGAGAAGACTTCACCCTCCATGCCATCTTCCCGGACAAGAGTTGCAGTCAGGCCTAACCGTCTGCGCGATTGAATATCGGCTGTGAAACGAAAGATTGGCGCAGGCAATAGATGTACTTCGTCATAGATGATCAGCCCCCAGTCGTGAGTATCAAAGAGGTCAAGGTGGGCATAGACACCGTTCTTCTTCTTTGTCATCACTTGGTATGTGGCAATTGTTACTGGGCGAATCTCTTTCTTTGAGCCAGAGTATTCACCGATCTCGTCATCATTAAGGGTTGTGCGCTTAAGTAATTCAGAGCGCCACTGACGGGCGGCAATGGTGTTGGTGACAAGAATGAGAGTCGTAGCTTTCGCATGCGCCATTGCGGCAGCGCCCACAATTGTCTTTCCAGCTCCACACGGAAGAACTACAACACCTGAACCGCCATGCCAAAATCCTTCAGCGGCATGCTCTTGGTATTGGCGAATCTTCCAGCCATCTTGCCTGAGCGCAATCTCATGAGCTTGGCCATCGACATAACCTGCAAAATCTTCTGCTGGCCAGCCAAGGCGAAGAAGTGATTGCTTAATCTGACCGCGTTGGCTGGGGTGCACTGCAATTGTTTCATTATCAATTCTTATACCAAGTAGCGGAGCTATCTTCTTCGCACGGATTACTTCTTCCAGCACTCCAACGTCAGTGGTGGCAAGGATAAGTCCATGAACGGGGTCAGCTTCTAGTCGCAGGCGACCATATCGAGACATCGTTTCGGCAACATCAACAAGTAGTGAATGAGGAACTGCATAGCGCGAATACTTAATCAGAGTATCAATTACCAGCTCTGCATCGTGTCCGGCAGCGCGTGCATTCCAGAGTCCAAGATTGGTTAAGCGGTAGGTGTGAATATGTTCAGGGGAGCGCTCTAGCTCTGCAAAGGGTGCAATTGCGCGTCTGCACTCAGTAGAAAGTATGTGGTCAACATCAAGAAGAAGTGTTTTATCGCTTTGAACGATTAATGGGCCATCGCTCATGAGAGTAAATCCTTAATAAAGGCATGCAGGAAATCACTGCGAGGTTGCATGGAGGAAATACTGACCCATTCATGCGGTGCATGGGCACCGCCACCGACGGCACCAAGTCCATCTAGAACTTGCGCACCAGCTGCTGCGGCAAAGTTTCCATCGCTAGCCCCACCTACTTCTGCCGAACCTAAGGCAGGCATTCCCATTGCTGCCGCAACTTTCTCGGCTCGCTCATAGAGTGCTTTGGTAGAAGTGGGTTGTAGTGGGGGACGATTAAGTCCGCCAGTAACTTCAATCCGAGCGTTGGGATTTTCGGCAACGAGCGTGCGAATCTCACGATCAATTCTTTCCAGTTCTGATTGTGAAAATGAGCGGGCATCAATATCAAGTGTCGCTAAATCAGGAACGGTATTGGTTGTATTTCCTGAGCTGAGCAGGGTTGGCACAACAGTCGTTCCGTGCTCAGTATTTTCCAGAGCGGAAAGCTTAAGAATAATGTGGGCAATCTCAGTAGTGGAGTTGACTCCCTTTTCAGGTTCGAGGCCAGCATGAGATGCCAGACCGTGCACTGCAATCTGATACATCGCAGTACCTTTCCGACCTGTCTTCACCTTTCCATCAAGTGATGCTTCAAGGACTAGAACTGCCTTCGCCTTTGATGAGACTTCTTTAATCAAAGCTTTTGAGCAATGACTTCCGGTCTCTTCATCGGTAGTTGCAATGAGGGCAACCGAGCCTTCAATACCTTTCAGTGCATAGAGTGCTTGAATAAATCCGGCCTTCATATCAAATGTGCCAGGCCCGCGTAGAACATCGCCCTTGATTTCCCAGATAGGTTGATAGGAACCAATCGGCCAGACGGTGTCGAGGTGAGCAAGAATGACTACATCAGGAGATTCAGCGCCCCACCAAAAAACAGGACGGCCTTCAATCTCTTTTATCTGTGCCGGAACACCGAGTACGCGTGTGGCAATATCACTTGCAAGTGTGACAACCGACCGACATGCACCGAGATCATCGCTGGGTGATTCACAGCGAACAAGTGCTTCTAGGGCGGCCAACATAGGCTCAAGTCTGCCGTATTGGGCCACCTTCTCGCTTGTCATAGCGCAGCCACCCCTGTGATTCGAGCGATTCTAAAGGTCTGCACTTCACCGGTGGCGTGATCTCGTGCGACCAGTGAGCCGGCAGAGAGTTTCAAGGGATCAATAATGCGGTGAGAAACGAGCCCATTGTTATCGGCATAGCCAATAGAGAGCGATGTTGATGGTTGATTCTGCAAGTAATCACTTAAGAGTTCCAGGGTTTCATTTGCAGTTGTGCGAGGAAGTGAACCCAGCGCCTCTGTTGCAATATTGCGCATGGTGCTCTGCTTACGACTTGATTTCTCACCGGTGCGAAGCGCTCGCAAAGCTCCTTGAATATGAATTTCATCGGGGCGATCAATTTCACCGATAATTCTTGGAGGCCGTGCCTTACTTTGCGCTCGTTGAATTCGCGGGCCGCTCAAAAGAAGGCCGCGAGAATCTTCTGCTGCAGGCAAGTAGCCACAACTGCGCAACACATTCATCGCCTCTGCTGCATCGTGGCCACAGATAAGCACCTCAGGTGCAATCTTGCGCAGACCCAAGATCTCAAGTCGCTTATCTCCCATGATTTGGGTAATGAGAGCTGAATCCTCACAACGGATAAATGAAGCGGTATTTCCCACACGCAATTTTCCATGTTTCTTGGCAACATCGGCGATTAAGTACTCAAGTGGTTGCGGCATAGGAGTCTTTGATGTCTTGGCTAGGAATTTAGTAATTTCTTCACCAGTGCGTCCATGATCGAGTCCTCTACGAATCGAGCTTTCCGAGAATCGATAGACAGTTGCACCACCCCGTGATTCCACATCAGCAATCAGGGCTAAATCTTGCGCTACTTCATGTTCTAGTGGTCCTGGTGCGATTGCGGTGTTATCACTCTGAATAAGTATGTGATCAACAGGCTGTGGCAGATCTGTATTAATTGATTCGTTGTCGCCACCCTGCAAGAAATCAATACCGTATGCCGAGATAACTCCTTGGCCGGTAATTCCCAGCCATTCGGCTTCGCGCAGCGTCCATGTCACGTAATCGAGTTGCAGCCCACCAGAGCGCTTACTCGGAGCCAGCCACTGCGCAGATTGATGTAATGAATCTAAATCTGGTGCGATAGCAGAATTTTCACTAAGCAGTTGCAGAACCAATCGTCTGGTGGTCGCAGCCATTGAACGATCTAACTCTGGGCCCAACGGTGCAACATTCTTCTGTCCCTCTTTGCCAACAAGACCCGACATTCGCGATGAGATATACCAAGCAGATGCCAGTGATTGCCAACGCACAGAAACACTCTGGGTAAGCCAGATATCAAATTGGTGAGTAGGCAATATTTTGTCATCCGGATCAATTGTGAGCAGCCCTGCAAGATATGAAACTTCTGCAACAAATGCCGCACACGTTTCATCGACACCTAGATGAGCCGATAGCTCCTTTAGTTCTCGCACACCTAAGCCACCAGAACGAAGTGCTGTGGCAGGCTCTTGCGCCCAAAAATTCAATACTTCTTCTGTCCAGCGAAGGAAGGTGGTGATATTTGCAATCGCAGCTAGTTGCACATTACGCAGATCACGGGCTGTGCCAGTAACTGATGGCTGCACGTTTTCAAGTTGGCGATGAACTTTATTTCCACGCAAGTACAGCGCTACTTCGCGCGGCATAACAACGGTTTGTTGATTAAATGCAATCAGAAACTTTTCATCTAGTAACCACTGAACACCAGCAGATGGCTTCTTCAGATCACTGATGGCACCGCGTGGTGGTCCCCAGAGCATGGCATCTAGAACTTTCTTCGCTGCATCCGGTGCTTCTTCTAATTTCTTTAACTTCAGAGTTCCAAGAGATGCGGGGCCGAGTCCAGCAATTTCATTTCCGAGCACTTCCCGCAGCGTTGATGGCACGCGAAGACCATCTTTATCCTGATAGATCAGACCTCGTTCAATCAGTCCAGGCAGAACAAAGAGGGCAGACTTTTCTGTAACCGTAGCGATCTCTTTTTCAGTAAATGGTTCATTCATCACGGCACACGCTTCAAGAACCTGTAGTTGCCACTTGTTTAGTGCATCAACTGCGCGGGCAAGACTGGGTGCAGAAGATGCACGCACTGCCAGGCTTGCGATATCTGGTGGAACCGGAGTGATCAGATCAGGACGATATGAAAATATGGCGATGAGCGCGGCATCATCGAGTGCGCGTAGGTAATCGGCGTAAGAACGAATTTCCATAACCTGCCAACGATAGCCGTTAGTGAGGTTGATGTGCCAATCGGGTTAGCGTTTGCGAGGAGAGAGCAGGGTTGCAAGGGCAGCAAGTCTGCTGACAGCCGGCCCAAGTAAACGGTTGACGAATCGAGCTCTACGAAAATCGTGAATTGGCCATCCTTCTGCAAGTGCGCGAATACGAAGAATGGCATCAGGATTTATTGCGCAAGGGTGGCCAACCGCTTGCAACAAAGGAATGTCGTTGTGGCTATCTGAGTATGAATAGCAATCTTGGAGGATAAATCCATGTTCGTCTGAAAGTCTTTGTATTGCTTTTGCTTTCTCTATTCCGTGCAGAAGTTTTCCTTCTAGTTCACCGGTGTAGACACCATTTTCAATACTTGCCTTGCTGCCAAGTGCTCCTGTTAATCCGAGACGTTGAGCGATGATGTCTGCCATATCTTGAGGAGCAGCTGTTACTAGCCAAACTTCTTCACCGCGATCTAGATGAGATTTTGCAATCTCAAATGTTCCTTGCCACAATTTTGGTGAGACGAATTCATCGTAAATCTCTTCTCCAACTTTTTTAATCTCTTCAACTTTATGGCCACCGATAAAATCAGTAGCCGCATTTTGGAACTTTTCAATTACTTCCTTCTTTTCCGTACCTGTCATGCGAAAACGTAGGTTGGCGACCACAAATCGAGAGATATCGGCTTTTGTGAAGAAGCCGCGCTGGTACATGCCTCGTCCGAGAAAGTAGAGGGTGGACCCTCGCACGAGGGTGTTATCTACATCGAAAAAGGCGGCTCGATTTGCTGTGAGTGCCATGTCACTACCCTAGCGATACGCGGTAGAAATAGACGCTTTATGATTAGGGTCATGAGTTCGATTGTCCACGTTATCCGTCATGGTGAAGTGGAGAATCCTGAAAAAATTCTCTATGGCCGCCAACCCGGATGGCGATTGTCACAGCGCGGGCAAGAGATGGCGCAGGTGATTGGTGATTGGTCTAAGTCAATTGATCTCGGCGCAGTACATGCCTCACCGTTACAGCGTGCGCAAGAGACAGCGACACCAATTGCGCGGGCACACTCACTTGATATCACAACAGATGAAAAATTAATCGAAGCTGCCAATATATTTGAAGGTAAGAAATTCGAACTTGGTAGCGGAGTTCTTAGACACCCATCATCATGGAAACATCTGATTAATCCCTGGAAACCATCATGGGGTGAACCTTATGAAGAGCAAATTTCACGGATGTTAGCTGCTGTTTTTCAAGCACGAGATGCTGCGCAAGGTAAAGATGCAATTGTTGTTTCACATCAACTACCTATCTGGATTCTCAGAAGTGCCATTGAGGGGCGAAGATTGATTCACGACCCACGCAAGCGCCAGTGCACATTGGCATCGGTGACTAGCGTTCACTTTGATGACGAGGGAATGATTTCTGGAACCTCCTACTCCGAACCAGCAAAGCATCTTTTGCCACAGAAATAAAATGAAGAAATTTATTCCGGTAGTTATGGCGCTCTTACTGTTGGTGGGATGCAGCAATGGTGGCGCATCGAAAGCGGAAGAGAGTTACATCTCTGGCGATGGAGCGGTTACATTTATCAACTCCAGTGATCGCATTCCTGCTCCAGCAATTTCAGGAATGACGCTACTGGGAACCAATTACACGTATTCAGTCGGTAAAGTCGCCATAGTTAATGTGTGGGCTTCTTGGTGCTCACCATGCAGAGCTGAAGAGCCGGCGCTCTCCGCACTTGCAACCATGTATCCAGAAGTGGCATTTATCGGGATATTAACGCGTGATAATCCAGTCAATGCTGAAGCATTTGTGCGAAAGCGAAACATTCCGTACCCCACTTTGATTGATGACTCAATTCTCATCGGGTTTAGAAAATCACTGCCCGCCAATGCAATTCCCTCAACAGTTGTCATTGATAAACAAGGAAATGTCGCCGCACGCATATCAGGTGCCGTCACAGTCTCATCCTTGAAGGATTTAATAGAAAAGGTTTTGGCAGAATGACCGATTTTATTGTTAACCAGATTATGAGCGGATTTTTGCTGACCGCTATGCCACTAGCAATAGTGGCAGGAGTGGTCTCATTTATATCTCCTTGCGTTCTACCTCTTGTTCCTGGCTACCTCGCTTTCGCTGCCGGCTTTTCGAATTCTCGTGGGAAAGTGCTTCTTGGCTCACTCCTATTTGTGGCTGGGTTTAGCGCACTCTTTATCTCTTACGGTGCTCTGTTCGGAGCACTTGGCTCGCGCGTTGCAACCAATGAAGAGTTAATAACCCGGGTACTTGGCATATTCACCATTCTTATGGGGCTCATTTTTCTTGGACTATTTCCCATGATGCCAACTCTTAAACCAAAGATTTCAACTACGGGCGGACTTATTGGCGCACCATTGCTCGGATTCCTGTTCGGTGTTGGCTGGACGCCATGCATTGGCCCAGCCCTTGCCACAGTGCAGACCTTAGCTTTTCAAGAATCAAGTGCGGTACGCGGTGCGATTCTTTCGTTGGGCTATTGCCTTGGCCTTGGAATTCCGTTTATTGCCACCGGCCTGTATTTAGATAAATCTCAATCTTTGCGAAAATTCATGGTGCGAAGAGGTGACTTGATTACAAAGTTTGGTGGCTCTCTTCTTATTGTGATTGGCGTGCTGCAACTTTTGGGGTTCTGGTCAGATCTCATGATTTCCCTACGTTCACTTATCTCAGACTTTAGCCCGGTGATTTAATGACAGAGCAGAGAGAGTTACCAGAGTTAGGTTTTGTGGCTTTATCTAGATACGCATGGCGACAGCTGACAAGCATGCGCACCGCGTTAATTCTTCTCATGCTGATGGGGGTAGCGGCAATACCTGGCTCGTTAATTCCGCAAAGACCAATAAACCCAATGGCCGTCCGTGATTTCTTTAGTAGCAATCCCGAGCTCGCACGTTGGTATGACCGAGCATCACTCTTTGAGGTCTATGCCTCACCGTGGTTTAGTGCAATTTACATCCTTCTTTTCATCTCACTCATTGGTTGCGTACTTCCACGTTCAGTTGAACACTACAAAGCAATGCTGGCAAAACCTCCTGCGACTCCTAAGAATTTAGCTCGACTTGCGCATTATGAGAACTTTTCAACCACACCGGGCGCTCTTGAGCGTGCGAGCAGTTGGTTCAGTAAGAATAGATTTCGAGTTCGAGTTGAAGAGAATTCACTCTCAGCAGAGAAAGGTTATCTGCGAGAAACTGGAAACCTACTCTTTCATCTCTCCTTAATCTTAATCTTGATAGGAGTTAGTTTCGGTTCCCTCTTCGGCATGAATGGTTATGCCATTGTCAATGTGGGCGAAAGATTTATTAATGTGCCCACAACGTATGACTCGCTCTCATTTGGAAAACTTAAGAGCGATAACTCCTTGCAACCCTTCCAAATCAAGGTTGATAAATTCCTTGCCAAGTACGATCCGAAGACAAGTGCCCCACTTGATTACACCGCCTGGGTGACGGTCACAGACGAAGGCAAAACTCGGAAGCAGACAATTAAGGTCAATAAGCCACTGACCTTTGGAAACGCTCGTGTATATCTGCAGGCAAATGGGTATAGCCCAGTAGTCACAGTGCGCGATGAACTTAAGAACGTTGTATTTCAAGGCCCCGTGCCATTTCTGCCACAAGATGGAAACTTACGATCTATTGGCGCAATCAAAGTTCCAGATGTGCAACCTTCCATTGGCTTCGTTGCCTCATTTGTTCCCACTAACGCCCGAACAACTTCACAGGGTGCGGTATCTATCTATCCAGAGTTACTTGATCCGAAACTACTCTTTTCTATCTGGGAAGGTGACCTCGGACTAGATTCCGGAGTACCTCAATCTGTTTACAAAATTGATACATCTACCTTGAAGCAGATTGGCCTTGGTTCAGTTAAGCCGGGTGATACATATAACTATCCTGGTGGCTCCATCACACTGGAGACCGTTCTTCCATGGGTCAATTTGCAGGTAGTGCAAGACCCCGGAAAGAGTTATGCGCTCATCGGCGCTATTCTTGCCATCGCAGGACTACTTACTTCCCTTTACGGTCGTCGTCGCAGAATCTGGATTCGCGTGACAGATAGTGGAGTTGAAGTTGCAGGGCTGGCAAAAAATAGTGCGCCAGGTCTTGAAGTAGAAGTTGATAAGTTTATTTCGTTTGTTAAGGGAGAGCGGTAATGCAGACTACGTGGGCCTATATCTCTAACTACTTCGTTTACTCTGCAATGGCAGTTTTCACCTTTTCATTTATTGCACATGCATTTGAAACTGCTTTTGCCGTGCGCACACCGGAGAATGCAGATTCAACAGCTGGAAATCTTCTGGTAAAAACTTTAGATTACAAGCGCACGGAAAAAACTGCCCGTATCGCGACAGCCCTGATGATTTTAGGATTCGTTTTATTACTCGCAGGCGTTGTCGCTCGTGGGATTTCTGCCAAGCATGTCCCATGGGGAAATATGTATGAGTTCTCAATCACCGGAGCACTTGCATTTACCGGCGCTTACTTAATTGCGTTGCGAAAGCACGATCTTCGTTGGCTCGGACTCTTTGTATCGATCTCTGTTCTTCTCACACTTGGCACAGCAGTCACGCTGTTATATCGCGATAGCTCACCACTTGTTCCTGCGTTGAAGTCACCATGGCTTGTTATCCATGTAATTGCCGCAATTGTCTCTGGTGGAGTCTTCTTACTTGCAAATGTAGTCGCAGGTGCTTATCTCTATCTTGAAAGAGTTGAAGAGAGAGGCTCGCGTCCTGCTTGGCTGCAACGAGTACCGAGCCTTGAAGTTCTGGATCAACTTTCCTATCGCCTGGTTGCATTTGTATTTCCACTCTGGACATTTTCTGTCATTGCCGGTGCCATCTGGGCAGAAGCCGCTTGGGGTCGTTACTGGGGTTGGGATCCAAAAGAAACCTGGGCATTTATCACCTGGGTTGCATATGCCGCTTACTTACATGCACGTGTAACTGTTGGTTGGCGCGGACGCCGAGCTGCCTGGCTCTGTATCTTTGCTGGCTCTACATTCTTATTTAATTACGTATATGTCAACGTGTGGGGAACTGGAAAACACACTTACTCTGGGCTGTAGAAGTTTCTATATTCTGCGCAAGAAATCTGGGTCATCATCAGGAGGCAAGATTCGCTTCTGTGGCTTTCGCTTAGGCAGGTTCTTCAATGGGTTTCTTCCAATAACCAAATAGGCAATCGGACCAAAAATTCCAGTCAAGAGAATAATGATTAACCAGCCCCACTTAGGCAATTTCTGAATTTGCGTTTCATCCCGACGAGCACAATCAATAAAGGTGTAGAGAGTCAGTGCCACAGACAAAATCAGTAAGAGACCTGTCAATTTAATCATGCTCCAATTGTAATCACCTAGAGTGCTAACGAGCCAGCAAAGGTTATCGCAAAGAGAAGTTGCAACTTACCTGTGCTCCCCAGAAGCGGAATTAGCTGGCTTCCGGTAGCTCCCTGCAGCACCTTTTTGGATATGAAATACGCCATAGGAACGGTGATGAGAGTCAAGAGAACCCAGATATGTCCGGTCAGGGCGGCAAAGATATAGGCAGATACCAGCAAGAGCACGAAAAATACTCTTGAACCGCGATCTCCTAAGCGCACCGCAAGTGTTCGCTTTCCAACTAACTCATCTTGTGCGCGGTCGCGAATGTTATTTATTGCAAGCAGAGCACACGACAGTGAGCCCATCGGAACGGAGGCGGCAAATGAAACCCAGTTAATTTCTAAGGTCTGCACGTAATAACTTCCCATCGTTGCTACAATTCCGAAGAAGATAAAGACAGACATCTCACCTAAACCTTTATAACCATAGGGATTGCTTCCACCGGTGTAACCCCAGGCAGCTGCGATTGCTGCGATCCCCAGAAGAATGACCCACCACGATGACAGCGCTGCCAAAGCAATACCGGCGATAGATGCGGCTGCAAATGCGAGGATTGCGGCACGTTTAACTGATTTAGCTGGTGCTAAACCTGACGCAGTTAAACGAATGGGGCCAATGCGATTGTCATCTGTTCCGCGAATACCATCGGAATAATCATTTGAGTAATTGACGGCAATTTGAAGACAGAGGCTGACAGTCAGTGCGAGAAGTGCTTGAACAGGTTTGAAATCAGCACCAGCTAAGACTGTAGCAACTAGAACTGGGGCGATAGCTGCGGGCAGTGTGCGAGGACGGGCACCTTGAATCCAGATATTAATGGGTACCCTCCTGGTGCAACTCGGCTAACTTCTTGCGATCTACCTTACCGATACCAATCAGGGGCAATTCGGGAAGCGATAGAAATCCTCGTGGTTTTGCAACAACTCCAAATTCCTCAACTAAGAATTCTGTAATTTCTTTCTCATTGGCTGCCACATCACCAGCAATAGCAAGATGTAGCGCATCGCCCCATTCGGAATTTTTCACTCCAAAGGCTGCGAGGGTAAGTGCTGGATATCTGTTCTGTAGAAAGCGTTCAACAGCGCTGATGGAGATGTTTACGCCGCCACAGATAAGAACGTCATCGACTCTACCTTCAACAATAAGTCTGCCATTTTCTAACTTTCCGAAATCAGAAGTGAAGAACCACCCATCGTGCATTTCTTGCTTCCATAATGACTCTGCTCCGATGTAGCTGGTTGCAAGTACTGACCCTTTAATTGCAATCCGGTTTCCCTCAACGATTTTTACTTCAACTCCAGCTAGCGCTTGACCGTTATAGATGCAGCCTCCGCACGTTTCAGTCATCCCGTAAGTAGTAACAATGTTGATGCCGGCAGCAGTAGCTTCTTTTCTAAGCGCATCAGATAAAGCGGCGCCACCAACGAGAACAGCTTTTGCATCTACTAAATGCTTCATCAGATTGGAATCACCGTTAAGTGCGCGAAATAAATGCGTGGGAACAATTGCCGTAAAACTTACTTGCGGATATGGCCCTTGCTGCTTTCGCAGATCAACAGGTTCAGTTCCGAGTTCGAGGCAGCGGATCAGCACATTAATGCCTGCGATATGTGTTGCTGGCAATAGCAGCGACCAGGTATCACCAGCGGATGCACCTAAAAATTTATTTGACCCTTGCGCAGATGAAACAAGTGCTGCTGCCGAAAGCCCGACCTCTTTTGCTACCCCGGAACTTCCGGTCGTAGCAACTACAAGGCTGATATCGCCATCGACAGTTCTGGTAGCGCTCTGCCCAAGAGAAAGTGCTGGGCCCTGTGATGCCAAAGCTTCTGCCAGGCGTGCCATTAACTCGCGCACACTCCACTCGGGATTGGCTGCGAGAAGTTCTCGTTGTGCGTTCTGCTCCATTGCCCGCGTAGGCTATCGCTCGTAGACCAGATGGAGGAATCGTGAGCAAGCCTATTAAGCGTGATTTTGGTGACCGGACTATCCCGGCCTGGGCAACCGGCCCTGGTGGCGAGGCATTTACCGATATCAAATATCAAGTAGCCGATGGCATTGCAAAGATCACGATCAACCGCCCAGAAGTGCGAAATGCATTTCGCCCGCAAACAATTATTGAATTGAAGTCAGCTTTTGATTTAGCACGCGATCACTCTGAAGTTGGAGTCATCATTCTTACTGGTCAAGGCGATGAAGCATTTTGTTCTGGCGGAGATATCAGCGTTCGTGGAGATGATGGATATCTCGGAGATGACTCACTTTCACAGCAAGGCGTTGGTCGACTTAATGTTTTAGATTTGCAAGTACAAATTCGTAGAACTCCAAAACCAGTCATTGCCATGATTGCCGGTTGGGCAATTGGTGGCGGTCATGTTCTCCATGTTGTCTGCGATCTTTCTATCGCTGCAGATAATGCAAAGTTTGGTCAGACCGGACCACAGGTTGGTTCCTTCGATGGCGGTTACGGTTCAGGACTACTGGCTGCAAGTGTTGGCCAGAAGAAAGCGCGCGAAATTTGGTTTCTTACTCGTCAATACGATGCCCAAGAAGCTTTATCAATGGGGTTGGTTAACACCGTTGTTCCACTGAAAGAATTGGAAGCTGAGACAGTTTCCTGGTGCCGCGAGATGTTGCAGAACTCTCCGATGGCACTTCGCCTAATTAAGGCATCGATGAACGCTGCCGATGATGGTCTTGCTGGAGTTCAACAACTTGCAGGAGATGCAACGCTGCTCTTTTATTTATCACAAGAAGGACAAGAAGGCCGCGATGCCTATAAGGAAAAGCGCAAGCCTGACTTTGGAAAGTTCCCTAAGCGTCCGTAAATCTATGGATCAATCCCTGCTCGAAAGTATGCGCGTAGTCGCGCTGCCTATGAAGACAAACTTTCGTGGCATCAACCTTCGGGAAGTAGCACTCTTTAAAGGTGAATTTGGTTGGGGAGAGTTCTCACCATTTCTTGAATACAGTTATGAAGAATCTGCACCATGGTTATTGAGTGCAATTGAGGCCGCGACAAAGCCTCGCCCCAAGCTCTATCGCACTTCAGTAAAGGTTAACGGCACTATTCCAGCGCTGAATGATCTTAAAGATATCGAAGGCATCGTAAATTCTTTTCCTGGAGTAAATACCTTTAAGGTAAAAGTTGGCGAGAATCTGCCAGAAGATATTGCTCGCCTTGCCAAAGTCAGAGCATTGCGCCCCCATGCTGCGCTACGAATCGATGTCAACGGTAATTGGTCTGTACAAGAGGCAGTCACAAATCTCCGTGCCATCTTCGAAAACATTGGCCCGCTGGAATATGTAGAGCAACCATGTGAAACCCTTGATGAACTACGCGAATTAAAATCAAGCATTAATATTCCACTGAAGATTGCTGTAGATGAGGCTGTTCGTAAAGCTAAAGATCCATTTGCGATTAATCTAGAAGGCGCTGCAGATATTGTGATGCTTAAAGTTCAACCATTGGGCGGTATCGCACGAGTACATCAGTTGGCCAAACATCACAATCTTCCAGTAGTTGTATCAAGTGCGCTAGAGAGTGCGGTTGGCATTAGCTATGGATTAATCCTGGCGGCATCACTCCCAGAGCTGAACTTTGACTGTGGCTTAGGTACTGGCTCATTACTCGCTGCAAATGTCGACGAGTTGCCGATCATTGATGGTCAGATTCACCTCAAAGAATTTGAGCCAGAATTCAGCGGTAACGAAGTGGCGCTAGAACGCTATGAATGGTGGAAGAATCGGGTCATGAAGACTGCCGAGCTCTTGTGATGAATTCTTCAACTCAATTAGCTCGTGTGATTGTTCGCCAAATTCTTGAAGCTGGTGTGAAAGATGTTGTCATTTCACCAGGTTCACGCAACGCTCCACTCTCAATCGCTTTTTATCATGCAAGCAAGAAGCAGCTGATTAATCTTCACGTGCGTATCGATGAGCGCACCGCAGCCTTTTTCGCACTCGGCATCGCAAAGGCATCAGGGCTGCCAGTGCCAATCCTTTGCACCAGCGGAACAGCGGTAGCTAATTACCACCCGGCAGTTCTGGAAGCATCACATACAAATACTCCACTGCTAGTGCTCACAGCTGATCGGCCTGCAGCACTACGGAGAACTGGTGCCAATCAAACAACCGAGCAAGCTCGCATCTTTGGTAAGGCTGTTCGTTACTTTGCCGATGTATCAGGTTCTGCCTATCCCATGGAACTTCCTTTTAATTCACTTCATTCAGGTCCCGTGCACCTCAACATTCAATTTGAAGAACCACTTATTGGCGACAGTGATGATTCTTGGCTTGATGGGTTGCAAATTGCTGCGCCAAAAGTTTTCAATCGCAAAAGTGCTGGAACTTTTCACACCAAGTCCACCCGCGGAATACTTGTTATCGGACATGATCGCGGTGGCTTAAGCACTGAATCAGTTCTTGCCTTTTCGAAAGAACTTGGCTGGCCAGTCATCTCCGAAGACCCACTCACCTTCGAAGGCGCTATTTCACATGCCAGCGTCTTCTTGACCTCAAATACGATCTCTGAAGATCTCGCGCCAGACACAGTTGTCGTAGTTGGTCGCACCACTCTTTCCCGCTCAATTAACGCACTCATCGCGCGGGCTAGGAAAGTCATTGTGATTGATCCGCGTTTAGCTACCGTTGACTCTGATCGAAGTGCCTCACAGAAATTTACCCAACTACCAGCTCTCGAAGTGCATATACCGGATGCCGAATATGCCGAGAAGTGGGAGAAATACTCACTTCGCGCGATGAAGCTAGTTGCTGATATTTCAACCTGGTCGGAGCAACTTGTTGCACGCGAAATTGGTGCAGCAATTCCTGAAGGTACTGCGCTCTTTATTTCTTCTTCTCGCCCCATCCGTGACATTGAGGGATTTGCACTTGCGCGGGCTGGCGTTGAAACCTTTGCTAACCGCGGCCTTGCTGGCATTGATGGCAATATCTCAACTGCCCTCGGAATCGCATCACAGCGTAAAGCGACTATTGCGGTTCTGGGCGATCTTGGTTTTCTTCACGATCTCACGGGGTTAATTCAGCAAGAGAAGATCAACCTCAAAATTTTTGTGATTAACAATGATGGTGGTGGCATCTTCTCCACGCTAAGCCAGCGCGGGGTTGATGGTTTTGAAGATGTATTTGGAACACCACATGGTCTAGCTATCCCAGCAATTGCTACTGCTATGGGAGTCACTGCAAAAGAGATCGATAGCCAAGCTCAGTTGATATCAGAGATTGCCGCACCTGTGCAGGGACTGAGTGTTGTTGTTATCAATGTTCCAACTAGAGAAACGAACGCGGATTTCTTGCAGGGGATTTACAAGAGCATTTCATCCATGTAGTGCAGATCGCATCGGAATCATCTTCGCCGCGCTCTCTTCCAGTTCCTTTTCGGGAGTAGATGCGGCAACAATTCCGCAGCCAGCAAAGATGCGAATACTGCGATCAGTAATTTGACCCGTGCGCAGTGCAATACCAAGTTCACCATCACCGCTGGCATCAATCCAACCCACTGGACCTGCATAGCGTCCACGGTTCATGCCTTCAATCTCATCAATAATGTCGAATGCAATATTACGGGGCGTTCCACATACCGCGGCAGATGGGTGAAGTGCTTGCAATAGCGAGAAAGCATCGATGTGTTGTTTTGATTCAATCAGTGCTCCTGTGACATCTGTTGCAAGGTGCATAACGTTAGCCAAATGCAGCACATAAGGAGATTCCGGCACATTTGTGGAAGAACAAAACGGATCTAGTGCATTGGCCACTGATCGCACCGCGTACTCATGTTCTTCCAGATCTTTTGATGAACGTGCAAGGGAAGCCGCAAGTGCTAAATCTTTCTCATCTTCACCGGTCTTTGAAATAGTTCCGGCCAACACGCGTGATGTCACCATGCCACGCGAAAGTCGCACGAGCAGTTCAGGAGTTGCCCCCACCAAGCCATCGACGGCAAATGTCCAGGTAGTTGGATATTCGGCGGCAAGAGTTTTAAGTATCGGACGTGGATCTATAGTTGACTCAGATGTTGCAATCAGATCTCGCGCCAGCACTACCTTTTCCACAGCAGTAGTGCTTACTCGCGCAACGGCATCTGCCACCCGCTTCATCCACTCAGCCGAAGACAGACTTCCTTCGCCAAAGGTAAATGTTGAGGTGCTCAGTAGTGGTGGTGATTCTGGCAGCGCAGGTTGTGGTTGATCACCAATCCAGGTAACCCAGGAATTGGCACCTTTCTGCCCCACAACAACTTGTGGAATAACTAATACCGATTCTTCATTTCTATCAAATGAGAACGAGGTAAAGAGAACGGGACCAGTACCACTGCCGTGTACTGAATTAGAGATTGAGAATGTCTCTAGTTGTTGGTGCCACCAGGTGCGAGCTTTTGCAAAGCGATCTTTTCCACTTACCACTGTGCTTGCATGCACGCCCCAACCAACGAGACCTTCACCATTTCGCACCCATGAAATAGGCGCAGTCGCAGGCAACAAATCGAGAAGCGGAAGATGTTCACCAATTCGAGCAGTGGTGACTGGAATTAACTGCGGCATCTATTTATTAAGTGTGCGTGAAATTCTGCGCCACACAAGCGGCAGCGAAGTAGCAGTAATTGCAATCTTGATTGCTTCACCGAGAATGAAAGGGGTAAAGCCGGCCGCAATTGTCTTTGACCAAGAGAGATCAAGTGTCTGCTGTAACCAGAGTAAGCCGAAGGTGAAGATGATTGCATCGCCAAGAAGAAGTGCTGGGAAAGAGGTTCTGAATTTCTGATCTGCTTTACGATCAGCTAAATAACCAAGCACAAGGGATGCCACCAACATTCCAACAAGGTATCCACCGGTTGCGCCAATCAGGCGATCAATTCCGTGATTGGCAGATGTGCCAGAAGGAGCAAATATTGGTGCACCAGCAACACCGGCAAGAAGATATGTGGCAAAAGTAAGAACTCCTAAGCGAGCGCCATAGGTAGTTCCAATAAGGAGCACAGCAAGTGTTTGCCCTGTGACAGGAACAGGAGAACCGGGAACTGGGATAGCAATCTGGGCAAGGAGTGCGATGAAAGCTACGCCAGCTGCCACAAAGAGCACTTGGGTAAGTGCTGAGCTACGAGGGAAAACAGTCGCGCGTAGTGATCCTGATTGAATCGACATCGGTAGAGCCTCTCATCTGTCATCAAGTACAAGTTGTGCACGAAGCCTACCTTCGGGGAGAATATGCGCATGTCACGCGCCAATATGGATAAGAACCCTGATGAAGTGGCAGCGATGTTCGATGGGGTTGCCAAGCGCTATGACCTAGTCAATGACCTGCTCAGCTTGGGCCAGACCAAAGCCTGGCGCCGGGCAACGACCAAAATCATCGCCCCAAAAGCAGGGATGAAGATTCTTGATTTAGCCGCCGGGACAGGTTCGAGCTCTGAGCCATTAGCCGCAGCGGGCGCCGATGTGATCCCAGCTGATTTCAGTGAGGGGATGTTGGCCGCGGGCCGCAAAGCTCGCCCGCACCTAGCCTTTACCAAGGCCGATGCCCTCAACCTTCCTTTTAAAGATGGCGAATTTGATCTTGTCACTATCTCTTTTGGCCTTCGAAATACTCAGAACACCCAGCTGGCCTTAGCCGAGATGCTGCGGGTGACAAAGCCCGGTGGCCAATTGGTGGTCTGTGAATTCTCCAGCCCAACCTTTGCCCCCTTTCGCAAGATCTATACCAACTACCTGATGCGGGCACTTCCCTGGGTGGCCAGTCGAACCTCATCTAACCCAGATGCCTATATCTACCTGGCAGAGTCGATTCGAGCATGGCCGAATCAAGGGGCGCTCGCTGCTCAGATTAGCCAGGCCGGCTGGAGTGGGGTCACCTGGAAAAACCTGACTGGCGGAGTTGTCGCAGTTCACATGGCGTTCAAGTAATTCCAGTTTTTTGCCACGCTGGATTGCACTTAGGATTGCGCTCGTGAACGGCAATCCATATATCCCAATAATCGTGATTTTCGCGATTGGTTTTGGCTTTGCCGCCTTTTCGGTCGCAATCGCTGCCGTAACCGGCCCGGCTCGCTATAACCGCGCCAAGCAAATGGCCTATGAATGCGGAATCGAACCTTCTCCACAAGCGCTGCAAGGTGGACGCTTTCCGGTCAAGTACTTTCTTACCGCGATGCTCTTCATCATCTTTGATATTGAAATTGTTTTCCTTTATCCATGGGCGGTTGCATTTGATCAACTTGGGCTATTTGGATTAGTTGAAATGGCAATCTTTATCGGCACAGTTTTTGTTGCATATGCATATGTGTGGCGCCGTGGCGGATTGGAATGGGATTAAATCGTGGGACTAGAAGATAAATTACCAAGTGGAGTTTTACTCTCCACGGTTGAAGGTCTTGCCGGCTACATGCGCAAGAGCTCACTCTGGCCAGCAACATTTGGTCTTGCATGTTGCGCCATTGAAATGATGGCACTTGGTTCAGCGCCAAAGCATGATATTTCTCGTTTTGGTATGGAACGCTTTTCGGCATCGCCTCGTCAAGCAGATCTCATGATTGTTGCTGGTCGCGTTTCGCAGAAGATGGCGCCAGTGCTGCGCCAGATTTATGATCAAATGACAGCGCCAAAGTGGGTTATTTCCATGGGTGCATGCGCATCCTCTGGTGGAATGTTTAACAACTATGCAATTGTGCAAGGTGTTGATCACATTGTGCCTGTTGATATTTATCTTCCAGGATGCCCACCGCGTCCAGAACAGTTGATGGATGCAATCATCAAGCTGCACGCACTTATTAGCGATACCAAGCTCGGTCCAAACCGGGAAGCGGTTATTAAAGAGGTAGAACTTGCAGCGATGAATGCCAAGCCAACCATTCAAATGAAGGGTTTGCTCGCCTAAATGACTCAAGAACAGAACGGTATGTTCGGCGCTGCCGGAACGGGAGATACCTCGGGATATGGCGGACTTGTTCGCACCGCGGCAGCAACTGGTTCAACTGAGCGCCCATACGGTGGATATTTTGACGATGTTGCAGACGATCTTGAGCGTGCATATCCTGATTTTGCCGATGCCATCACTCGCGTAGTTGTAGATCGTGGCGAACTGACTTTGCATATTAAGAAATCACGTTTAGTTGAGGTCGCATTTATCTTGCGCGATAAGTTGAAATTTGAAATGTGTATGGGTGTTTCTGGTGTGCACTACCTAGATCGCACAGGTGCGGAACTAGTTGCCCTTTATCCACTGCTCTCGCTGACAAAGAATCAACGTATTCGCCTTGAGGTTGCTACCTCAGAACTTGACCCACATATCCCATCTCTTGTTGAAGTATGGGCTGGCAATAATTGGCATGAACGCGAAACCTTTGACATGTTTGGAATCATCTTCGATGGTCATCCTGGGCTTACTCGTATTTTGATGCCCGATGATTGGGATGGACATCCGCAACGTAAAGATTATCCATTGGGTGGAATCGCAGTTGAGTACAAGGGCGCAACAACGCCTGCTCCATCACAACGCAGGAGCTACCAGTGACTACAACATTTGATCCATACGCATCATCACGCGAAACCACCGAAGGAACAGTCTTTTCAGTTACTGGCGGTGATTGGGATTCACTCGTTTCCGAAATTGGTGAATCTAAAGAGGAACGCATTATCGTAAATATGGGTCCACAGCATCCATCTACGCACGGAGTGCTTCGCCTCGTTCTTGAACTTGAGGGTGAAACCATTACTGAAGTGCGTACCGGTATTGGCTATTTGCATACTGGAATTGAAAAGAACATTGAATACCGTAACTGGACCCAAGGGGTCACATTTGTGACTCGCATGGATTACCTGTCACCAATTTTTAATGAAACTGCTTACTGCCTGGCCGTTGAAAAACTTCTGGGCATCACCAATGACATTCCAGAGCGCGCTTCTGTAATTCGGGTTCTGATGATGGAACTCAACCGAATCTCCTCACACATGGTCGCACTTGGCACCGGCGCACTTGAGCTCGGAGCCATGGGACCAATGTTCTTCGCCTTCCGCGATCGTGAAATTGTGCTTGATACCTTTGAAGAGATCACTGGATTACGTATGAATATGGCCTATGTGCGCCCCGGGGGAGTATCGCAAGATCTTCCAGCCGGAATGGGTGTCAAGCTTCGCGAAGTAGTGAAGACACTTCGTAAGAACTTTGAAGATAATGCCAAGTTGCTTATCGGTAACACAATCTGGATGAAGCGCACAGAAGGTATTGGTTATCTCGATCTAGCTGGCTGTACAACACTTGGAATTACTGGACCAGTACTTCGCTCTGCCGGACTTCCATGGGATCTACGAAAGACGCAGCCGTACTGTGGATATGAAAATTATGACTTTGATGTCATCACAGCAGATACCGCAGATGTCTATGGCCGTTTCCTAGTGCGCATGGCAGAACTAGAACAGTCACTTCGCATTATTGAACAAGCAATCGATAAGTTAGATGCACTAGAAGGTCAACCAGTAATGGTTGCCGATAAGAAGATTGCCTGGCCGGCGCAGTTGGCACTGGGCGCTGATGGTCTTGGAAACTCACTGGAGCACATCCGCGAAATTATGGGATCTTCTATGGAATCACTGATTCACCACTTCAAACTTGTTACCGAAGGCTTCCGAGTTCCAGCAGGCCAGGCATATGTGGCAATTGAATCTCCACGTGGGGAACTTGGCGCACATGTTGTCTCCGACGGTGGAACTCGCCCTTACCGAGTACATTTCCGGGAACCATCTTTTAATAACTTGCAAGCAACTTCTGCCATGAGTGAAGGCGGAATGATTTCTGACATTATCGGCGCAGTTGCATCTATCGATCCTGTTATGGGAGGGGTGGACCGCTAATGGCAATCAATCAAACTTTGAATCAAGAAATAATGCAATCAATCATTAAGCGCTATCCACGTAGCCGCTCAGCAATCATGCCGCTGCTTCACTATGTGCAATCGGTATCTGGTTATGTAACAAATGAAGGTATTGAATTAATCTCTGATCTACTTGATATTGAAACTGCAGAAGTATCTGCAGTGGCAACTTTCTATACCCAGTACAAGCGCAAGCCGGTCGGGGAATATCATGTAGGAGTCTGCACCAATACCTTGTGCGCGGTAATGGGTGGAGATGCAATCTTTTCCGCCCTTAAAGAGCACCTCGGCATTGAAAATGATGGCGTGACAGATGACGGAAAAGTTTCACTTGAACATATCGAGTGCAACGCTGCTTGTGATTACGCACCTGTCGTGATGGCTAACTGGGAGTTCTACGATAACCAAACTGTTGAGTCTGCTAAATCTCTCGTTGATGCAGCGCGCTCTGGAAATCCTCCGGCACCCACACGTGGCCCAAACAAACTTGTTACCTACAAGCAAGCATCGGCAGTCCTTGCCGGACTCGATGACGGACTTGCGCGCGAAGGTGTTCAAGCTGGTGGCCCAACGCTCCTTGGGTTGAAACTTTCAAAGGAAGGTAAGTAATGTCAAAGTTAACTCCCGTCCTTTCGGCACATTGGGATGAAGCAGATTCATTTACCATCGAGGCTTACACACGTCACGGTGGATATACCGCTTCGAAAAAAGCACTTGCCATGGATCCTGAAGCAGTCATTCAAATGGTGAAAGATTCTGGTCTTCGCGGTCGCGGTGGTGCGGGCTTTCCTACCGGTATGAAGTGGGGATTTATTCCACAAGGTGACGATAAAGATCACTACCTGGTAGTTAATGCTGATGAATCTGAGCCGGGAACTTGTAAAGATACGCCGCTACTTTTGGCTAACCCACATGTATTAATCGAAGGCTGCATCATTGCTTGTCATGCAATTCGGGCAAAGCGTGCATTTATCTATATTCGCGGTGAAGTAACACATGTAGTCCGTCGAGTAAATGCTGCAATTGCAGATGCATATAGCGCCGGACATCTTGGAAATGGAATTGATGTCACCCTTCACATCGGAGCAGGTGCATATATTTGTGGCGAGGAAACCGCACTCCTTGATTCACTAGAAGGTTTCCGTGGGCAACCACGTCTGCGCCCACCATTTCCAGCAATTGCTGGTCTCTATGCCCGCCCTACTGTGGTCAACAACGTGGAATCAATCGCATCTGTTCCGGCAATTATTAGCAATGGCGCAGAGTGGTACCAATCAATGGGCACAGAGAAGTCAAAGGGTGCAACTCTTTACTCACTTTCGGGCCATGTGAATAATCCTGGCCAATTCGAAGCACCACTTGGCATTACTTTGCGTGAAATTCTTGAAATCGCTGGTGGAGTTCGAACCGGGCATAAGCTCAAGTTTTGGACACCTGGTGGATCTTCCACTCCACTATTTACCGATGCCCACCTTGATACGCCACTGGATTACGAAGGTGTGGCAGCAGCAGGTTCGATGCTTGGAACTAAAGCACTGCAAATCTTTGATGAAACAACATGTGTAGTGCGCGCAGTACTTCGCTGGACTGAGTTCTATAAGCATGAGTCATGTGGAAAGTGCACACCGTGTCGCGAAGGCACCTGGTGGTTGGTTCAGATCTTGCGTGATCTGGAAAATGGAACAGGTACAGAGGCAGACCTTGAGAAGTTACTTGATCTTTGTGACAACATCATGGGCCGCTCATTTTGCGCACTCGGTGATGGCGCAACTAGCCCAATTACATCTTCGATTAAGTATTTCCGTGATGAATACATCGCACACCTCACAAACGGTGCCTGCCCATTTGATCCCGTGAAATCAACACTCTTTGTCGGGGCGGTGAACTAATGACTACGACTCAAGATGCTGCAGTTGCCGTAGAACTGATCACTGTTGTCATTGATGGTTTCGAAGTCTCTGTTCCAAAGGGAACGCTCATTATTCGCGCCGCTGAAAAACTTGGAATTCAAATTCCACGATTCTGCGATCACCCACTTCTAGATCCAGTAGGGGCATGTCGTCAGTGTCTAGTTGATGTTGAAATCAATGGTCGTGCATTTCCAAAGCCGCAAGCTTCTTGCACAATTCCGGTAGAACCAAACATGATTGTAAAGACACAGCTGACTTCACCTGTTGCAGATAAAGCGCAGAAAGGTGTGATGGAGCTGCTGCTTGGTAACCATCCACTTGATTGCCCAGTCTGCGATAAAGGTGGCGAATGTCCATTGCAGAACCAGGCAATGAGCAATGGGCGCGCAGATGCCCGCCTAGATGGATATAAGCGCACCTTCGAAAAGCCAATCAGTATTTCTTCATCCGTACTACTTGATCGTGAGCGTTGTGTTCTCTGTGCTCGCTGCACCCGATTCTCGGAACAAATCGCATCAGATGCCTTTATTACTCTTAACGAGCGTGGCGCCCTCCAGCAGGTCGGCATTTATGAAAATGATCCATTTAAATCTTACTTCTCAGGTAACACAGTTCAGATTTGCCCAGTGGGTGCGCTGACCGGTACTTCCTATCGTTTCCGTGCTCGTCCCTTTGATTTAGTTTCTACGCCATCAGCTTGTGAGCATTGTGCTTCAGGTTGTGACATGCGCACCGATGTTCGACGAGGCAAGACCCTTCGCCGTCTCGCTGGTGATGATGCATCAGTTAATGAAGAATGGAATTGCGATAAGGGACGCTGGGCATTTAAGTATGTGACCGCACTCGATCGTCTTACTCACCCACTTGTGCGAAATGCAGAAGGTGTGCTTGTGCAAGCATCATGGCCGGAAGCACTGGCAGCAGCGGCAGCAGGACTTAAGGGAAAGCGTGCCGCGGTAATCACTGGCGGGCGCGTTACTACCGAAGATGCATATGGCTATTCCAAGTTTGCCCGCATTGCACTAGGAACAAAAGATATTTATTTTCGAGCGCGTGTTACTTCAGATGAAGAAGGGGACTTCCTGGCCGCCCACGTTGTTGGCTCAGCTGCCACCTATCGCGATATCGATATGGCAGATCATGTTGCACTGATCGCCTTCGAACCAGAAGAAGAGTCTCCGATTGTTTTCTTGCGTTTAAATAAGAATTTTAAGAAGCGTGGCCTGAAAGTTTCGGCAATTGCAACGAAAAAATCTATTGCCATGGATAAACTCAAGGCAGAGTTTGTAAAAGTCGCACCAGGTGCGGAAGGTTCTGCAGTTGCCACACTTTCACTTACTGCAAAGTCTGTGATTCTTGTTGGAGAGCGTGCCTCTGAAAGTGCTGGGCTCTTCTCAGCAGTGGCAGCACTTGCCGCAAAGACTGGTGCAAAGATTGCATATATTCCACGTAGAGCAGGAGAACGTGGAGCACTAGAAGCAGGTGCACTCGGATCACTTCTTCCAGGTGGACGTCCAGTTGCTGATGCCGCAGCTCGAGTAGATATTGCAGCTGCATGGGGAGTTGCCGCACTACCAACGCAACCAGGTCGCACAACAGCAGAAATAATCTCTAGCCTGGCAGCAGGTCAACTTGATGCAGTCGTTGTCGGTGGCATCGATGCGCATGACTTATCTAATTCACGCGTGGCACTAGATGCGCTGAAGAAATCATTTGTCGTCTCATTAGAAATTGCGCCAAGTTCCATTACCGAAGTTGCCGACGTTGTATTACCGGTTGCTGCAATTACTGAAAAGAGTGGAAGTTTCCTTAACTGGGAAGGTCGAGCACGCGCATTTGATGCAGCGGTGGAAGACTCCCAGAACCGTAGCGATGTTCGAATTCTGTCCATGATTGCCGATGCCATGGGTGAATCCATCATGCTCGGCACCGTCACCGCAGCAGCTCGTGAATTTAACCAACTAGGTAAGTGGGATGGCGCCCGCGTTGCCTTCACATCGGTCGCGCCAGTAGCTGCGAAAGCAATCGGTGCCAACGAGGCACTTCTTACTTCATGGCGCCGCCTGCTTGATATGGGAACTTTGCAAAAGGGTGAAGATAATCTTGCTGGCACGCGTCGTCCAACAGTTGCTGTGATTTCAGCTAAGCGTGCGACATCACTCGGTGTTACATCAGGTGATCAGGTGCGAGTAGCAAATGCTCACGGCTCGATCACTATTCCGGCACTGGTTGAAGATATTCACGATGATGCAGTGTGGTTACCACGTAATTCCTTTGCATCACAGACTCTAGTTTCACTCAATGCAGTGCACGGCGATGTAGTAACGGTGGTGAAGGCATGAGTACAGCAGAGCTTTTAGGAAAAGATCCAGGTTGGATTATTGCTGTTAAGGCACTTATTGTCTTTATTATCTGTGTGGTTGCAACGCTGATGGCGGTGTGGACTGAACGTCGCGTTCTCGCCAAAATGCAGCTGCGTACTGGCCCTAACCGCGTGGGAAAGTTTGGTCTTCTTCAATCACTTTCTGATGGCGTCAAGCTAGCCTTAAAGGAAGACATCATTCCGGCAGCTGCAGATAAAGTTGTTTTCATCCTCGCACCCATTATTGCTACCTCAATGTGCTTTATGGCCTTTGCTGTTATTCCAATGACTGGAGTGGTAAATCTCTTTGGGCACCAGACCGCGCTACAACTGACCGATCTGCCAGTGGGAGTTCTTTACATTCTGGCCGTGACATCAATCGGTGTCTATGGCGTTGTACTTGCAGGGTGGTCTTCTGGATCTACTTACCCACTACTTGGCGGATTGCGTTCAAGTGCGCAAGTGATTTCTTATGAAATCGCAATGGGGCTCTCACTTGTTGCAGTCTTTATCTATGCCGGCTCGATGTCTACATCGGCGATTGTTGATTCACAGCACCAAAACATTTGGAATGCAGTGGTGCTCTTCCCGTCATTTATTATTTATGTCATTTCTATGGTGGGCGAGACCAACCGCGCACCATTTGACTTAGCTGAAGCAGAAGGCGAACTCGTTGGCGGATTCCACACCGAGTATTCATCACTTAAATTCGCACTCTTCTTCCTGGCTGAATATGTCAACATCATTGCAGTTTCAGCTCTTGCAACAACACTCTTCCTCGGTGGCTATCACGCACCTCCAGGACTTGGTTTCACAGAGCAATGGCTTGGTGGATGGTTCACATTTGTTTGGTTCATCACCAAAGTTAATTTGTTCTTCTTTATCTTCATGTGGTTGCGCGCAACTCTTCCGCGCCTGCGTTATGACCAGTTTATGAAATTTGGCTGGAAGGTTCTCATTCCTGCCTCACTTGTTTGGATTCTCATCGTTGCAACTATTCGCGTTTTGCAGCAAGAAGGTGCAAGCAGAGTAGTGACCATCGCATTTGCAGGGGGAGTAGCTCTGCTCTTGATGGCGATTTCATCGCTGACAGATCGCAGTAAGAAAGTTTCTGGAGCACCACTTGCGCAAGGTGAAAGCCCTGAATTCCCAGTGCCTTCACTTCCACATCTTCGCTCCATTAGCGTTACAGGAGGCCAGAAATGACAGATTTAATTGAGCCACGCAAGAGCTCAGAGCTCGGTATCAATTCAGTTCCTTTTGTAGAAGTTGAGCAACCTGGCGCTGCGCCACTGCTAGAACAAGCAAAGGGATTCTGGGTCACCTTCTCAACCATGTTTAAGAAGAACCAGACTGTGCAATACCCAGATGTGAAAGCCCCAACAGCGCCACGTTTTCATGGTCGCCACCAACTTAATCGCCATCCTGATGGTTTAGAAAAATGTATTGGGTGCGAACTCTGTGCGTGGGCATGCCCAGCTGATGCCATCTTTGTTGAAGGCGGGAATAACACTCCAGGAAATCAACTCTCGCCAGGAGAGCGTCATGGCGCCGTCTATCAAATTAATTATCTGCGCTGCATTTTCTGTGGGCTTTGTGTTGAAGCATGTCCAACGCGCGCCCTAACCATGACTAATGAATACGAACTCGCAGATGACAAGCGGGAAAAGTTAATCTTCGAAAAGGAAGATCTCCTTGCCCCGCTTCGTCAAGGAATGCTTGCACCGCCACATCCAATGTATCCAGGGATGACAGATACTAATTATTACAACGGCGAAGTTACGCAAGCACACCCATCACAACTGGAACAGAACTAATGCTAGAAATTCAAACTCCTGAAACCATCATGTTCTGGGTGCTTGCTCCACTTTCAGTTATTGCGGCGCTCGGAATGCTCCTGGTGAAGAAGGCCGTGCACTCAGCGCTCTTACTTGCCTGGGTCATGATTACTCTTGCCATTTTCTATATTGCACAAGATGCACTCTTCCTCGGCATTGTTCAGATTGTGGTTTATACAGGGGCAGTCATGATGCTCTTCCTCTTTATTTTGATGCTCGTCGGTGTCGATGCCTCTGATTCATTGACCGAAACAATTTCTGGTCTTCGCCCGATAGCAATTACCGCAGCCGTTGGCTTTGGCGGTCTTTTTGTCTCTCTGATTGGCAGAGCGTCATTGGGCCGTGATGCCGTCGGTCTTACCGCTGCAAATGCCAATGGAAATGTGGAAGGCCTTGCCGCCAAGCTCTTTTCTACCTATGTCTTCCCTTTTGAAGTCGTCTCTGCGTTGTTAATTACGGCAGCCCTTGGCGCCATGGTTCTTGCTCATCACCAACGAAGTGTTGCTCGCCCTACCCAACGCGAACAATCAATTGCACGTTTTCGAACAGGCTCACTTGCAGGTGCCGCCGGACTTCCTAGCCCAGGTGTTTATGCCCGTCATAACGCAGTAGATGTGCCAGCGCTGCTTCCTGATGGAAGCGCCGCACCTACCTCAATTTCGGCAACACTGAAAGCACGCGGGGATATTTTGGAATCTCGATCCTTTGAACTCGGCGAAGTTGATAACACGGTTGCGGAGGAGAAGTAATGAATCCGTATAACTATCTCTACTTAGCAGCCTTGCTCTTCACAATTGGCGCAGTCGGTGTTGTTGTCCGTCGTAATGCAATTGTTGTCTTTATGTGTGTCGAGCTCATGCTCAATGCGGCAAACCTCACCCTCGTTACTTTCTCACGCATTAATGGCACCCTCGATGGTCAGGTCGTTGCCTTCTTTACGATGGTCGTGGCTGCATGTGAAGTTGTGGTTGGACTCGCAATTATCGTGACGATTTATCGCTCACGTCGTTCTGCCTCTGTCGATGACGCTAGTTTGTTGAAGCGATAATGATGACTACTTCGACATCTCTCGGATATCTCATCGCCCTGCCACTTGCAGGAGCTGTAATTTTATTACTCGCTGGACGTCGGGCCGATAAGTGGGGCCACCTGCTCGCCACCACACTTTCGGCAAGTTCATTTGGTGTGGGTATTTATCAACTCACACAGATGCTTGCGCATGAGCCAGAAGAGCGCGCATTTTCGCAGAAGCTCTTTTCTTGGATTAGCGTTGGAACATTTAACGTAGATGCCGGGCTCTTACTTGATCAACTCTCAATCTGCTTTGTACTCCTCATTACTGGTGTGGGCACCCTGATTCATATCTATTCAATCTCTTATATGTCTCATGACCGAGACCGACGTCGCTTCTTTGCTTATCTCAACCTCTTTATCGCCGCCATGCTCTTGCTGGTTCTCGGAGATTCCTATCTCAACCTCTATGTGGGTTGGGAGGGCGTAGGTCTTGCTTCTTATCTCTTGATCGGTTTCTGGAATCAGAAGCCGTCATATGCAACTGCATCAAAGAAGGCATTTGTCATGAACCGTATTGGCGATATGGGTCTTTCATTTGCCATCATGATCGCCTTTGCAACTCTTGGAACTGTCTCCTTTAGTGGAGTTAAAGAAGCTTCAGAGACGGCATCGACTGCTGCACTCACTGGAATTGGACTTATGTTGTTAGTGGCAGCCGCAGGTAAGTCGGCGCAATTCCCACTGCAAGCGTGGCTTGGTGATGCGATGGCTGGTCCAACGCCAGTATCTGCACTCATTCACGCAGCAACGATGGTGACAGCTGGTGTCTATCTCATTACTCGATCTAACTTTATCTTTGATGCCGCACCAACAGCGCAACTTCTAGTCGTTATTGTCGGAGCAGTTACTCTGATATTTGGTGCCCTTGTCGGTACTGCAAAAGATGACATTAAGAAAGCACTCGCAGCATCAACGATGTCCCAGATTGGTTACATGATCTTGGCTGCTGGCCTTGGACCTGCTGGATATGCATTTGCAATCATGCACTTACTTACCCACGGTTTCTTTAAAGCAGGCATGTTCTTAGGTGCTGGTTCAGTCATGCATGGCATGAACGACCAAGTGAATATGCGCCGCTATGGAGCACTTCGTAAATTTATGCCCATTACCTTTGCCACCTTTGGACTTGGTTATCTGGCAATCATTGGCGTTCCACCATTTGCTGGTTTCTACTCCAAAGATGCAATTATTGAGACCGCCTTCAACGCCGGTGGCATAAAAGGAATTCTCTTGGGATCTACCGCCCTACTTGGCGCAGCTATCACCGCCTTCTATATGACACGTGTCATGGTGCTGACATTTACTTCACCAGAGCGTTGGGAAGAAGATCAACATCCGCACGAGTCACCGTTTCTGATGTGGCTGCCTATGGCTGTTTTGGCAGTGGGATCTGTAACAACCGGATACTTATTTACTCGTGGAGATGGGCTCGTGCATTGGTTGGAACCGGTATTCGGTGAGCATGGTGAACATGAAGAGTTCTTGCCGGCAATAGTTGTTTCAGGAATGGCAATTACTGCCGTCATTATTGGTGTTTCTATCGCACTGATAAAGTATCAATTCTCAGATGTTGATGCCGAGGCGCCAGAAAATGTCACAGAATTTACTCGCATTGCACGTAAAGATTTGTTGCAAGATTCATTTAACGAAGCCTTATTCATGCGCCCTGGACAAGCGCTCACAAGACTCCTCGTTAAGGGCGATGACAGTGTTGTTGATGGCACTGTGCGCCTGGTCGGACGTACGGCGCTCAGTGCTGGTTCTGAGCTTCGAAAGACACAGACTGGTTTTGCCCGCAGCTACGCTGCTCTTATTCTGATTGGCGCCGTAGTCCTGATTGCAGCAGTTTGGGTGGTCACACAATGAACGCGCTGACCACAATGATGTTGCTTCCAATTCTTGGCACGCTACTGCTTGCGGTAATTCCGAGTGATCAAGTACTACGCATTAAGCAGGCAGCACTTGCTACCACGCTATTGGTTGCAATCTCTGGCGTACTCACCTGGTTTAACTTTAATGCAGCCGATACTTCATTCCAGTTTGTGCAATCAGTTGAATGGATTCCTTCATTTGGAATCAATTACGCAGTCGGTGTTGATGGACTATCACTCGTTCTTATTCTGATGTCCGTGCTCCTTGCACCCATTGTGGTCTTGGCTGGGTGGAAAGAATCTGAAGGCGGACGTTGGTCTGCCAAGGTCTTCTACATGCTCATTCTTGTTCTAGAAACGATGATGATTGGTGTCTTTGCGGCAACAGATGTATTCCTGTTCTACGTCATCTTCGAAGCGATGTTGATACCGGTCTACTTCCTCATTGGTGGATATGGCAGTGGCGATCGCGCAGCTGCTGCGGTGAAGTTCTTGCTCTATAGCCTCTTTGGCGGTCTCTTGATGCTCGCCTCAATCATTGGTCTTTATGTGATTTCCGGTGCTAATGGCGGACATACCTTTGATATCAACAAATTATCTGAGCTTCATAATTACATGAGCCCTACGACACAGAACCTGCTCTTCCTCGGTTTCTTTATCGCCTTTGCCATCAAGGCTCCACTATGGCCACTACACACCTGGCTTCCAGATGCCGCATCCTCTGCAACTCCAGGAACATCTGTGTTACTCCTTGGCGTGCTAGATAAAGTCGGAACATTTGGAATGATTCGTTTCTGTCTCACACTCTTTCCAGATGCGAGCAAGACCTTCACGCCAATCATTATTACTTTGGCTGTAATCTCAATTATCTACGGCGCCTTCCTAGCTATTGGGGCTACTGATATCAAGCGCCTGATTGCTTACACATCTATTTCTCACTTCGGATTTATCACCATGGGAATCTTCGCTATGACTACTCAAGGTCATAGCGGTGCCACTCTTTATATGTTCAACCACGGCTTCTCAACTGCCGCGCTATTTATTGTGGCCGGCTGGATGGCAGCTCGTCGTGGATCATCAACAATTGCTGACTTCGGTGGCTTACAACGTGTCACACCAGTAATGGCCTGGTCCTTCTTTATCGCCGGCATGTCATCGCTGGCACTTCCTGGACTATCAAGCTTCGTCAGTGAGTTCTTAGTCTTGGTGGGAACATTTACCCGTTATCCAGTTGCGGCCGTCATTGCCACCTTCGGAATCGTGCTTGCCGCACTCTATATTTTGATTCCGGTGCAGAAGGCGCTGCATGGTCCTACTACTCCTGGCAATGAGAACCTGCCAGATTTAAACCTGCGGGAAAAGATTGCTATTGCGCCAGTGATGGCAATCATTATTGCTCTCGGTTTCTATCCATCACCGCTACTCAACGTCATTAATCCAGCATCCGCGCACGTTCTTGAAGTTCAGGGATTTACCGATCCAATACCAACAGAGGGCGCAGGTAAGTAAATGGAATTTATCTCCCCTTCCCTTAATTACGCCCAACTGGCTCCCATTCTGATTGTGCTGGCTGGCGCTCTAGCTGGCGTACTCATCGAAGCCTTTGCCCCTCGTGCTTCGCGTTACTCATCGCAACTCTTTGTCTCAATCTTTTCACTCGTAGCATCCTTTGCAGCGCTCATGCGCGTGCGCACCCAGACTTCAGTCGATGCCGCAATGGGCTCGGTTGCATTCGATGGCGTGGGGGTTCTGCTGCAGGGTTCCATTCTTATTATCGCCGTGCTATCCATATTTCTGATTGCAGATCAAGAGAACTTCACAGCGTTAGCAGCGTCAGTTCCGGGTTCAGAGGAAGAACGTGATGCGGTGCAATCTGATCTGCGCGTCACCGAAGTTTTCCCACTCACACTTTTTGCAGTGGCAGGAATGCTGCTATTTCCGGTTGCTACTGATCTGATTACCCTCTTTGTGGCACTTGAAGTGCTCTCACTTCCTCTCTATCTCATGGCCGGACTTTCCCGTCGTCGTAGATTGGCTTCGCAAGAGGCAGCGCTTAAGTACTTCCTTCTTGGTGCATTTTCTTCCGCCTTCTTCCTACTAGGAATTGCCTATCTTTTCGGTTACTCAGGTTCCATTACTTTGGCCGGAATCCAAGCCAGCGTGATTGGCGGGGCCGGCAATGATGTCTTCCTACTTCTAGGAATCGCATTTATCTCTATTGGCCTGCTCTTTAAAGTGGGCGCAGTGCCATTTCATGCCTGGTCACCTGATGTGTATCAAGGCGCACCGACTGCGATTACTGGATTTATGGCAGCAGCGACAAAGGTTGCAGCATTTGGCGCAATCCTTCGCATCTTCTATGTGGCAATTGCAAATGCAGAGTGGCAGTGGCGACCTGCGATGGTCATCATTGCAATTATCACGATGGTCTTTGGCTCAGTCGTTGCCATCACCCAGCGCGATGTCAAGCGCATGCTTGCTTACTCCTCCATTGCCCATGCTGGTTTCTTACTCGCCGGCGTGATCGCCTTGAGTAAAACGGGCCTAGAAGCTTCCATCTTCTATCTCTTTGCTTACGGCGTTGCCACCGTTGGTGCATTTGGAATCGTCACACTTGTGCGCGATGCATCCGGTGAAGTGGGTGACCTTAACCGCTGGAGCGGTCTTGGAAAGCGTTCACCACTATTAGCATCTGCCTTTGCCTTCTTCTTACTTGCCTTTGCCGGTATTCCGCTGACTTCCGGATTCATTGGAAAGTTCTCCATCTTCTCTGCTGCATATGAATCAGGAAGCACCTCAATTCTTATCGCCGGTGTGCTCTCATCTGCAGTTGCCGCCTTCTTCTATATTCGCGTCATCGTCTTGATGTTCTTTAAAGATCCGGTTGAAGATGGAACATCAGTAGTGATTCCATCAGCGCTGACCACAATCACAATTACTGTTTCATCTGTGCTGACTTTGATTCTTGGAATCTACCCAGCGCCGCTGATTGACTTCATCGCAACAACTGCCACCTTTATTCGCTGATGTCATCCTTTGGAATTCCGGGTTTAGCACCAGCCCTTGAGGTTGAACTCAAAGCAAGTATGAAGAAGGTCGAAGACCTGCTCTTTAGCCATATCCAAGGTGATTACCCGCTGGTGGAAGAGACCTCTCGACATTTAGTTGCCGCTGGTGGCAAGCGATTACGTCCACTACTGACCATCCTTGCATCGCACTACGGAGATAAGAATAAGTTCGGAATTATTGAATCAGCTGCTGTCTGCGAATTAACCCACGTGGCCACCCTCTATCACGATGATGTGATGGATGAAGCACCACTTCGTCGTGGTGTTGTAAGTGCTAATAACCGCTGGGGAAATACCGTTGCTATTTTGACTGGGGATTACCTCTTTGCAAAGGTTTCTGCGTTGCTGGCAGATATCGGACCAGAAGCGGTGCGACTACAAGCATCAACATTTGAACGTCTTGTTATTGGTCAGATCATGGAAACGCAAGGACCACAGAACGGGCAAGCACCGCTAGCGCATTACATGCAGGTAGTAGCCGATAAGACAGGCTCGCTAATTTCAGCCAGTGCTCGCTTTGGTGCGATGGTCTCTGGGGCACCCAATGAAATAAAGGAGACACTGACCGTCTTTGGTGAGAAAATTGGTATTGCCTTCCAATTAGCAGATGACATTATTGATATCGCAAGTGAGTCTCATGAATCAGGAAAGACTCCAGGAACAGATCTACGTGAAGGTATTCCCACTTTGGTCACACTCAATGTTATGAATTCAACTGCTTCCAAAGATCGCGCGCTCATTAAGTTACTTAAAGCACCTATTAAAGATGAAGCAGTTGTTGCTCAAGTATTGAAGGAGCTACGCACACACGATGCAATAGCGCAATCGCGCGCGCAGTTACTCGATATTGCACGCGATGCGCGCACCGCCCTTGGTCCACTGCCAGTTAATGATGTGACCGGGGCTTTATTTTCCCTCTGTGATGCGATTATCGACCGTTCTGCTTGATCGCACGAGATCTACACCGAGTGCTATTAGTGCGCACCAGATTAGGAAGAAGCCGATCCAGCGCGCAGTAGGCATTTCTTCGTGACGTACCCAGACTCCGATAGAAAATAGAATTGTTGGAGTGATGTATTGCAAGAGCCCGATAGTGCTATATGGCAAACGAGTAGTAGATCCGTTAAACAAGAGAAGTGGAATAGCTGTCACCGCCCCGGCGCTAATCAAGAGCAGTGTGAGTCCAGGGGACTGGCCAAAGGATCCGCTGCCTTGCTGGCCGAGAAAGATTAAATATCCAGCGTAAGGAAGCAGCGAAATAAGCGTCTCAATTGTGATCCCTTCAACGGCGCCCAGGTTTAGTTTCTTCTTTACTAACCCATAGCTACCCCATGAGAGTGCAAGTGCGAGTGCTATCCAGGGGAGCCGGCCATAATCAATAGTGAGAACTAATACACCGAAGGCAGCTATTGCAACTGATACCCATTGCAACGGTCGCATTTTTTCGCGCAGAATAATGATGCCGAATGCGATGATAACGAGTGGGCTGATGTAATAACCGAGAGCCGCCTCCACCACATGTCCATGGTTTACAGCCCAGATATAGGTAATCCAGTTGATGGAAATCAAGATTGTGCTCAGTAGCAGCACCACCATAATCTTTGGATTCTTCACGAACTGCAAGGTGGAGAAAATCTGTTTGGTCAGTGCCAGAACTATCAGACAGAAAACCAGCGTCCAAACGGCGCGGTGAGCAACTATTTCTAGCGCATTCGCCGGTTGCAGCAGTGGCCAATACAAGGGCAGTAGCCCCCAGATAACGTAGGAGCTAATTCCAAAGAGTAGCCCTAGTGAATACTCGCTACGTTTACCTGCCACTTAGCGGAAGTTAACAAACTGAACAGCAAAATCAAATTTACCATTCTTAATTTGCTCGATAGCCTCTTGCAGATCATCACGGCTCTTAGATGTCACACGAAGCTCATCACCCTGAATCTGGGTCTTAATTGACTTCGGACCCTCATCGCGCAAGAACTTGGCAACCTTCTTGGCATTCTCAGTAGAGATTCCCTCTTTTAAAGTGCAGGCGATCTTGTAGATCTTGCCTGATAATTGAGGTTCAGGTGCTTCCAAGTGCTTAAGTGATACACCGCGCTTAATCAACTTATCTTTGACAACATCAAGAGTTGCCTTTGCGCGCTCTTCAGTATCTGCCTCAATTGCAATCTTGTCACCTGTTAATTCAATCTTTGCACCGGTGTTCTTAAAGTCAAAGCGGGTATCAATCTCGCGAATAGCCTGATTAATGGCGTTATCTAGCTCCATCCGGTCAATCTTTGAGACTACGTCAAAACTGCTGTCAGCCATTGTTGTGAGGCTCCCCTGTGATTTTTAAAGTTCCAGCGCCTAAGGTATCGTTTGCCGCTCGCACTACCAAAGCGCCGTAAGACTTGTATGACCCTGGCGGGTTGCCCGAGCGGCCAATGGGAGGGGACTGTAAATCCCCCGGCTCTGCCTTCGAAGGTTCAAATCCTTCACCCGCCACCAGTAACGCCCTTCATAACGAGGGGCGTTTTTGCTTTCCTGGGCTTCCTGCGGTTGATTTGCGGGTCGACATTCATGGACTCGGTTAATACTGTTATCCAGTATCCATCACGCCTCGACCTTAAGGAGTTAACGTGCAAAAACGTTTCGGAATTTTCGCGGTAGCAGTAATCGCAGCAGCTTTCACACTCACAGGATGTGGGTCTGGAGAATCTTCATCATCACAAGCTGCATCATGTGAAAAGGCAGATCTAGCAACAATCACTGAAGGTAAGCTGACAATCGCAACTGGCGAACCTGCTTACTACCCATGGGTTATCGATGACAAGCCAGAATCTGGTGAAGGCTTCGAGGGCGCAGTTGCTTACGCAGTAGCTAAGCAGCTTGGCTTTGATGCTGCAGATGTCGAATGGGTCCGCACCACATTTGATTCAGCTGTCACCCCAGGGGAGAAGAAGTTTGACTTCAACTTGCAGCAATTCTCAATCACTGAAGATCGCAAGAAGGCAGTTGATTTCTCTTCACCTTATTACACCGCCCCACAAGCAATCGTTTCATTTAAGGGAAGCAAGATTGAAGGAAAGACTTCACTTGCAGAGCTTAAGGACGCCAAGCTTGGCGCAGCTGTGGGAACAACCTCACTTGATGCAGTTGAAAATCAGATTGGCGTCAAGCCACAGGTATTTAACGACAATGCAGCTGGTGTGTCAGCACTGAAGAACAAGCAGATTGACGGTCTCGTCGTAGATCTTCCAACTGCCTTCTATCTATCAGGTGTTGAAGTTCCAAACGGACTGATTGTTGGACAACTTCCATCAACTGGTGCAGGCGATCAGTTCGGTCTCTTGCTTTCAAAGGGCAGCAAGCTCACATCTTGCGTTACTGGCGCAGTTGATGCCATTACCGCTGATGGAACACTGGCCGCAATTACAGATCAGTGGCTAGCAACTGATGCTGGCGCTCCTGTATTAAAGCCTTAATAGAAACTCAGCAGTAAACACGGTAGTTTGGCGACCATGTCAGAGAAGCAAAACTCTGCTTGGTCGCCAAGCTCACGTGAATTAGAGCGTCGTAAATCTCGCCGATCAATAAGCCGCAGGCAAGCAGGTATTGCCGCGGCTTCTTCTATTTTTGTGCTCGGCACACTCGCCGCAATTCTTGTGACTTCACCAGGCTGGGAAACTGTTAAGGCAACTTTTTTTGATATTGATTACGGCCGGGAAGTCTTTCCCACTGTCCTTCGCGGGCTTTGGATCAACTTACAGTTAACTTTTATTGGTGGGGCAGCAATCGGTGTCATCGCACTTGGTTTGGCGTTGCTGCGCACTACAAAATCACCAGCGCTTACTCCCTTTAGATTCTTAGCTACCGCCTATGTTGATATCTTCCGAGGTGCACCGCTGATTTTGATTATCTTGCTAGTGGGTTTTGGTGTTCCAGCTTTAGGACTTACTGGCGTATCAAGTAATGTAATTTTCTTAGGAACTGTGGCTGTTGTGCTCACCTATTCCGCCTATGTGGCAGAAGTCATTCGAAGTGGGATTTTATCTATTCACCCAAGTCAGCGGGCAGCAGCTCGTTCCCTTGGATTAACTTCCGGGCAGACAATGCGTTTTGTTGTCTTGCCGCAAGCAATACGTCGCGTTGTGCCACCGCTACTCAATGATTTCGTCTCACTGCTCAAAGACACCGGTTTAGTCTCTATTCTGGGTGTCACTGACGCTGTGCGCGCTGCTCAGATTAATGCAAGCCGTACCTTTAATTACACGCCATATGTTGTCGCCGCCATCTTGTTCTTGCTCATCACTATCCCGATGACTCGTTACACAGACCGAGCCATCAGGCAACGCACCAGTGCCCAGAACTCTGAAGGTGCAATTTAATGAGCAACGTCTTAGAGCTGGTAAATGTTCGAAAGTCATTTGGCGAAGAAGTTGTGCTCCAGGATCTATCGCTTTCGGTCCCAGAGCACACCGCCACCGTGCTTATTGGCGCCTCGGGGTCCGGTAAATCAACGCTCTTGCGCTGCATCAATCTGCTGGAATCAATCGATGATGGTCAAATTTTCCTTGATGGGCAAGAGATTTCAGACCCACTGATGAATGTTGATGAAGTTCGCCGCCGCTTGGGAATGGTTTTTCAATCCTTTAACTTATTCCCACACAAAACAGTCTTAGAGAACATCACACTTTCGCCGATCAAAGTCCATGGCAAGAGCAAGGATGAGGCCAATACTCATGCCACACAGCTGCTGAAAAGATTTGATTTAGCCGATAAGGCAGATCAGTATCCAGATCGCTTGAGTGGGGGACAGCAACAGCGAGTGGCAATCATTCGCTCACTTGCAGTTAACCCACGCTTACTTCTTCTAGATGAAGTGACATCAGCACTTGATCCAGTCTTAGTAAATGAAGTTCTCTCTGCTGTGCGTGACCTAAAAAGTGATGGCATGACGATGGTCCTTGCCACACATGAAATGGGTTTTGCAACCCAGGTTGCCGATGAAGTCTGCTTCCTTGAATCAGGTAACGTCATTGAACGTGGAAGTGCGGAGCAAGTCCTGCATAACCCGCAGAACCCAAAGACGCAAGAGTTCCTCAAGCGAGTTCACCAGGCTGGTCGGTTGTAGAGAGATGTCTAAACCCAATTCAATTCCACACGAGGTCAATTGGAAAACACTTTTTAGTGGCAATCCCAGAGATGGATGGATGCATTCGGGCATTGGAATCTTGAGCGATGGTCACATAGTTTTTGAATCCCCTGGTGGACGCGCATTTATTGTCTTAAATCCAGAAGATGCAAGCTTTACTAGAGTTGATGTTGATGCAGCAATCCTGCATGGAATTACCGTGGTTTCGAACTCCAGTGATGATTCTTTCTGGATCTGTGATCCGGGTGGCACGGAGGCTGCGCAAGTGCTTTTGGTTAATCGTAAAGGCGAAGTGCTACGAAAAATCTCAAGACCTAACACTTCCGAAGGCGACGCCGTCACATGGAAACCCACAACGCTTGCCATTGTTGAAGAAGCGGGCCCGTACCAGGGAGATATCTGGATTGGTGATGGATATGGGGAGAGTTTAGTTCACCGCATTAGACCCGATGGCAGCTCTCAAAGCTTTGATGGTTCTTCAACTTCGCTAGTTTTTAACTGTCCCCATGGAATTCTTATTGATACCCGTGGACCGCAATCATTTGTGGTCATTGCTGACCGACGAAATAAAAGAATTGTTTTTTTCACACTCGATGGCGAATATGTGAAATCAGTAAGTTCTGAAGCCATGATCGGTCCTTCATCCTTTGCCATTCGTAATGATCTTCTTATTGTGACTGATCTTTATGGGGCGATGCTTTCGGTGGACCTTGCCGGCAACGTAGAAATTCTTATTCCCAGTATCAAGCCTGAGCGCGGTGAAGGTTGGCCGAATCAGATAAAGGATGGCGAAAGTGTTGCCCCTGATGTAATAGAGGGCGCGGTAAATAGCCCCCATGGCGTTGCAGTTAATTCAAGTGGAAGCGTGTTTTTTACAGAGTGGTATTTCGGAGGCCGAGTAGTTCGGATTTACTGAGTAACTTGTTTTCTTAACGGCTCTTATCTGGCTTTCGTGCAGCCCTTGCTAGGAATAGGCCAAAGACAAGAGCTAGAACAATTCCAGTATTAACACCCATTTCAATGAGCGCACGATTGAAGTATTGATCTGTTTTTTCTTCTTGCATCGTAAGAGATGCACCCACAGTAAGGATGTGTCGGACAGCTGCAATAACGCCGATAATGAGGAAGTTTTCGAGCTGGAATATTCCATCGGTAAATCGCACAATGACGGTGCGCATGATTTCAAGAATGATGACAACAAATAAAATGTCATTAATTCCCTGAATCATTCCAAGTGGGAAGAATGGTCTGGTCTCGATGAGGCGTTGCAAGGTGTATCCGGCAGCCAAGATAGAGATGCCGAATAGAACTATTCCAAGAAAACCATGTAAGAGGTCTTCGAGCTTATCGATGAAATTTGTTGGAATCAGAGACTCATCGTTGGTGAGCAATCCTTTAACAGACTTATATTTCACAATTACCGCCCTTGTTAGCCATGGCTAAGGGTAGGTGCAGGTATAGATGCCCGCAACATATTTGTCATCCGTGTCCTTTTTCAGTTCAATGGATAAATCTTTCTGATTACCCAATTCCGATGGGCTCGGGTATTTTTCTCTCCTCAACACTGGTGGAGGAGCTCTGAGATGAAACCAATTAACGAGGATGAACTCAAGGCTCGCCTTGATCCGCTGTCTTATGCCGTACTTCGTGAAGGTGCCACAGAGCGAGCATTTACCGGTGAATACACCGATACCGACACAATCGGTAGTTATCTCTGCAAAGCCTGCGACAACGTTCTCTTTACCTCTGACACTAAATTTCATTCCGGATGCGGCTGGCCATCTTTTTATGCACCGACTACAGATGATGCAGTGACTCTGATTGAAGACCGTTCACTAGCACCACGCATTCGCACTGAGGTGCGTTGTGCCAAGTGTGATTCACACCTTGGACATGTATTTTCCGGTGAAGGCTATGACGTTCCAACTGATGAGCGTTGGTGTATTAATTCAGTATCACTCGTACTCCAGGAGAAAACTAACTAGTCCTATTGCCCGGGACTAGAAGAAGTTACTGTAATCAACCTTCAGACACCGATCCATCACCACATTCATTCCAGCTGCAGCACCTGCCTCTAAAACTTCTGGGCTAGTAATTCCGAGCTGCAGCCAGATTGCATCTGCGCCAACTGCGATTGCATCTGCAAGAACTTCCATGCAGTCACTAGGTTTTCTAAAGACATCAACTAAGTCGATATGTTCTGGGATTTCACTCAGTGAGTGATAAACCTTTTCTCCAAGTGCTGTCTCTAGCATCGGATTTACAAGAAAGACTGTGTAATGCGAGTGTTCAAGTAAGTATTTGGCCACACCATAACTTGGCCGCTCAGGCTTATCTGAAACTCCCACAATCGCAATCGTTCTTGATTCTTTGATTAGGTTGCGAATCTGGGTGCTATCAGTCACGTGGCCGGGCATGGATTAATCATAAAGGGGTTGGTTGGGCGTAAACTCCTCCTTAATGATTAGAAAAATAGTTAACCTCTTTAAGAACCGGAAGAACTGGGTTCGCCAGATTCTGGTCGCCGGTTTAGCAGGTGGCGTTTCTTGGTTTGTGGGAGATCTACTCATCGAAGATGGTGGGGTAGTCGCTGCCATTGTCTGCACCTTGAGTATTCGCATCTCTCTGCATAAATCTATGCGCGAAGGTTTTGGCCAAATTGTTGGAACGGCTGTGGGTGCAGGTATCGCACTCTTTACCGTCAGTGTCTTTAACTTTGGCTTCATCGCAGTTGCCACAACAATTATTTTCTGCGCCGTCATAGCAAGAGCGCTGCATCTTGGTGAAGTTGCTTCGGTCAACGTGCCAGTAACAGCACTGATTGTTATTGGACCAGGAATTTCGCAGAGCACTGCCGTTCACAGACTGGGATCAACTCTCATCGGTGCCGCAATCGCAATCCTCTTCTCCTACTTTTCACATCCCAATACTCCAGTGGGACGTGCACAAATCCAGATCAGAAATGTGAGCACTAAAGCAGCAGCTCTTCTTGCTGAAATGTCAGAAGGTGTTGCCGCCGGATATACCCAGAAGGATGCCGGCAGCTGGTTGGCACGTGCGCGACTTTTAGTGGAAGAAGTTCCGGCCATCCGCGCGCAATCAGTGGAAGCTCGAAGTCATGCGAGATGGTTTCCTACTGCTGAAAAAGATGAAGCCGAAGATATCTACATTGAAGGAATTGCCGCCGAGCACACCTTGGTGCAGGTGCGCATGATTGCCCGAACACTCTTTGATTCCGCGGTAGAAGGTGGAATTGCAGATTCAACCCAGAAACAAATTGCAGTGGCGCTATCGGCTGCCAGCTATGCAATTTCAGCTCACGTTGAGATACCAGATGACATCAATGATGATGCCTCTTCACCAACAGATGATGCACGTGAGGCAGGCTCAGTCCTGGCCGGAACACTGATTGAAGATGGAGATGATGTTGACCAAGATCAGATTGTCCGCGGGCTCTCTATTGTTGCCAATATCGGCAGAATTGCGGATTCACTTGATCAGAACTCTCCTGCCATCACAGATGTCATCACACCTGATGAGCCAGCCAAAGACCGAGTGCTCAAGCTTTCGCCCATGCAGCAAACTTCTACGATTCGGAATAAGATTAGGAAGTTTTTCAGAAAGTATTTCTAGGAGGAAATATGTGTAGCAAAGTTCAATGCACCAAGTGCGCAAAACCAACATGGCAAGGCTGCGGGGAGCATATAGAAGAGGCCTTAATGGGAGTCGCGGAAGCCGATCGCTGCTCCTGTAATTAACTCATTTGCCACGGCAATTTTTCACTTTAGGCCTTAAGCCCTAGACTTCACTCTCTACCATTGCCCCCCTAGCTCAGTCGGTAGAGTGTTTCCATGGTAAGGAAAAGGTCACCGGTTCGATTCCGGTGGGGGGCTCGAACAACAATTTAATATGCACGCCCTTGGCGGGGTAGCTCAGCTTGGTAGAGCAAGCGGCTCATAATCGCTGTGTCGTGGGTTCAAATCCCGCCTCCGCTACTAATAATCAAGTGCGAAATACGCACGGATTTCACCATTGAAGGTTGCTCGGGTAATCTGAGCTCCGCTTAGTGCAACATCTACGAAGGAGTTAAGACCATGGCAAGTAAGAGCGCGGACGTACGTCCAAAGATCACCATGGCATGCGTGGATTGCAAAGAGCGTAACTACATCACCAAGAAGAACCGCCGCAACGATCCAGACCGCATGGAACTCAAGAAGTTCTGTCCACGTTGCAAGTCTTCAACTCTTCACCGCGAAACCCGCTAATGCTCAACCCCGATTCGGTCGGGCGCACCTTCGCCGGTACAGATGTCATAAAAATTGCTCAATCTGAAATCGATGCCTTCTGTGCTGTTATTGGCGAAACAGATACATCGATTGCTCCACCTACATTTTCTATCCGCATCACACTGACTCAATTTGAAGAAATCCTCACCCAACCAGAGATTGGCCTTGATTGGTCACGCCTAGTTCATGGTGATCAGAAGTTTGAAATATTTTCACCGGTAAAGGCCGGTGATGGACTTACCTGCGCTGCAACTATTGAAAGTTACCGAGTCGCTGCTGGAAATGAAATAGTTACCGTTCGCTCTGATCTACATCGTGAAGGCGCCCTTGTGATATCTGCTTGGTCCACATTGGTGGTGCGCGCATGATGGAAGTGGGCACAGTGTTGCCAGAACAAGTCTTCTCTATTAATCGCGCGATGCTCAAAAGCTATGCCGATGCCTCAGGTGATCAAAACCCTATTCACCAAAATGAAGAGTTCGCACTCTCTGTGGGCCTTCCTAACGTCATTGCCCACGGCATGCTCACCATGGCGCTGGTGGGTAAGTACATCTCTGACTTTGCCGGGGGCGCCGCCAACGTTCTGGAATTCGGTGCTCGCTTTACCAAGCCAGTAATCATTCCTGCAGGTGAAAACGTTGACCTGACCGTCAGTGCAACGGTGAGTGAAGTAGTCGATGGAAAGATTTCACTGAGCTTAAGTGCAACCTCTGCTGGCGTGAAAGTACTTGGAATGGCGAAAGCAGTGGTGCGAAAGTGAGTGCACCCGATTCGGTACACGAGTTAGCCAAGGCTCGATTAGCTGCTCGCGCTGAGAAAAACTTTGCCCGCTCTGATCAACTGCGTGATGAGATTGCAGCTGCCGGCTTTGAAGTTGTTGATAGCGCTGGGGGATATGAACTGCGTCCTAAGAAGCGTTTTCCAGTATATGAATCCACTCGCGATATCCGCCCGATTAATTCAGGCAAATTCGAGATCACAGTGGCAATCATTGTCGAAGGATTTCACGAGGATGCAGCGACTTGTATTGAATCGATTAAGGCCCATAGCCAATGTGCGATTGCCATCCTGGTAATTGGCGATCCTGGAATTCTTGTTGATCAGCTAGATTCACGAACATCACTAGTTCAAGTCAATGAAAACTTTGGCTGGGGCGAGAATGCCAATGCGCTCCTGCGCAATGTGACAAGTGAATTCATTATCATCATGGATCCATCGACGACCTTCACTGGCGATGCAATCACGCCAGTGCTTGCCGAACTACAAAAAAGAGAATTTGTAGCTGTCGGCTGGCGCGGGGGACTAGTAAATCTGGAAGATGATTGGCGCAGTACTGAAGATAAAGGTGCCGGCGAAGTAGATGTTCTCTTTAGTTACTTCATGGCAATGCATCGTGAGGATGCTTTGGCCGTGCGTGGATTTAGCAACCGCGCACTTTTCTATCGCAATGCAGATATTGAATTCTCACTCACTCTTCGTCATGGAAATGGCCGCTTGCTGCAGATGGAGCTACCCCTTGAACAAGGACGCCATCATGGGTATCACGACAGCGAGCCTGAATATCGCGAAGTGCAATCGAAGAAGAATTACGACCGCATTCTTGAGCGCTTCAGAGGCAAGACTGCGATATTGAGTCCGCGCAGGTAGCCTAAGCACATGGCCGATTTACGCGATTACACATCACTACGCGTAGGTGGGCCTGCCAAAAAGTTTGTCGAAGTAGGCACTGAAGCAGAGATCATCGCTGCCATTGAAACCGCTGGCAATTCCCCAATACTTATTATTGGCAGTGGAACAAATATTTTGGTTTCAGATACTGGCTTTGAGGGAACCGTTATTCGCATTGTCAATCACTCGCTGCAATCTGAAATTGATGCATGTAGCGGTGCAACACTGACCATTGGCGCTGGTGAAAATTGGGATGATTTTGTGAAGACCACACTGGAACGTGGCTTTGCCGGCCTGGAAACCTTGAGTGGAATTCCTGGCAGTGTGGGAGCGGCGCCTATTCAAAATATTGGTGCCTATGGACATGAGGTTTCAGAGTTCATCACTCGGGTGCGCACCTATGATCGCCAGAAGAAAGAGATCAAAACATTTACCAACCTTGAGTGCGAATTTGAATATCGTAACTCTCACTTCAAATCTCATCCCGGGCGCTATGTCATTCTTGATGTGCAATTCAATCTGCGCCAAGGTGAAATCACCACACCGATTACCTATTCCGAACTTGCCACAAAATTAGGAATTGAGGTGGGCGAGAAAGCACCGGTAGCTGAAACCCGTAAAGCGGTATTAGAGCTGCGCGCTATGAAGGGAATGCTGCTCAACAAAACAGATCGCGATTCCTGGTCTGCTGGTTCATTTTTTACCAACCCTATTGTTTCGCCAGAAGTCGCAGCGAAGCTTCCAGCAGATGCCCCCCAGTGGCCAACATCTGATGGTCGTGTGAAAACAAGCGCTGCCTGGCTGATTGAAAACTCGGGGATACATAAGGGTGATGCACACGGTGGTGCAAGAGTTTCGACCAAGCATGTGCTGGCACTTACCAATGCGGGTAATGCAACTGCCAAGGATATTCTCGAGCTGGCACACGTTGCCAAAGAGAAGGTCTATGAGAAGTTTGGTATTACCTTAGAGACGGAAGTTAATTTAGTTGGAGTTACTCTGTAAGTAACTTCTTGATCCGCCCAATACCTTCAACGATATCTTCATCGCTGGTGGCATAGGAGAATCGCAAGTATCCCGAAGGCCCAAAGGCTTCTCCAGGAACAGCAGCAACTTCAACTTCTTCTAAGATGATTGTGGCTAGTTCGGCAGATGTATTTGCAACCTTGCCACGAATAGTTTTACCGAGTGCGCTCTTTACAGATGGATAGACATAGAAAGCACCCTGTGGTGTGGGGCAATCAAAGCCAGGAATCTCATTGAGAAGTCCAACAATTAATTTGCGGCGACGGTTAAATGCTTCACCCATCTTGTGTACTTCATCAAGGTTTCCAGAAACTGCGGCAATCGCTGCGCGCTGTGAAACATTGGAAACATTTGATGTCAGATGAGACTGCAGATTTGTTGCTGCTTTGATGGCATCTTTTGGCCCGATCATCCAACCCACACGCCAACCAGTCATGGCATAAGTCTTGGCAACTCCGTTGATGATGATGCAGGTGTCAGCAAGTGCTGGAACCAACACTGGAAGTGATGGAGCTTTAGCACCGTCATATAGTAGGTGCTCATAGATCTCATCTGAGATTACCCACACATTGTTCTTCACAGCCCATTCGCCAATTGCTTTTGCTTGCTCAGGTGAATAGACCGAACCAGTTGGATTAGAAGGGGAGCAGAACAGTAAAGCCTTCGTCTTTGGTGTTCGGGCCGCTTCTAACTGTTCAACTGTCACTAAATAGTTTTGTGACTCATCTGCAAATACTTCAACGCTCTTTCCACCGGCAAGCTTGATTGCTTCTGGATAGGTTGTCCAAAATGGTGAAGGTAAAATGACTTCATCACCTGGATCAATAATTGTGGCAAATGCTTGATAGACCGCTTGCTTGCCACCGTTGGTAACAAGAACTTGATCGACGGTAATTTCATAGCGTGAGTCACGCTTTGTCTTTGCCACAATTGCTTCACGTAGTTCGGCAAGGCCAGGTGTGGGTGTGTAGCGATGATTTGCGCCGACTCTGGTTGCAGCAGCAGCTGCTTCGATAATGTAATCAGCGGTGGGAAAATCTGGTTCACCAGCTCCGAATCCAATGACTGGTCGACCTGCTGCTTTGAGTGCTTTCGCTTTTGCATCTACTGCCAATGTGGCTGACTCTGCGATAGCTGAAATTCGTGCGGAGATTCTGCTCATACGCGAAGTCTGCACCATGGCCCGCATCTCTGGCACGCTCAGAAATGGTGGTACTGGCCACCTCAGAATTAGCCAGTTTTACTCCAGCCGCCCCCTGCCCTTACACTTCGACGCTCACGATGATTTTCTTCCTCGCCTTGGCGCGCCTGAAAATTCGTCGCGAAGGGCAGTAGCTCAATTGGCTAGAGTTGCCGTCTCCAAAGCGGCCGGTTGGGGGTTCGAGTCCCTCCTGCCCTGCAAGATGTTTTACAACCGATGTACCGAATGAAAGATGAAAGAGAAGGAAGATCATGACTGATGCAGTTGAAGTTACCGAGGAGAAGCTCGGGATTTTTGCGCGCGTTGGACTTTTCTACCGCCAAGTTCTTTCAGAGCTGAAGAAGGTTGTTTGGCCAACCCGAAATATGTTGACCACCTACACCGCCGTCGTGCTCGTATTCGTGACTTTTATTATTGCTGTCGTTTCAATCATCGACTTTGTTCTCACCAAAGTTGTCTTCTGGGTATTCGGATAAGGAATTGAGCGAGATGACTGAAGAAATTACTTCTAATACTCCGGCGCCAGATGCCTTTGAGGCAGCCCTTGCTGCCAACGCTGATGATCTTGCAACCCCTGTTGCTGAATTTGTAGCCGAGCCAATTTCTGAAGCTATCGATGACCAGTCGAACTCAGATTTGGCGCTGGCAAGTGATGAAGATGGCGATATTGAATCTGATGAGAATGATCCCAACGCCGAGTTCCGCCGCACACTGCGCGCCGCAATTGGTGATTGGTATGTAATCCACTCTTATGCTGGATATGAGAAGAAGGTAAAGGGCAACCTTGCCAACCGTATTCACACCCTGAACATGGAGGAGTACATCTTCCAGATTGAAGTTCCAGAAGAAGAGGTAATGGAAGTTAAGAATGGTGCGCGCAAGATGGTTAAGCGCAATATCTATCCTGGCTACGTTCTTGTTCGCATGGATCTCACTGATGAATCTTGGTCAGTCGTTCGTAATACTCCTGGAGTCACAGGCTTCGTTGGTAACGCGCACAACCCAAGTCCACTGAGCATGGGTGAGGTCGAGAAGATTCTTGCACCACGTCCAAAGAAAGCTGCCGATAAAGCAGATATTAAATTTATTGATTTCGAAGTAGGAGAATCAGTCACCGTAATGGATGGCCCATTTGCCACACTTCCAGCATCAATTTCCGAGATCATGCCAGAGCAGGCAAAGCTCAAGGTATTGGTCTCTATCTTCGGTCGCGAGACCCCAGTAGAACTTTCATTTACCCAGGTACAAAAGCTCTAACGAACTTTACGAAAATACGAATAGGAAAAGAGAAGCGAAATGGCACCAAAGAAGAAAGTCACCGGATTCATCAAGTTGCAGATCCAAGCTGGCGCAGCAACACCTGCACCACCAGTAGGTCCGGCACTTGGTCAGCATGGTGTCAACATCATGGAGTTCGTCAAGGCATATAACGCTGCGACTGAATCACAAAAGGGCCAGATCATTCCGGTTGAAATCACCGTCTATGAGGATCGCTCATTCGACTTCATCACCAAGACACCTCCAGCATCACGCCTCATTCTTAAGGCAGCTGGCGTTGAAAAGGGATCTGCTATTCCGCACAAGACTAAGGTTGCAAACATCACCATGGCTCAGGTCAAGGAGATCGCAACAACAAAGATGGCTGACCTCAATGCCAACGATATCGATGCCGCAGCAAAGATCATCGCCGGTACTGCCCGTTCAATGGGAATCACAGTCTCGTAAATAAATTTCTTTGTGTCACAGTGGCATAAAGATGTGGGAGAACCGCGCTGGTTCGCTAACCACAACCGAAAACTTGTAGCAATACAAGAAAGAAGGAAGATATGAAGCGCTCAAAGAAGTACACCGAAGTAGCAGCGAAGGTCATCAAAGACCACCTCTACACACCTCTTCAAGCAGTCACACTTGCGAAAGAGACAACAACAACTAAGTACGACTCAACTATTGAAGTTGCACTCGTACTAGGTGTGGATCCAAAGAAGGCTGACCAAGCAATTCGCTCAACTGTTAACTTGCCACACGGCACAGGAAAGACAGCACGCGTTTTGGTATTTGCTAACGGAGAGCGTGCCGAAGAAGCACGTGCTGCTGGTGCAGATATCGTCGGAGGCGATGAACTCATTGATGAAGTATCAAAGGGTCGCCTAGATTTCGATGCAGTTGTTGCAACACCAGATTTGATGGCCAAGGTTGGTCGTCTCGGTAAAGTTCTTGGAACTCGTGGCCTCATGCCAAACCCAAAGACAGGAACAGTGACAACAGATGTCACTAAGGCTGTTAATGACATCAAGGGTGGAAAGATTGAATTCCGCGTTGATAAGAACTCAAACCTTCACTTCATCATCGGCAAGGCATCATTTACTGCAGATCAGCTTGCAGATAACTATGCAGCTGCCCTGGAAGAAGTTCTTCGCGTGAAGCCAAACTCATCAAAGGGTCGCTACATCGCCAAGGCTGTTGTCTCATCTTCGATGGGACCTGGAATCGCGGTAGATCCAAACCTCACACGCGAGCCATCAGCTAACTAGCTCTATTAGGCAGGGGATTTGACCAGTTCCAATCCCCTGCTTAAGATTTACCCATAACCAAAGACCGCAGGTCTTAAGCTCGCAAGAGCTCAAGATAATTGAGGAATCTCAGCCCGCGTAGGTGTTCACATTAATCCGTGCGCATTTACGCGTCACGGATTTTTTTATTGCCTGTAGTCACCTTGAACAACTAACGAAAGGTGAACCGAATGGCTCGCCCAGATAAAGCAGCAGCAGTTGCTGAACTGACTGAAGATTTCAAGTCAGCTACAGCGACTTACCTCACCGAATATCGCGGTCTGACCGTGACTTCGATGAAGGCGCTACGCCGCAGCCTTGGTTCAGATACCAAGTACAGCGTCGTAAAGAACACTCTTACCAAGATTGCAGCAAAGAATGCTGGCGTTGAGATCTCTGATGATCTCCTTGCTGGCCCATCAGCTGTTGCATTCATTAAGGGCGATGCAATCGATGCAGCTCGTAACCTGAAGAACTTCCAGAAAGAGAACCCACTCCTAATCATTAAGGGTGGAATCTACGAAGGAAAGTTTGTTACAACAGCAGAGATCATGAAGCTCGCAGACCTCGAGTCTCGCGAAGTACTTCTTGCAAAGCTTGCTGGTGCCATGAAGGGCTCGCTTGCTAAGGCAGCGCGTACTTTCGATGCACTTCGCATCAAGATGGAAGCAGGAGCACCAGCTGCAGCACCAGTTGCAGCAGCAGCTCCAGTAGCAGAAGCGGCACCAGCTGCAGAAGCTCCAGCCGAGGCACCAGTTGCTGAAGCAGTTGTAACAGAAGAAGTTGTCGCTGAAGTTGCTGCAGAAGCAACAGATGCAGCAGAAACTCCAGCGGAATAAAGAAAAGGACAATACAAAATGGCAAAGCTCTCACAAGCAGATTTAATGACTCAGTTCAAGGAAATGTCACTTGTTGAACTCTCAGAGTTCGTCAAGGCATTTGAAACAGAGTTCGATGTAACAGCAGCAGCACCAGTTGCAGCAGCAGGTGGCGGCGCAGCAGCAGGTGGCGGCGCAGCAGAAGCACAAGATGAATTCACAGTCATCCTTGAAGCAGCAGGCGGACAGAAGATTGCTGTTATCAAGGAAGTACGTAACCTGAACTCAGCACTTGGTCTTAAGGAAGCAAAAGATCTAGTTGATGCAACTCCAGCAACCCTTCTTGAGAAGGTAAATAAGGAGACAGCAGATAAGGCAAAGGCAGCCCTCGAGGCAGCTGGCGCAACGGTCACTGTTAAGTAAATTCTTAACTAAAAAGCCCGGTTCCCTCGTGGAGCCGGGTTTTTTTATCCCCAAAGGGCAGACAAGCGGGGGGATTTGGGGGTATAAGCACTCGGTTTGCCCCAACGGGGGGTGAGGAGTTACTCTTCCCCTTCGCATATTTTTCTAGAGGTCTTTGCATATAGCGGCGGCGACCTTCTAATTGTGCGTGTCCACATAAAAGTGAATTTTGTCTGGAAGGACATCTCTTGGCCGCGAAAAAGAGTTCAACTGCCCCCCGTCGTATTTCGTTCGCAAAGATCCGTGAACCGCTAGAAGTTCCTAATCTGCTCGCGCTGCAAGTTGAAAGCGTTGACTGGTTACTAGGAAACGATCTATGGCGAGCACGTCTTGCACAATCAACTAACACAAATCGAGGAGAACTTCCTTCGAAGTCCGGTTTGGAAGAAATCTTTGAAGAGATTTCACCAATCGAAGATTTCCAAGGAACGATGTCACTTTCATTCCGTGACCATCGCTTCGAGCCACCTAAGCATTCAATTGCTGATTGCAAAGAGCGCGACATGACATATGCGCAGCCACTCTTTGTGACTGCAGAATTTACAAATAACGAGACCGGCGAAATTAAGTCTCAGACAGTCTTCATGGGCGACTTCCCGGTCATGACACCACGCGGAACATTCGTTATTAACGGAACCGAGCGCGTTGTTGTTTCACAGATCGTTCGCTCACCTGGCGTGTACTTCGAACGTCAGATTGAAAAGACTTCAGATAAAGATGTATTTACTTCAAAGATTATTCCTAGCCGCGGTGCTTGGCTTGAATTTGAAGTTGATAAGAAAGATCTCGTTGGCGTTCGTATCGACCGCAAGCGTAAGCAATCTGTCACAGTATTCCTTAAGGCCCTTGGTTGGACCGATGAACAAATTCGTGAAGAGTTTGGTGACTTCGCTTCCATGATGGCAACACTTGATAAGGACACTGTTAAGACTCAAGATGAAGCACTTCTTGATATCTATCGCAAGATGCGTCCAGGTGAGCCTCCAACTAAGGAAGCGGCACAGAACCTTATTGAAAACCTTTACTTCAACCCTAAGCGTTATGACTTGGCTAAGGTCGGTCGCTTTAAGGTTAATAAGAAGCTCGGTCTTGACCTTGAGCTATCACAGAGCATGCTCACCATTTCAGATATCGTGGCAACACTTCGCTACCTCGTAGCGCTGCACCGCGGAGATCTCACAATGGATTACGGCCGCGAAGTTCGCGTGGAGAAAGACGATATCGATCACTTCGGTAACCGTCGTCTTCGCACAGTAGGCGAGCTCATTCAGAACCAAGTACGTATCGGACTCTCACGTATGGAACGTGTTGTTCGCGAACGTATGACAACCCAAGATGTGGAAGCAATTACTCCTCAGACTTTGATCAACATCCGTCCGGTTGTTGCATCAATCAAGGAGTTCTTCGGAACATCTCAGTTGTCACAGTTTATGGATCAGACAAACCCACTTTCAGGTCTCACACACAAGCGTCGTCTTTCAGCCCTCGGGCCCGGTGGTCTCTCACGTGATCGTGCCGGCTTTGAAGTGCGTGACGTTCACCCATCTCACTACGGACGTATGTGTCCAATCGAAACTCCAGAAGGACCAAACATCGGTCTTATCGGTTCCCTTGCGACATATGGTCGCGTTACCGCGTTCGGTTTTATCGAAACTCCTTATCGCAAAGTTGTAAAGGGCAAGGTCACCGATCAGGTTGACTACCTCACAGCTGATGAAGAAGACGAGCACATCATTGCTCAGGCAAATGCGCCATTGACAGATGACAATCACTTCGCAGAAGCACGCGTACTTGTACGTCGTCGCGGTGGCGAAGTTGAATACATCATCGCTGATGAAGTGGATTACATGGACGTTTCACCACGTCAGATGGTTTCTGTTGCAACAGCAATGATTCCGTTCCTCGAGCACGATGATGCAAACCGCGCACTCATGGGTTCTAACATGATGCGTCAGTCAGTTCCGTTGATGCGTGCAGAAGCACCATTTATCGGTACTGGTATGGAATTTCGCGCAGCTGTCGATGCCGGTGACGTAGTCATGGCAACAAAGGCTGGCGTTGTAACTGAAGTTGCTGCTGACGAAGTTAAGGTCATGGGCGATGACGGTACCTACCAAACATATTCACTTGCTAAGTTCACTCGCTCTAACCAAGGTACTTCTTACAACCAGAAGGTTGTAGTTACTGAAGGTCAGAAGCTTGAAGTTGGTTCAGTAATCGCCGATGGTCCATGTACCGAAAACGGTGAAATGGCTCTTGGTAAGAACCTACTCGTGGCATTTATGTCATGGGAAGGCCACAACTACGAAGATGCGATCATTCTTTCGCAGCGCCTAGTGCAAGACGATGTACTGACCTCAATTCACATTGAAGAGTATGAAGTCGATGCCCGCGATACCAAGCTTGGTGCCGAAGAAATCACACGCGATATCCCTAACGTCTCTGAAGAAGTTCTGGCAGATCTCGATGAGCGCGGAATCATCCGCGTTGGCGCCGATGTTGTGCCAGGCGATATCTTGGTTGGAAAGGTAACTCCTAAGGGAGAAACTGAACTCACACCAGAAGAGCGTCTACTTCGTGCAATCTTTGGTGAGAAGGCTCGCGAAGTTCGCGATACATCTCTTAAGGTTCCACACGGTGAATCAGGAAAAGTTATCGGCGTAAAGATCTTTGAATCAGAAGAAGGCTTCGAGCTTGCAGCTGGCGTTAACCAATTGGTTCGCGTTTATGTTGCGCAGAAGCGCAAGATTCAAGATGGTGACAAGCTTGCTGGTCGCCACGGTAACAAGGGTGTTATTTCAAAGATCCTTCCAGTGGAAGATATGCCATTCCTTGAAGATGGAACTCCAGTTGATGTTGTCTTGAACCCACTTGGTGTTCCAGGACGTATGAACGTCGGACAGGTTCTTGAAATGCACCTCGGTTGGGTGGCAAAGACAGGTTGGGATGTTTCCGGAGTCTCTGAAGCATGGGCAGATCACCTCAAGGAGATCGGCGCCGAAAAGGGAGCACCAGGAACAAACCTGGCAACACCGGTATTCGATGGTGCACTTGAAGATGAAATCTCAGGTCTGCTTTCATCAACACTTGCAAACCGCGATGGCAACCAACTTATTGGTCGTTCCGGCAAAGCCCGTCTCTTTGACGGTCGTTCTGGCGAGCCATACCCAACTCCAATTTCAGTTGGATATATGTATATCTTGAAGCTGCACCACTTGGTCGATGACAAGATTCACGCACGTTCAACTGGTCCATACTCAATGATCACTCAGCAACCACTTGGTGGTAAGGCTCAATTCGGTGGTCAGCGATTTGGTGAAATGGAAGTGTGGGCACTTGAAGCTTACGGCGCCGCATACACACTCCAAGAGTTGCTCACTATTAAATCTGACGATGTTCTCGGACGCGTCAAGGTTTACGAAGCCATTGTGAAGGGCGAGAACATTCCAGAACCAGGCATCCCAGAATCATTTAAGGTGCTTATCAAGGAAATGCAATCACTCTGCCTCAATGTCGAAGTCCTCTCTTCAGAAGGTGTCGCAATTGAAATGCGCGATAACGATGAAGAGATTTTCCGTGCCGCCGAAGAACTAGGTATCAACTTGTCACGAGTTGAGCCAAGCTCAGTAGAAGAAATTTAAGGAGCGAATCAAACATGTTAGATGTCAACTTCTTTGATGAACTACGAATCGGTCTTGCATCGGCTCAAAATATTCGTGATTGGTCTTTTGGCGAAGTAAAGAAGCCAGAGACAATCAACTACCGCACACTCAAGCCCGAGAAGGACGGACTCTTCGACGAGAAGATCTTCGGACCAACTCGTGACTGGGAATGTTATTGCGGTAAGTACAAGCGCGTTCGATTTAAGGGAATCATCTGCGAGCGTTGCGGTGTTGAAGTAACACGCGCAAAGGTTCGCCGCGAACGTATGGGTCACATCGAGCTTGCTGCTCCTGTTACTCACATCTGGTACTTCAAGGGTGTTCCATCACGCCTTGGCTACCTACTTGACCTTGCACCTAAGGATCTCGAGAAGGTTATCTATTTCGCTGCGTACATGATCACAGAAGTTGATGCTGAAGCTCGCGAAGAAGATATGCCACAGCTTGAGAAGAAGTTGGCCAATGATCGCAAGAAGATCGAAACAAAGCGCGATGTTGATGTCGATACTCGCACCAAGAAGCTTGAGGCAGATATTGCTGAACTCGAAGCCGAAGATGCGAAGTCAGATGTGAAGCGCAAGGTTCGTGAATCTGCAGAGCGCGAGCTCAAGGCAATCCGTGAACGCGCAGAGCGCGAACTCACCCGCCTAGAAGATGTCTGGTCACGCTTTAAGAACCTCAAGGTTCAAGATCTCGAAGGTGATGAGAATCTTTACCGCGAAATGCGTGATCGCTATGGCATGTATTTCAAGGGAGATATGGGAGCTGCTGCAATTAAGAAGCGCCTGGAAACTTTCGACCTTGAGACAGAGCATGCAATGCTCACTGACCTTTCCGAGAACGGCAAGGGTGCGAAGAAGACTCGTGCTATCAAGCGTCTGAAAGTTGTTAATGCATTTATGACAACGAGCAACCACCCAGCATCAATGGTTCTCGATGCGGTACCGGTCATACCACCTGATCTGCGCCCAATGGTTCAGCTAGATGGTGGACGCTTTGCGACTTCAGATCTAAACGATCTCTATCGCCGCGTTATTAACCGTAACAATCGTTTGAAGCGCCTTGCTGATCTTGGTGCTCCAGAAATTATCGTGAATAACGAAAAGCGTATGTTGCAGGAAGCTGTAGATGCGTTGTTCGATAACGGTCGTCGTGGTCGTCCAGTTACTGGCCCAGGAAACCGTGCACTGAAGTCACTGTCAGACATGCTTAAGGGCAAGCAAGGACGTTTCCGTCAGAACTTGCTCGGAAAGCGCGTTGACTACTCAGGTCGTTCCGTAATCGTTGTTGGTCCACAGCTGAAGTTGCACCAGTGCGGTCTGCCAAAGCAGATGGCGCTAGAACTCTTCAAACCATTCGTAATGAAGCGTCTAGTAGACCTTAACCACGCGCAGAACATTAAATCTGCAAAGCGCATGGTTGAACGTGCTCGTCCAGTTGTATGGGATGTTCTTGAAGAAGTTATTGCAGAACATCCAGTGCTTCTGAACCGCGCTCCTACACTTCACCGTTTAGGTATCCAAGCATTTGAACCACAGCTGGTTGAAGGTAAGGCAATTCAGATTCACCCACTCGTTTGTACAGCATTTAACGCTGACTTCGACGGTGACCAGATGGCTGTCCACCTTCCATTATCTGCCGAAGCTCAGGCTGAAGCACGTATCTTGATGTTGTCATCAAATAACATCTTGTCACCAGCAAATGGTCGCCCAATTACATCTCCTACCCAGGACATGGTTCTTGGTCTCTACTACTTAACAATGGATCGCGAAGGCGTACTTGGCGAAGGCCGTGCATTCGGTTCCATCGCTGAAGCGATCATGGCTCATGATCAGCACTCAGTTTCATTGCAAGCAAAGGTAAAGATTCGCGTTAAGGGAGAAACTCTTGAGACAACGATCGGCCGTGCCCTCTTTAATGAGGCGCTACCTGAGCAATTCCCATTCGTTGATCACGATGTAACTAAGAAAGCACTCGGCGCAATCGTCGACAAGCTGGCTGAGTTCTATCCAAAGGTCACCGTGGCACAGACACTCGATGCGCTTAAGTCACTCGGTTTCCACTGGGCAACTCGCGCTGGTGTAACAATCGGTATCGAAGATGTTGTCACACCTCCTCGTAAGCGTGAAATCCTAGAAAGCTATGAAACACAAGCCGACAAGGTTCAATCACAGTACGAAAAGGGACTCATCACAGATGACGAGCGTCGCCAAGAACTCATTGAGATCTGGACCAAGGCAACAGCTGAAGTAGGTAAAGAGATGGAAGAGAACTTCCCTCGTCTAAACCCAGTCTGGATGATGGTCTTCTCAGGTGCTCGTGGAAATATGATGCAGATTCGTCAGATTGCAGGTATGCGCGGACTTGTTGCAAACCCAAAGGGTGAAATTATTCCTCGCCCAATTAAGTCCAACTTCCGTGAAGGCCTCTCTGTTCTCGAGTACTTCATCTCAACCCACGGTGCACGTAAGGGTCTTGCAGATACAGCGCTTCGTACCGCTGACTCTGGTTACCTCACACGTCGTCTGTGCGATGTTGCTCAAGATGTCATCATTCGCGAAGAAGATTGCGGAACTGATCGTGGTCTCGTACTTCCAATCGCTACTCGCATTGAAGCTGGCAGCCTGGTTAAGCATGATCACGTTGAAACTTCTGTCTATGGCCGCACATTGGCTGAAGACATTACTGTCAACGGTGAGGTCATTGCCCAAGCCGGTGCCGACCTTGGCGATCGCAACATTGATGCACTCGTTGCTGCTGGAGTAGATGAAGTAAAGATTCGCTCAGTTCTTACTTGCGATAGCAAGGTCGGACAGTGCGCAGCTTGCTATGGTCGCTCCCTTGCTGCAGGTCAACTCGTTGCAGTCGGTGAAGCAGTCGGAATTATCGCAGCGCAGTCAATCGGTGAACCAGGAACGCAGCTCACAATGCGTACCTTCCACACCGGTGGTGTTGCTGGTGATGACATCACTCACGGTCTTCCACGTATCGTCGAGCTCTTTGAAGCGCGTACACCTAAGGGTGTTGCGCCAATCGCAGAAGCTGCTGGCGTTGTCTCATTCCGAGAAGATGCAAAGGGTAAGAAGATCATCGTGACACCAGATGATGGTGGCGAAGAAGTTGCTTACCCAATCACACGCCGTCAGAAGCTACTTGTAGAAGAAGGAACACGCGTTGAAGTTGGCCAGAAGATGGTCGTCGGCGCAATTGATCCTAAGCAGGTACTTCGTATCCTCGGACCACGTGCAACTCAAGTTCACTTGGTGAACGAGATCCAATCTGTTTATCGCTCACAGGGCGTAGGCATTCACGATAAGCACATCGAAGTTATTGTTCGCCAAATGCTCAAGCGCATTACTGTGCTTGAAGCTGGCGATACTGAAATGCTTCCAGGTGAACTCGTTGAACGCGGTCGCTTTGAAGCTGAAAACCGTCGCGTTGTGACAACTGGTGCTAAGGCTGCATCTGGTCGCCCAGAACTTATGGGTATCACCAAGGCATCCCTTGCAACTGAGTCATGGTTGTCAGCGGCTTCATTCCAGGAAACAACTCGCGTACTAACTGATGCCGCACTCTCTGAGAAGTCTGATCCACTCTTGGGTCTGAAGGAGAACGTCATCATCGGTAAGTTGATCCCTGCTGGAACAGGCCTTGCCCGTTACCGCAACATCCGCGTTGAACCTACTGAAGAAGCGAAGGCAGCGGTCTATGCAGCCTACGACGAGTACGACTTCACTCCATTTGATCAGCAAGGATCAGGAGAAGCAGTACGTCTTGATGAGGTAGAAATTCCTCGCTAAGTAATTAGCTAGAAAGGGCCGTCGCATAATTTGCGGCGGCCCTTTCTCTTTCTCGGTAACATTCTTTTATGGCTAGAGTGATGAGAGAAGGAAATGAATTGGTTCTTCAACTCTCCTTCTGGGAAAAAATGGGCGCTCTGCACTCAAATCCGCGCACATCAATTGATGCCATAGAAAAAATTGAATTCGTTGATCAACTCTGGGGCTCTTCCACTCTTCGCGGAGTGCGTGCTCCTGGAACTGCTATTCCCTATGTGGTGCTCTTAGGAACGCTGCGAGGCCTGGGATATAAGGACTTTGTAGCAATGAAGGGCAGGGGAGAAGGGGTCGTGATTACGCTCAAAAGCGGTCCTTTTGCCCGCTGGATTTTCACCCTAGGGCAGCCAAATTCGGAGATTTCCGCCCTCTTATAGCGACACGCCGAATGGGCCAAAACCCTGAAAATAGGGGGTGTTGGGGGTCCTGCGGAGTAGAAGGGCCGTTTTGACCTTTCATGCGCCCTGCCGATACCTTTCTCCTCTGCGCTTTTTAGCGCGCTTGTTGCTTCCTCCTGTTAAGAAATTAATCGGGCGAAATGCGAATCGGGTGCAACACACCCGACCGCGTGGGTCGGAAGTATGAGCGTGGAATTAAAAAGTTCAGTAAACGAAATGGAGAAAAGTAGTGCCAACAATTCAGCAGCTAGTGCGTCGTGGTCGTGCAGAAAAGACTACGAAGACATCAACACCTGCGCTTAAGGGTTCCCCTCAGCGACGTGGTGTGTGCACACGTGTTTACACAACAACACCTAAGAAGCCTAACTCTGCGCTTCGCAAGGTTGCACGTGTTCGTCTTACTAGCGGAATGGAAATCACTGCATACATCCCAGGTGAAGGTCACAACCTACAAGAGCACTCCATTGTTCTTGTTCGCGGAGGCCGCGTAAAAGATCTTCCTGGTGTTCGTTACAAAATTATTCGTGGATCACTAGATACACAAGGTGTTAAGAACCGTAAGCAATCTCGTTCACGTTACGGTGCTAAGAGAGAGAAGAAGGCTAGCTAATGCCACGTAAAGGTCCCGTAGTAAAGACTCCTGTAGTTGCTGATCCTGTTTACAACTCACCAGTTGTAACTGCACTTATCAACCGTGTACTTCTTCACGGCAAGCGCTCAACAGCTGAAGCAATTGTTTACAACGCACTAGAAGGCACACGCAAGAAGACTGAAGTTGATCCACTGATCACACTGAAGCGCGCACTTGAGAACATCAAGCCTGCTGTTGAAGTTCGATCACGCCGTGTTGGTGGAGCTACCTACCAGGTGCCAATTGAAGTGAAGGCTTCACGCTCTTCAACTCTTGCACTTCGCTGGTTAGTTGACTACTCACGCGATCGTCGCGAGAAGTCAATGTCAGAGCGTCTTCAGAATGAACTTATCGATGCCGCAAATGGTCTTGGAGCAGCTGTAAAGCGCCGCGAAGATACCCACAAAATGGCGGAAGCAAACAAGGCGTTTGCTCACTACCGCTGGTAATAGTTAAAGAATCTAAGACTTAAAGAATCCGACGAGAAGAGGAATATACGTGTCAACGTCTACAGTAGAGAAGATCGATTTAGCTACGGTTCGCAACATTGGAATCATGGCTCACATCGACGCGGGCAAAACCACTACTACTGAGCGCATCCTTTTCTACACAGGTATTTCTTACAAGATTGGTGAAGTGCACGAAGGTGCAGCAACCATGGACTGGATGGAGCAGGAACAAGAGCGCGGTATCACTATCACCTCTGCTGCAACAACTTGTATGTGGAAAGACCATCTCATTAACATCATTGATACACCAGGCCACGTTGACTTCACAGTTGAGGTAGAGCGTTCACTTCGTGTACTAGATGGCGCAGTTGCAGTATTCGATGGCGTTGCTGGTGTTGAACCACAATCTGAAACAGTATGGCGCCAGGCAGATCGTTATTCAGTTCCACGTATTTGTTTCATTAACAAGCTAGACCGCACAGGTGCTTCATTTGATAAGTGCGTAAGCATGATCAAGGATCGCCTAAATGCAGTAGCCCTCGTTCTTCAACTTCCTATCGGTAACGAATCAGATTTCATTGGTGTAGTTGACCTGATTGCTATGAAGGCACTCGTATGGCGCGGAGAAACTAAAAAGGGCGAAGATTACGCAATCGAAGAGATTCCAGCTGACATGCTCGATAAGTGTAAGCAAGCTCGCGCAGAGATGCTCGAAACTCTTGCCGAAAATGATGATGTTCTCATGGAGAAGTTCCTTGAAGGAATTGAAGTTTCAGAAGAAGAAATCATCGCCGGTATCCGCCGCGCAACAATCGCTGCCAAGCTTTCACCAGTTCTTACCGGTTCTGCATTTAAGAACAAGGGTGTTCAGCCAATGCTTGACGCTGTAAATCGCTACCTCCCATCACCACTTGATATCGATGCAATCGTCGGTACAGATATGAACGATGTGACAGTTGAGATGAAGCGCCAGCCTAAGAATGAAGAACCATTCTCAGCCCTAGCTTTTAAAATCATGACAGATCCACACCTTGGAAAACTTACATTTATCCGTGTTTACTCAGGCGTTCTTGAGACAGGATCAACAATCCTTAACTCAACAAAGAACCGCAAAGAGCGCATCGGAAAGATCTACCAGATGCACGCCAACAAGCGCGAAGAGCGTGACAATGTTGGCGCCGGAATGATTGTTGCTGTGATGGGTCTTAAGGACACCACAACAGGTGAAACTCTCTGTGATCCAGCAAAGCCAGTAATCCTGGAATCAATGGACTTCCCAGCACCAGTTATCTCGGTTGCGATTGAGCCAAAGACAAAGGGTGACCAAGAGAAACTTGGCGTTGCTATTCAGCGTCTATCTGAAGAAGATCCAACATTCCACGTTAATACTGACGAAGAGACCGGCCAGACAATCATCGCTGGTATGGGTGAACTTCACCTTGAAATCTTGGTCGATCGTATGCGTCGTGAATTTAAGGTTGAAGCAAACGTTGGTAAGCCACAGGTTGCATACCGCGAAACACTTCGTAAGCCAGTTGCACGCCATGACTACACACACAAGAAGCAGACCGGTGGTTCTGGACAGTTTGCAAAGATTCAGATTGCTATCGAGCCACTTCCAACAGGTCAGGTTGAAGGCGGATATGAATTCGTTAATAAGGTCACTGGAGGCCGCGTTCCACGCGAGTACATCCCTTCAGTTGATGCAGGATGTAAGGAAGCGATGACAGCAGGACCACTTGCTGGATATCCACTTACAGATGTACGAGTAACTCTTCTTGACGGCGCGTATCACGATGTTGACTCATCGGAGCTCGCATTCAAGGTGGCTGGTATCGCAGCATTTAAGGAAGCAGCAAAACTTGCTGATCCTGCAATTCTCGAGCCAGTGATGAAAGTCGAAGTTGTTACCCCTGAAGACTTCATGGGTGATGTCATCGGCGATCTCAATAGTCGTCGTGGCCAAATCCAGGCCATGGATGAGCGGTCAGGTGCCCGCGTTGTTAGGGCGCTAGTTCCGTTGTCGGAGATGTTCGGTTATGTCGGAGATCTCCGCTCCAGAACACAAGGTCGCGCGAGCTACAGCATGGAATTCGACAGTTATGCCGAAGTTCCAGGAAACGTCGCAAAGGAAATCATTGCGAAAGTTCGCGGCGAATAACCCTAATAAGAACAGCACAACCCCTAATAACTAAGCACTAGGAAACGAAAGAGGAACCAAAATGGCAAAAGCCAAGTTCGAGCGTAATAAGCCGCACGTTAACATCGGAACCATCGGCCATATTGACCACGGTAAAACAACACTTACTGCAGCAATCTCTAAGGTTTTGCATGACAAGTACCCAACTCTTAACGCAGCTACTGCGTTCTCAGATATCGATAAGGCGCCAGAAGAGCGTCTTCGCGGTATCACAATCTCTATCGCTCACATCGAGTACCAGACAGAGAAGCGTCACTACGCACACGTTGACTGCCCAGGCCACGCTGACTACATCAAGAACATGATCACTGGTGCTGCGCAGATGGACGGAGCAATCCTCGTCGTTGCAGCAACAGACGGACCAATGCCACAGACTAAGGAGCACGTTCTCCTTGCTCGTCAGGTTGGCGTTCCATCAATCGTTGTGGCTCTTAACAAGTCAGATATGGTCGATGACGAAGAAATTCTTGAACTCGTAGAAATGGAAGTTCGCGAACTTCTATCTAAGTACGAATTCCCAGGCGATGACACACCAATCGTTCGCATTTCAGCACTTAAGGCTCTCGAAGGAGATGCAAAGTGGGCTGAGAAGATCATCGAGCTCATGGATGCAGTGGATGCATTTATCCCACAGCCAGAGCGCGAAATCGATAAGCCATTCCTTATGCCAGTTGAAGACGTTTTCACAATCACGGGTCGTGGAACTGTTATCACAGGTCGTATCGAGCGCGGAATCGTTAAGGTTAACGAAGAAGTTGAAATCGTTGGTATTCGTGAGCTAGCTCAGAAGACAACTGTTACAGGCGTTGAAATGTTCCGTAAGTTGCTCGATGAAGGACAGGCTGGCGAGAACGTCGGACTTCTTCTTCGTGGAACAAAGCGTGAAGATGTAGAGCGCGGTCAGGTTGTCTGCAAGCCTGGTTCAATCACACCACACACAGAGTTCGATGCATCTGCATACATCCTTTCAAAGGATGAAGGCGGACGTCACACTCCATTCTTTAACAACTACCGTCCACAGTTCTACTTCCGTACAACTGACGTGACTGGCGTTGTAACACTTCCAGAAGGCACAGAAATGGTTATGCCTGGCGATAACACTGAGATGGCGGTAACGCTCATCCAACCAATCGCAATGGAAGATGGTCTTCGCTTCGCAATCCGCGAAGGTGGCCGCACAGTAGGTGCAGGTCGCGTAACAAAGATCAAGAAGTAATTGTGAAAGCGCCGGCGGCGTAAAAACCGCCGGCGCAAACACAACCGAAGACAACAAAAGTTTGAACTAACGAAAGTAAAGAGGAGAACGACATGGCGGGACAAAAGATCCGCATTCGACTCAAGGCGTATGACCATGAGGTGATTGACTCTTCAGCGAAGAAAATCGTTGAGACAGTCGAGCGCACAGGTGCAACCGTCGCGGGTCCAGTGCCGCTACCAACAGAGAAGAACACCTATTGTGTGATTCGCTCTCCTCACAAGTACAAGGACAGCCGCGAACATTTCGAGATGCGCACACATAAGCGCCTCATCGACATCATCGACCCAACACCTAAGACTGTTGATTCATTGATGCGTCTCGACTTGCCAGCAGGCGTCGACATCGAGATTAAGCTCTAAGGAAAGGACGAAAACTAATGACACGTGAAGTTGTAACTCAGTCTTACGGTTCGTCCATCAAGGGCGTTCTCGGTAAGAAGCTTGGCATGACCCAAGTATTCGATGCAGAAAACAAGATGATTCCTGTGACAGTTGTTTCAGTTGAGTCATGCGTTGTTACATCGATTCGCACACCTGAGAAGGATGGCTATTCAGCTGTTCAACTTGGATACGGCGCAATTGATCCAAAGAAAGTTTCTAAGCCACTTGCTGGACATTACGCAAAGGCAGGCGTCACTCCTCGTCGCTCCGTTGCCGAACTCCGCACACTCTCAGCTGCTGAATACACAGTAGGACAAGAGATTGGCGCATCAACATTTGCAGCTGGCGATATCGTCGATGCAACTGGAACATCAACTGGTAAAGGAACTGCTGGTGTTATGAAGCGCCACGGTTTCGGTGGGCTTAGCTCATCTCACGGTGTAGATCGTAAGCACCGTATGCCAGGTTCAATTGGTGCATGTTCAACACCAGGTCGCGTTTTCAAGGGAATGCGCATGATGGGTCGTATGGGTAATGAGAAGGTCACAACACAGAACCTCACAGTTCAAGCTGTAGATCTAGAAAATAACCTACTTCTTATCAAGGGTTCTGTTCCTGGTACCGATGGTGGTCTCGTCTTTATCCGTTCAGCTGCTAAAAAAGCACTTGTTGAGACTGTAAAGGCAGGGATGTAACCATGGCACTTACCGTTGAAGTAAAGAACGCAGAAGGTAAGAAGGTTGGCTCAGTTGATTTGCCAGCAGATATCTTCGATGCGCAGACAAATATTCCTCTTATTCACCAAGTCGTAACAGCTCAACTTGCAGCTGCTCGTCAAGGTACCCAGAAGGCAAAGAACCGTGGAGAAACTTCTGGTTCAGGTAAGAAGCCTTTCAAGCAGAAGGGAACAGGTCGTGCTCGTCAGGGTTCGATTCGTGCTCCGCTTCAGCGTGGTGGCGGTGCTGCACACGCAGTTCGTCCACGTTCATATTTCCAACGCACACCTAAGAAGATGATCGCAGCAGCACTACGCGGTGTTCTCTCTGACCGTCAGCGTAATGAGCGAATTCACGTTCTTGATTCAGTAACAGCTGCTCCTTCAACGAAGGCAGCACTTGCTGCAGTGCGTCAATTCTCAACTCGCAAGAACCTCTTGGTTGTTGTCTCACGTAAGGAAGACGCTGCATGGCGTTCACTTCGTAACGCTGATGACCTACACCTTCTTGTTCCAGATCAGCTCAACGCTTATGACATCTTGAAAAGCGATGACGTTGTCTTCTCTGAAGCAGCGATCAACGACTTCCTCAAGTTCAAGGCTTCAGCTAAGACTTCAGGAAAATCTGTGAAGTCAGTAGCACGCGAAAGTGAGGTATCTGCATAATGAAGGATTACCGTGAAGTTTTGCTAGCACCAGTTGTCTCTGAAAAGAGCTACGGGTTGCTCGATGAAAACAAGTACACATTCCTTGTTGCAACAGATGCTAATAAGACAGAGATCAAGATCGCTGTTGAAAAGGTATTTGGTGTGAAGGTGGTCAGTGTTAACACTATGAACCGCCAGGGAAAGAATAAGCGCACACGTTTTGGTGATGGAAAGCGCAAAGACACAAAGCGAGCAATCGTTCATGTGGCCGCTGGCGACCGTATCGACATCTTCGGAGGCCCTGTTTCGTAATTGAAACAGGACCTTAAAGAGAGGAAACCTCATGGCACTTCGCAAACTAAAGCCAACGACCCCAGGTCAGCGTGGAGCAACTGTTCCAGATTTCGCAGAAATCACTCGCTCAACACCTGAGAAGTCACTCGTTCGCCCAATTCACTCAAAGGGTGGTCGTAATAATCAAGGTCGCATCACTGTTCGTCACCAAGGTGGCGGGCACAAGCGTGCATACCGTCTTATCGATTTCACACGTAACGATAAAGATGGTGTTCCAGCAAAGGTTGCACACATTGAATACGATCCAAACCGCACAGCGCGTATCGCACTTCTTCACTACGCAGATGGAGAAAAGCGTTACATCATCGCTCCAAATAAGCTTGAGCAAGGTGCAACAGTTGAGAACGGTCCTAAGGCCGATATCAAGCCTGGCAACAACTTGCCACTTCGCAACATCCCAGTAGGAACAACTGTTCACGCAATTGAACTTCGCCCAGGTGGCGGAGCAAAGATTGCTCGTTCAGCTGGCGCATCAGTTCAGCTCGTTGCAAAAGAAGGAGCATATGCACAACTGCGTATGCCATCTGGAGAAATCCGTAACGTAGATGTTCGTTGCCGCGCAACTGTTGGTGAAGTTGGAAACGCAGAACAAGGAAACATTAACTACGGAAAAGCTGGACGTAAGCGCTGGTTAGGCGTTCGTCCATCTGTTCGTGGTGTTGTTATGAACCCAGTCGACCACCCACACGGTGGTGGTGAAGGTAAAACTTCTGGTGGTCGCCACCCAGTTTCACCTTGGGGTAAGCCTGAAGCACGTACTCGTAAGAAGAAGGCTTCAGATTCAATGATCGTCCGTCGTCGTAAGTCGAACAAGAAGCGCTAAGGAGCCCTCATGCCACGTAGTCTCAAGAAGGGTCCATTCATTGATGGACATCTCACCAAAAAGGTGGATGCCCAAAATGAAGCCAATACAAAGAATGTCATTAAGACATGGTCACGACGTTCGATGATCTCGCCTTCAATGATCGGACACACAATTGCGGTACACGACGGCCGCAAGCATGTCCCTGTATTTATTACCGACGCAATGATCGGTCACAAGCTTGGTGAGTTCGCACCAACACGTACATTCCGCGGACACGTTAAAGATGATCGGAGAGCTACTCGTGCCTAATACACAAGACGCACTCATCGCTCGTGCAGTACTGCGCGACATCCGCCACACACCACAGAAGGCTCGTCGCGTTGTCGACTTGGTCCGTGGAATGCGTGCAGATGAAGCACTTAACGTTCTTAAGTTTGCTCCGCAAGCAGCTGGTTCAGATGTCTACACACTTCTTAACTCAGCAATTGCTAATGCTAAGCAGCAGAATCCAGCAATCCGTGATGCTTCAGAGCTCTGGGTTGTCGAAGCACTCGTTGACGAGGGACGCACAATGAAGCGTTTTCGCCCACGTGCACAAGGACGAGGTTTCCGTATCTTGAAGCGCTCAAGCCACATCTCTGTGACTGTCAGCGATTCAAAGGTGACTTCAAAGTCACTATCTCGCACGTCAACAAAGGCGCAGACACGAAATCCAAAGCGTTCTGAGAAGTCACCACTTGCTGCTCCAGTAGCAGCAGTTCCAACACCAGCAGCGAAGGGAGCGTCCAACTAATGGGTCAAAAAGTAAACCCACACGGCTTCCGTCTCGGAATCACAACTGAATTTAAGTCACGTTGGTATGCAGATAAGTTGTACAAGGATTACGTCAAAGAAGACGTCGAAATCCGCCGACTTATGCAGAAGGGCATGGAGCGCGCAGGCGTTTCACGTATCGAAATCGAGCGCACACGTGATCGTGTACGTATCGACCTTCACACTGCACGCCCAGGAATTGTTATCGGTCGTCGCGGACAAGAAGCAGACGTTCTACGTCTAAAGCTTGAAAAACTCACCGGCAAGCAAGTTCAGCTCAATATTCTTGAAGTAAAGAACCCTGAAATTGATGCGCAACTCGTTGCACAGGGAATTGCCGAGCAGCTTGCTGCACGTGTTTCTTTCCGTCGCGCAATGAAGAAGTCAATGCAATCAGCGATGAAGGCAGGAGCTCAGGGCATTCGTGTTCAGTGCGGTGGTCGTCTCGGTGGTGCAGAAATGTCACGTTCTGAGTTCTACCGTGAAGGTCGCGTTCCACTACACACACTTCGCGCTGATATTGATTACGGCTTCTACGAAGCTGCAACAACATTCGGTCGCTTGGGTGTAAAGGTCTGGATTTATAAAGGTGAAGTTATTGGTTCACGTGCAGAGCGTGCTGAAAAGGCACTTGCGGAAGCACGCGCACCAAAGCCAGAACGTCGCGGACCACGCACACCACGTGCCCCACGCGCTGAAGTAACAACTTCACACGTTGCAACTGCAGATTCAACTCCTGCAGCTCCAGCAACAGAGACTTCAGAAGGAGGAGCGCAATAATGTTAATTCCTCGCAAGGTTAAGCACCGTAAGCAGCACCACCCATCACGTTCAGGTGCGTCAAAGGGTGGAACACAGGTTGCATTTGGAGACTTCGGTATCCAGGCACTTGCTCCTGCTTATGTCACTAACCGTCAGATTGAGGCAGCGCGTATCGCGATGACTCGTTATATCAAGCGTGGTGGAAAGGTTTGGATCAATATCTATCCAGATCGCCCACTTACAAAGAAGCCTGCTGAAACTCGTATGGGTTCCGGTAAGGGTTCTCCAGAATGGTGGATCGCAAACGTGAAGCCAGGTCGCATTATGTTTGAAATTTCAGGCGTAACAGAGGCGGTAGCTAATGAAGCTATGCGCCTTGCGATTCACAAGCTCCCAATGAAGTGCCGCGTTGTAAAGCGTGAGGAGGCATAACCATGGCGATTACTACTGAAGAACTTCGTCAACTGTCAGCTGATGAGTTAACTGCAAAGCTTCGTGAAGGTAAAGAAGAACTCTTTAACCTTCGCTTCCAAGCAGCAACAGGTCAGCTTGAATCACATGGTCGTCTCGGTGCAGTTCGTAAAGAGATTGCTCGTATCTACACAATTATTCGTGAACGCGAACTAGGAATTGGAGGCGCTGCGTAATGGCTACAAATCCAACAGAAGATCGCGGATCCCGCAAGACTCGTGAAGGCATCGTTGTCTCAGACAAGATGGATAAGACCATCACCGTTGCAGTATCAAACCGTGTTGCACACGGTATGTACTCAAAGGTTATGAGCCGCACACACAAGCTCAAAGCACATGATGAGACAAACTCAGCAGGCACAGGCGATCGCGTATTGATCATGGAGACACGACCAATATCAGCCTCAAAGCGCTGGCGTTTAGTTCAAATCATCGAGAAGGCTAAGTAAGGGAACGGGTGGAATAAATGATTCAACAAGAATCGCGCCTACGCGTCGCGGATAACACAGGAGCTAAAGAGCTTCTCTGTATTCGTGTGCTCGGCGGAACCAAGCGCCGTTACGCCGGTATCGGAGACATCATCGTATGTTCAGTCAAGGATGCAATCCCTGGTGGACAGGTAAAGAAGGGTGAAGTCGTTAAGGCTGTCATCGTTCGCACAGTAAAAGAACGTCGTCGTCCAGACGGTTCTTACATCAAGTTTGACGAGAACGCTGCAGTTATCCTCAAAGCGGATGGCGAACCACGCGGAACTCGTATCTTCGGACCAGTTGCTCGCGAACTTCGCGACAAGAAGTTCATGAAGATCATTTCACTCGCTCCGGAGGTGCTCTAACCATGGCGAAGATTAAGAAGAATGACGAAGTTTTGGTTATCGCTGGCAAGAACAAGGGCGTAACCGGCAAGGTTCTTCATGTAGATGGAAGCCGCGTCACTGTTGAAGGCGTTAATCGCATTCAGCGTCACACCAAGGAATCAACTTCTGACCGTGGCGTCAAAGTAGGCGGAATCATCACACAAGAAGCATCAATTCATATTTCAAATGTCATGGTCGTAGATGGAGATGGCAAGGCAACACGTCTTGGCGTTCGAGTCGATGAAGAAGGCACAAATGTTCGCATCTCACGTCGCACAGGAAAGGACATCTAATGAGCACTGCTACAGATGTTCGTCTCAAGGCTCGCTATAAGAGCGAAATCCAAGCAACTCTTAAGGGTGAATTTGGATATAAGAATCCAATGCAGATTCCTACGCTGACAAAGATTGTCGTCAACATGGGTGTTGGTGAAGCTGCGCGCGATGCCAAGCTCATCGAAGGTGCAATCCGCGATCTAGCAATCATCACTGGCCAAAAGCCACAGGTTACTAAGTCACGTAAATCAATTGCCCAGTTCAAGCTTCGCGAGAACATGCCAATTGGTGCACACGTCACTCTTCGTGGAGATCGCATGTGGGAATTCGCAGACCGTCTTCTCTCAATCTCTCTTCCACGTATCCGCGACTTCCGTGGTCTTTCTCCAAAGCAGTTCGATGGAAAGGGCAACTACACCTTCGGTCTTACCGAGCAGGTTGTATTCCCAGAAATCGAACAGGACAAGATCGATCGCACCCGCGGTATGGATATCACTGTTGTAACAACAGCTAAGAACGATGACGAAGGTCGCGCACTGCTTAAGGCGCTCGGCTTTCCTTTCAAGGAGGCATAAGAATGGCTAAAACATCACTCAAGGTTAAAGCTGCTCGCAAGCCAAAGTTCAAGGTTCGCGGTTACACACGTTGCCAGCGTTGCGGCCGTCCGCATGCTGTTTATCAAAAGTTTGGAATCTGTCGCGTCTGTTTCCGTGAAATGGCGCACCGCGGCGAGCTTCCAGGTATCACCAAGGCTTCTTGGTAATAGTACAAACGAAAAAAGTCCAAGCAGATCGCTTGGGTACTAATTCGAGAAAGGCCACAGGCCACGTATGACAATGACAGATCCGATCGCAGACATGTTGTCTCGTCTGCGCAATGCGAACTCTGCCTACCATGACACGGTTTCAATGCCGTCATCATCGGTCAAGGTACGTATTGCAGAGATCCTCAAGCAAGAGGGTTTCATTGCAGAATACCGCGTTGAAGCAATGGCAACTGGAGTAGGCAAAAACCTCACTCTTGACCTTAAATTCGGCACAAACCGCGAGCGTTCAATCGCCGGTCTTCGCCGCGTGAGCAAGCCAGGACTTCGCGTATACGCAAAGTCAACTGCGCTTCCAAAAGTTCTTGGTGGTCTCGGAGTTGCAATCATTTCAACTTCATCTGGACTACTTACAGATAAGCAAGCCAATAAGAAGGGTGTAGGCGGAGAAGTTCTCGCCTACGTATGGTAAATCTCCCATGTCACGTATTGGTCGTATGCCTATCACCGTTCCAAGCGGTGTAGAAGTTTCAATCACAGGTCAGAGCGTTGCAGTGAAGGGACCTAAGGGTTCACTCGCAATTGCAGTTCCAGCACCTATCCAAGTTTCACAAGCAGATGGTGTTATCACCGTTGCTCGTCCAAATGAAGAGCGCGTAACACGTTCACTCCACGGTCTATCTCGCTCACTTGTAGCGAATATGGTCGAAGGTGTAACAACTGGTTACTCACTCATAATCAACATCGTCGGTGTTGGTTATCGTGTGGCTGAAAAGGGCAAGGATCTTGAATTCCAGCTCGGCTACAGCCACTCAATTCTTTTCCCAGCCCCAGAAGGCATCTCCTACAAAGTTGAATCACCAACAAGGTTAATTATCAATGGAATTGATAAGCAGCTTGTTGGAGAGACAGCAGCGAAGATCAAAAAGCTTCGCAAGGCTGATCCATATAAGGGTAAGGGCTTGCGTCTTGAAGGCGAAGCAGTTCGTCGCAAGGCTGGAAAGGCAGGTAAGAAGTAATGGCAATCGGAGTTAAGGTCCGCAAGGGCTCAGCGCAGAATGCGCGTGCTCGTCGTGCTTTCCGTCTTCGTAAGAAGATTTCAGGCACACCATCACGTCCACGCCTAGTCGTTTCACGTTCATCACGTCACCTCTTCGTACAGGTTATTGATGACACCCAAGCAAAGACAATTGCTTACGCATCAACAATGGAGCTCGAACTTCGCAAGTCATCTGGCGATAAGACAGATAAGTCGAAGCAAGTAGGAGCACTCATTGCTGAACGCGCTAAGAAAGCCGGAATTTCGACAGTTGTCTTTGACCGCGCAGGTAATAAGTACCACGGTCGTATTGCTGCAGTTGCAGATTCTGCACGAGAGAATGGATTGGAGTTCTAATGGCTGTTAATCCAACTAACGATGCAGCGTCCACAACAGGCGCACCTTCAAATAAGGGTCGCGGCGAACGCCGCGAACGTCGTGATGATCGCGAGAAGGAGAAGTCTCCATACACCGAGCGCGTGGTTTTCATTAACCGCGTGTCAAAGGTTGTGAAGGGCGGACGTCGCTTCTCATTCACAGCACTCGTTGTTGTGGGAGATCAGAACGGAACCGTTGGCGTTGGCTACGGAAAATCTAAGGAAGTTCCACAAGCTATCGCTAAGGCAGTTGAAGAAGCTAAGAAGTCATTCTTCGTAGTGCCACGCGTTCAAGGAACAATTCCTCACCCAGTACAGGGTGAAACAGCAGCGGGTGTAGTTCTACTTCGCCCAGCAAGTCCAGGTACCGGAGTAATCGCCGGAGGCCCTGTTCGCGCCGTACTTGAGTGCGCTGGTGTTCACGATGTACTGACAAAGTCTCTCGGTTCTTCAAATGCAATCAACATGGTTCACGCCACTGTTGCAGCACTGAAGATGCTTGAGTCACCTGCACAAATTGCAGCACGCCGCGGTCGTCCGTTGGAAGATGTTGCTCCTGCAGCAATTATTCGCGCCTCACAGATGACAGTTGGTGTCTAATGCCACGTTTAAAGATCACACAAGTCAAATCAACAGTCGGCAATAAGCCAGAGATTCGCAACACCGTTCGTTCACTCGGACTCAAGCGCATCAATGACGTTGTCGTCAAAGAAGATCGTCCAGAAATTCGTGGCATGGCAGTAGCTGCTCGCCACTTAATCAAGGTAGAGGAGGTCGAATAAAGATGACACTTAAACTTCATCATCTTCGTCCAGCTCCAGGTGCTAAGAAAGACAAGACTCGTAAGGGTCGCGGAGAAGCATCAAAGGGTAAGACTGCTGGTCGTGGCGGTAAGGGAACACATGCTCGTAACACGGTTCGTCCTGGTTTCGAAGGTGGTCAACTTCCGCTCGTCATGCGTCTTCCAAAGCTTCGCGGCTTTAAGAACCCGGCACGTATTGAGTACCAGGCAGTGAATGTCTCAACAATCAACGCACTCTTTCCAAAGGGTGGCGCTGTAACAGTTGCAGATCTCATTGAAAAGGGTGCAGTTCGCGATTCACTACCTGTAAAGGTTCTTGGAAATGGCGAAATTGCAGTTAAGGTATCTATTACGGCACATGCATTTTCTGCATCAGCGATTGAGAAGATCTCAGCTGCTGGTGGATCGACAGCAACTCTGTAATACAAACAAACATTATTGAGCTAGAGGGAGAAGATTGATGCTTTCAGCATTTGGAATGGCATTTAAGACGCCTGAACTTCGTAAGAAAATCTTCTTCACTCTCTCAATCATGGCCCTCTTCCGCTTTGGTTCCGTCGTTCCAACACCAGGTGTTTCATACACAGCGGTAAAGGGATGTCTTGCCCAAGCACAGACTGGTGGCCTATTCGGGCTTATCAATCTTTTCTCAGGTGGAGCGCTCTTGCAGCTCTCAGTCTTTGCACTCGGCATCATGCCTTACATCACCAGCTCAATCATTATTCAGTTGCTGACCGTTGTTATTCCTCGCTTTGAAACACTGAAGAAGGAAGGACAGTCAGGTACTGCAAAGCTCACTCAGTACACCCGCTACCTCACCATCGGACTTGCAATCTTGCAGTCAACAGGTCTTGTTGCTGTTGCTCGTACACCTGGTCGCTTGATCTCCGGTTGTAATGTTCCCATCATTCCTGACACTTCATGGCAACGTATCTTGACCATGATTGTTGTGATGACAGCAGGAACATCAGTAATCATGTGGCTTGGTGAGCTCATCACTGATCGTGGTGTTGGTAATGGAATGTCCATCCTTATCTTCACATCAATCGCATCAACTTTCCCCGGTCAGCTCTGGTCAATCAAGCTTCAAAAGGGCCTCTTCGCATTCCTATTCGTTTGCGCAGTGGGAGTCGTCGTAGTTGCCGCTGTTGTATTCGTTGAACAGGCGCAGCGTCGAATTCCGGTGCAATACGCCAAGCGCATGGTGGGACGTCAGGCATATGGCGGAACATCAACCTATATTCCAATTAAGGTAAACCAGGCTGGAGTTATCCCGGTTATCTTCGCATCATCACTTCTCTATATTCCATCGCTGATTGTGAACTTTACCAATAGCCAATCAGGATGGGCGGTGTGGGTTTCACGTAACTTAGTTACCGGTGATCACCCCATTTATATGGTTACCTACGCAGCTCTCATTATTTTCTTCACTTACTTCTACGTTGCAATCACATTTAACCCAGAAGAGGTTGCAGATAATATGAAGAAGTACGGTGGATTTATTCCAGGAATCCGTGCCGGACGACCAACAACTGAATACCTTCAGTATGTTCTCTCTCGTATTACCGCCCCTGGTGCGCTCTATCTGGCACTTGTTGCACTCATTCCAGTCTTCGCACTCGTTCTCTTCGGTGCCACCCAGAACTTCCCATTCGGTGGAACTGCAATTCTGATTGTGGTTGGCGTTGGTCTAGATACAGCCAAGCAGATCGAGAGCCAGTTGCAGCAGCGTTCATATGAAGGTTTCTTGAAGTAATGCGTTTAGTCCTGGTAGGTCCACCAGGTGCCGGTAAAGGAACTCAAGCTCAGTTCCTGGCTGCGCACTATTCAATTCCTCATATCTCTACCGGCGATATTTTCCGGGCAAACCTCAAAGCCAGCACACCGCTCGGTCTTAAGGCAAAAGGATTTATGGATTCTGGACAACTAGTTCCTGATTCAGTGACCAATGAGATGGTCAAAGATCGCCTTACTCATGACGATGTTGCAAACGGATTCCTACTCGATGGCTTTCCACGTAACACCGTGCAAGCTGAGGTCTTGCGTGCTTTCTTAACTGAAAAGGGCACACCACTTCAAGCTGTCCTAGAACTAGCAATTGAAAATGAAATCATCATTAAGCGCCTATCCTCACGCCGCACCTGTAAAGAGTGTGGGGCACCGGCTGCAGCCAACCTTGAGAAGTGTGCGGCATGTGGTGGCGAGCTCTACCAACGCGAAGATGATAAAGAAGAAGTGATTGCCAAGCGCCTTGCTGTCTATGAAGAGCAGACTGCGCCTATCATCTCTTTCTATCGCAACGAAGGCTTGCTTATTACTATTGGCGCCGATGGCGATGTAGCAGATATTACAGAGCGCGCGATTACTGCGTTAAGTCGCGTTCACGGCTAAGTAAGCACCATGGCAATTCAAATCAAAGACCTTGAACAACTCAAGGTGATGCGTCGCGCCGGTCTCTTGGTCGGACAAACGTTGCAACTTCTGCGGGAAAATATCAAAGCTGGCATGACAACAGCTGCCCTGGACGCAATTGCGGCAGCAAATATCAAACGCGGGGGAGGCACCTCAAACTTCCTTGGCTATCATGGATTTCCAGCAACTATCTGCGTCTCAATCAACGATGAGATTGTCCACGGCATTCCTGGAACGCGCGTGATTAACGATGGAGATATCGTCTCTATTGATTGCGGAGCAATTATCGATGGTTGGCATGGAGATGCTGCATTTTCTATCGGCATTGGAAACCTAGATCCAGCAGATCAGAAGCTGATGGACACATGCGAAGAATCAATGTGGGTTGGTATTGCAGCCGGCAAAAACGGTGCTCGACTTTCCGATATTGGTCACGCAATTGAGCAATACATAGATTCGCAAGGTAAGTATGGAATCTTGCAAGAATACGGTGGCCATGGAATCGGCACTGAGATGCACCAAGAGCCTCATGTATTGAACTTTGGAAAGGGCGGAAACGGCCCAGAAATCATTCCTGGAATGGCACTTGCCATCGAACCGATGATTACTCGGGGATCACCCAAGACCAAAGTCTTGAGCGATAAATGGACCGTGGTTTCAACGGATCAATCTCGTGGCGCCCACTTCGAAAACTCATATGTCATCTGCCCTGATGGAAAGCCCTTTGTTCTGACCGCACTCGATGGCGGCAAAGCAGAACTGGCTCGCTTTGGCATAGAGACCTCCGAACTCCTCGCCTAGGCGGCGTGTCGGGTACGGTCAATCAGCTCTTTTTGGGCGATTTCCCTTTATAAGGGGCTCTGCCATAGAATGACCCTTCGCGCCACATTCAATTCCTCTCGGTTTTGAGCGTGGTTCGACCCTGTTCGTTCACATGGAAAAAGAGAAGAAGGTATTGATCCTTGGCAAGTAAAGATGGTGCGATCGAAATCGAAGGCACTGTTGCTGAGGCGTTACCTAATGCGATGTTCCGTGTTGAACTTACAAATGGACATAAAGTCTTGGCGCACATTTCAGGAAAGATGCGAAAGAACTACATTCGTATTTTGCCTGCAGATCGTGTGATCGTAGAGCTAAGTCCATATGACCTTACAAAGGGTCGAATTATTTACCGTTACAAGTAAATCTTTCGCCCCCACTAACAAAAGGAAAACACGTGAAGGTTAATCCAAGCGTGAAGAAGATTTGCGACAAGTGCAAAGTCATTCGTCGCAAGGGTCGCGTAATGGTGATCTGCGAAAATCTTCGTCACAAGCAGCGTCAAGGGTAACTCCGAGACAAAGATAAGTACGCGTGATGCGACTTAACTAGAAATAGTTAAGACCCCCGGACCGGTAGGCCAGGGCTCGATAAATATGTCGAGGAGCATTGCGAAGGACCTCCGGATATAGAAATGGTTGAACATATGGCACGTCTAGTCGGTGTCGATCTTCCACGTGAAAAGCGTGTTGAGATTGCACTCACATACATTTTCGGAATGGGTCTTACCCGTTCCCACGAAACTCTCGCGGCAACTGGTATTTCACCAGATACTCGCGTAAAAGATTTGCAAGAGTCAGAACTTGCTCAGCTTCGTGAATACATCGAAGCCAATTACAAAATCGAAGGAGATCTTCGCCGCGAAGTTGCAGGCGATATCCGTCGTAAAGTTGAAATTCAAAGCTACCAAGGTATTCGTCACCGCAAGGGACTTCCTGTACGTGGTCAGCGCACTCACACAAACGCTCGTACTCGTAAGGGTCCACGTAAGGCAATTGCCGGCAAGAAGAAGGTGACTAAGTAATGGCCACTCCTAAAGCAAAAACAGCAGCCCCAGCAAAGGGCAAAGTAAAGCTTCGTAAGAAAGAGAAGAAGAACGTTGCAGTAGGTAAGGCTTTCATCAAGTCAACCTTCAACAACACAATCATCTCAATCACTGATCCAACAGGGGCTGTTATCTCTTGGTCATCATCTGGCCAAGTAGGTTTCAAGGGCTCACGTAAGTCGACTCCATTCGCAGCACAGCTTGCAGCAGAAGCAGCAGCTCGTCGCGCACAGGAGCACGGCCTAAAGAAAGTAGATGTTTTCGTAAAGGGACCTGGTTCCGGACGCGAAACTGCAATCCGTTCATTGCAAGCAGCAGGCCTAGAAGTTGGAGCAATCTCAGATACAACTCCAGCTCCACACAATGGCTGCCGCCCACCGAAACCACGTCGAGTTTAAGGAAGGAAGAGAATAAATGGCTCGTTATACCGGAGCAGACTGCAAGCGTTGCCGTCGCGAAAAAGTAAAGCTCTTCCTTAAGGGCTCAAAGTGCGATGGACCAAAGTGTCCGATCGAATCTCGTCCTTATCCACCAGGACAGCACGGCCGCGGCCGTTCAAAGGAGTCTGAATACCTATTGCAGATGCGCGAAAAGCAAAAGTGCGCACGTATTTATGGTGTTCTCGAAAAGCAGTTCCGTGGTTACTACGAAGAAGCGAACCGCAAGCAAGGTAAGACTGGTGAAAACCTTCTTATTCTTCTTGAGACTCGCCTCGATAACGTTGTATTCCGCGCAGGATTTGCAAAGTCTCGTGACATGGCGCGCCAGTTGGTTCGCCATGGTCACTTCGTTGTCAATGGTAAGAAGGTAAACATTCCTTCATATCGTGTATCTCCAATGGACATCATTGATGTTCTTTCAAAGTCACACGACCTCACACCATTTATCGTCGCAAGCGCAGAGTTCGGTGAGAAGTCTGTTCCAGCGTGGATGGAAGTTGTTGCAGCACAGATGCGCATCATCATCCACGGTGTACCTGCTCGATCAGTGATCGATACCCAGGTTCAAGAACAGCTCATTGTTGAGCTCTACAGCAAGTAATTTTTCAACCCCCTAGAGGAAATCAAATAGAGGATTTCCACGAGAAGAAAGAGGAGCACAAGTGCTAATTGCACAACGCCCAACGCTTAGCGAAGAAGTAATTTCCGAGAACCGCTCACGTTTCATCATCGAACCACTTGAGCCAGGTTTCGGCTACACACTCGGCAACTCAATGCGCCGTACCCTGCTTTCATCTATTCCAGGTGCTGCAGTAACAAGCATTCGTGTTGCTGGAGCTCTCCACGAGTTCACAACTCTTGAAGGCGTGAAGGAAGATCTCACAGATATCGTCTTGAACATCAAGAACCTTGTTCTTTCAAGTGATAACGATGAGCCTTCAGTGATTTACATCCGTAAGTCAGGTGCTGGCGCTGTCACAGGTGCTGATATCGCTGTTCCAAGTGGCGTAGAAGTTCACAACCCTGAGCTTCACATTGCAACACTAAACGGCAAGGCAAACCTTGAAATCGAACTTACAGTTGAGCGTGGTCGCGGATATGTGACTGCAGTTCAGAATAAGCAAGCTGGAGCAGAGATTGGTCGCATTCCTGTTGACTCAATCTACTCTCCAGTTCTTAAGGTGACCTACAAGGTTGAAGCAACTCGCGTTGAACAGCGCACAGACTTCGATCGTCTTGTTGTTGATGTTGAGACAAAGCCATCAATGAAGCCACGCGATGCTGTTGCATCTGCTGGAAAGACACTTGTTGAGCTCTTCGGACTCGCTCGCGAACTTAATCTTGATGCAGAAGGTATCGAGATGGGGCCATCTGTTATGGATGCTGCTCTCGCTGCTGACCTTGCTCTTCCTATCGAAGATCTTGATCTCACAGTACGTTCATATAACTGCTTGAAGCGCGAAGGCATTCACACAGTGGGTGAACTCGTTAATCGTTCAGAGGCTGACCTACTTGATATCCGTAACTTCGGATCAAAATCAATCGATGAAATTAAGGCAAAGCTTGTATCAATGGGAATGTCACTTAAGGACAGCCCAGCAGGATTTGATCCTTCACAACATCAGAACTACAACGTGTCAGATGAAGACTTCGCTGACGCAGATCAGGCATAAAGGAGAAAACAATGCCAAAGCCAACTAAAGGCCCACGTTTGGGTTCCGGCCCATCACATGAGCGCTTGATTCTTCGTACTCTTGCCGAGCAGTTGTTCGAGCACGGAAAGATCACAACTACAGAAGCAAAGGCGAAGCGTCTTCGTCCACTAGCTGAAAAGTTGATTACCTTCGGTAAGAAGGGCGACCTCTCTGCTCGCCGTGAAGTAATGGCGCGTATTGCTAACAAGAGCGTTGTTCACACACTCTTTACAGTAATCGCTCCAACCTTTGCTAACCGCGAAGGTGGATACACACGCATTACAAAGATTGGTCCACGTAAGGGCGATAACGCTCCTATGGCAGTGATCGAACTCGTAACAGATAAGTAAAAACACTTACCTTTACCATGGCGGCGCCCACTCTCTTTCCTGAGAGTGGGTTTCGTCGTTTACGGCTTGATATTGCCTACGATGGCACCCACTTCTTTGGCTGGGCAACACAACCAGGCCACCGAACACTGCAAGATCTTATTGAAGAAGCTATTTCCCGAATCTCACAGACAAATATCGATTCAATAGTTGCTGGGCGCACCGATGCCGGAGTCCACGCAACAGGGCAAGTAATACATGTTGATGTGCCTGATGCAATGTTTGACCGAGAACTTACCTACCTAGATCTGCGCTACAAACTAAATAGAATTCTTGATGAAGATGTGCGCATCATGAATGTCAGCGATGCCCCTCAAGGCTTTCATGCCCGTTTTTCTGCCTTGCGCAGGTATTACAGTTACAAGATTCTTGATAACAACGATGTCATCGCACCTCTTTCTCGCCACGATGTCGCATCGTGGTATCGCCCACTTGATGCTGATCGCATGAATGAAGCAAGTGCGCTGCTTTTAGGCCATCACGACTTTGCCGCGTTCTGTAAATTCAAGGTAGGCGGAACAACTATCAGAACTCTAGAAAAATATGAGTGGCACCGTAGTGACGAGGGCTTGCTGGTTGCCGATGTTGTTGCCGATGCCTTCTGTTACTCCATGGTGCGCAATCTTGTGGGCGCAGTTGTCTGTGTTGCTGACGGGCGGCAAAGCCCTGCCTGGATTGCGCAATTGCTGGCCAATAAAGAGCGAGTCTCAGATTCCTTGGTATTCCCCGCCCGCGGCCTGACTCTGTATCAAGTTGATTACCCCAATAATGATCAGCTGCTAGAGCGGGCTAAAATCACTGTCGCCAAGCGTGAATAAAGCGTTTTTCACGCTCAGAGGCCGATTTGGCCTGGCACTCCAGGGCAGGTAAAGTTCATCCCCTGCGCCAGATTAGGTGCCGAAAGTAGTCCCCAAGATAAAGAAAAGAAGAAGGTAATAAAGCATGCGTACATATAGCCCCAAGGCAGGCGACGCCGACCGTAAGTGGCACGTTATTGATGCACAGGATGTTGTGCTCGGTCGTCTTGCAACCCATGCAGCCGTTCTTCTACGCGGAAAGCACAAAGCAACATTTGCACCGCACATGGATATGGGCGACTTCGTTATCGTCATCAACGCTGAAAAAATCGCGCTCTCTGGCAACAAGGCGCTGACAAAGTTTGCACACCACCACTCAGGTTTCCCAGGCGGCTTAACTTCAACTGTCTACGGTGAACTGATTGAAAAGCACCCAACACGCGCTGTTGAAAAAGCGATCAAGGGAATGCTTCCAAAGAACCGTCTTGGCGCACAGGTTGCATTGAAGCTCAAGGTCTATGCCGGCCCAGAGCATCCACATGCAGCACAGTCACCAGTTCCATATGTATTCACTCAAGTTTCTCAAGTAGCGAAGTAAGGGATAAGTAAATAAACATGTCAGATACAACTTTCAACGAGATCGACGAGACAGAGACACTTACTTCCTACTCTTCAGCTACTCCAGCTGCTGCAACTAACCGCAAGGCAATCACTGCACCAGGTGCTGGCACAGGTCGCCGCAAGGAAGCAGTTGCTCGCGTTCGCCTAGTTCCAGGTACAGGTCGCTGGGTTGTAAACGGCAAGACACTCGATGGTTATTTCCCAAATAAGGTTCACCAGCAACTAGTTTCAGAACCATTTCGCACAGTAGGTGCAGAGGGTCTCTACGATGTTTTTGCTCGCATCAACGGTGGTGGAGTTTCAGGTCAAGCTGGCGCACTACGTCTTGGTGTTGCACGTTCACTTAACGAGATCGATACTGAGGCTAACCGTCCAGCACTGAAGAAAGCTGGCTTCCTCAAGCGCGATGCTCGTGTGATTGAACGTAAGAAGTACGGCCTTAAGAAGGCACGTAAGCGTTCACAGTACTCAAAGCGTTAATTCTTTTTATCCAGATATCCCGTTTGTTCCTGCAGTAAAGGAGTTGTTATGGCTCTCTTTGGAACAGACGGGATTCGTGGTTTAGCAAACGGGCAAACACTTACCGCTGAAATAGCAGTTGATGTGGCGGTCGCGGCAGCGCATATTCTCGTTGAATCATCGAGTAATAAAGGCAAGCGTCCTAGAGCCATAGTTGGCCAAGATTCCCGTGCATCAGGAGAATTCTTAGAAGCAGCTGTTGCTGCAGGTTTAGCAAGTGCGGGTATCGATGTGTATCGCGTTGGTGTATTACCAACCCCAGCGATTGCCTACCTTGTGGGTGAATCAGGGGCCGATCTCGGGGTCATGATTTCAGCATCGCATAACCCGATGCCAGATAACGGAATCAAATTGTTCTCACGTGGTGGTGGAAAGCTTGATGATTCCATCGAAGCCGCTATTGAAAAGCGTATGGGCGAGCCATGGACACGTCCTACCGGGCGAAATGTTGGACGCATTACCTTTGATGACACCGCCAGCGCTCGCTATCTCAACCATCTAGCCACTTCGGTAACTACACCCCTTAAAGGTCTGAAAATTGTTGTTGATTGTGCCAATGGTGCATCTTCTTTTGTCGCACCCATTGCATATGAAAAAGCTGGAGCAACTGTCGTTGCTATTCATCGTTCTCCTGATGGCTGGAACATTAACGAGAACTGTGGATCTACCCACTTAGAAGATTTACAGGCAGCTGTTGTTAAAGAGGGCGCCGACTTTGGAATTGCCCATGATGGCGATGCTGATCGATGCCTTGCTATCGATGGTGCTGGCAAGGTTGTCGATGGCGATGCCATCATGACAATTCTTGCTATTGGATTCAAAAACCGCGGTGGCCTTACATCTAACACAATCGTCGGCACAGTAATGAGCAACCTAGGATTTATGCATGCTATGAAAGATGCTGGTATTTCAGTCATTAGCACAGCAGTCGGTGACCGCTATGTGCTTGAGAAGATGATTGAGGGCGATTTCTCATTAGGTGGGGAACAATCAGGACATTTGATTATGCGCGAATTTGCCAACACTGGCGACGGAATTCTTACCGCCCTGCAATTGGCACAAGAAGTAGTTCGCAGCGGGAAGTCGCTGGCAGAACTAGCATCACAAATGCAGCGCTTCCCACAGGTTCTGATCAATGTCTCTGATGTGAAAAAAGATAAGTTGGATGAATCAGCAGCGATTGCAAAGGCTGTGGCTACTGCCGAATCAACTCTTGGCGAGAATGGTCGAGTCTTATTGCGCGCATCTGGTACCGAGGCGCTGGTAAGAGTGATGGTTGAGGCCTCGAGTGATAACCTTGCGCAAGACATCGCAACATCTCTTGCAGCTGTTGTGAAAGCAGAACTGGGGAACTAATTCGTGTGCGGAATCGTGGGTTACACCGGACCACAATCTGCAATCACGCCCATCGTTGAAGGTCTTCGCCGACTTGAATATCGCGGATATGACTCTGCCGGAATCGCACTTGGTACCAACAACTCTCTCTTTGTGGAAAAGCGTGCCGGCAAACTCGCTAATCTTGAAGCGGCGCTTCCGGCAAATTTACCCACTGTGCATTCTGGAATCGGACACACACGTTGGGCAACACACGGTGGCCCCACTGACAGTAATGCGCACCCTCACTTAGATAATGAAGGCAAGCTGGCAGTTATTCACAATGGAATCATTGAGAATTATTCAGAGCTACGCAAAGAGCTAGAAGCTCGCGGTCATGCCTTCTCATCTGAAACAGATACCGAATCTGTAGCCCACTTACTTTCTGACCTTCGCAAAGAACATGGTGGTGATCTCACCGCGGCCATGCGGGCAGCGGTCAAACGACTTCGCGGCTCTTTCACACTTCTTGCCATTCACGCAGATGCCCCACAAACAATCGTGGGAGTGCGCCGTAATTCGCCATTGGTAGCCGGTATTGGCAAGGGTGAAAATTTCTTAGCATCTGATGTCGCTGCCTTTATCGATTACACCAAGCGCGCAGTTGAACTTGGCCAAGATGAAGTTGTCACCATCAGCCCAGAGGCAATCACAATCTGTGACCTCGAAGGCCGGGCTGTTGCACTTCGTGAATATGAAATCACATGGGATGCAGCGGCGGCGCAAAAAGGCGGGTTCGCCCATTTCATGCTCAAGGAAATCTTTGATCAACCAAAAGCAATAGCCGACACTCTTATTGGCCGCCTGAGTGATAACAACCAGATACTTCTTGATGAATTACATATGAGCGATGATGAAATGAGACAGATTAAGAGAATTTCTGTCATTGCTTGCGGCACCGCCTATCACGCAGGCATGGTGGCAAAGTATGCAATCGAAAAATGGGCAAAGATTCCCGTTGATGTGGAGATTGCCTCTGAATATCGCTATCGCGATCCGATTATTGATAAAGATTCACTCGTCATCGCAATCTCACAATCAGGTGAAACTATGGATTTGCTGATGGCGGTGCGCCATGCAAAGGCAGCTGGCGCTCGAGTATTGGCAGTCTGTAATACAAACTCATCTACGATCCCACGCGAATCAGATGCTGTTCTCTATACCCATGCAGGTCCTGAAATTGCTGTTGCATCAACGAAAGCGTTTCTTACACAAATTGTTGCTATCTATCTCATCGGCCTGAAACTGGCGCAGGTGCGAAAGCAGCTCACCGAAAAAGAGGTACGCGATCTATATAGCCAGATGCTTGAGCTTCCTGGCAAGGTGGAACAAATCTTGGAAACTATCGAACCCCTTCGTGAGCTAACTCGTAAGTTTGTAAAGAACGACACCATTCTCTTTTTAGGGCGCGGAATTGAATATCCCGTTGCACTTGAAGGGGCACTTAAATTAAAAGAGCTTGCATATATTCATGCTGAAGGATTTGCAGGCGGCGAACTTAAACACGGCCCCATCGCTCTCATTGAAGAAGGTACTGCTGTGATTGCAATATTGCCGCCTGCTGATGAGCATGGCTTGGATGAGAAGATGCTCAGTAACATTCAAGAGGTAAAGGCACGCGGTGCTCGTGTAGTTGTCATTGCTCCAGAAGGTGCTGAAGTAATTGGCGCCGAACACATTATTCGCATTCCTGTGACATCTTCCTTATTCCAGCCGGTCCTTGCAACCGTTCCGCTGCAAGTCTTTGCATATGAAATAGCTGTGGCTCGTGGCACAGATGTAGACCAACCTCGTAACTTGGCTAAATCGGTCACCGTCGAATAACTATGTCAACGATTGTCGATCCTCGCCAGCGCCAAATGCGCCGTGCTCTGAAGTGGTCAGCAAGCCTATTCGCAGGTTACTTATTTGTTACTTATCAGGTACTCACCAACGGATTTCTCATTGAGATTGACCGCACTTTTAACGATGTAGATCACCCGAAATTCCAAGGTTTATCTAACTTTGTTATTCGCAGGCTAGATGACCTAGGTCTGCGTGGCGTCTCTGGGGTTGCGCTGCTGATTGTTGCCGTTTACATCTCGCGCCGATTTAAAACATGGCGGCCAATTAATTTAGGAGTGCTCTCATTTCTTGCCCTCAACGTAGTTGTTGGTGCATTTAAATATGGGTTAGGCCGCACAAAGCCAAAAGAAGGTTTCGATCTCTTGCATGCTGGTGGAATGTCATATCCCAGTGGTCATGCATCAAATGCCATTCTTATTTGGGGGATGGTTGCATATTTGATTTACCGATACGCCCATGTCAATCGCTATCAAGGAAGGCTTGCTAGCGCTGGCGTTGGCCTGCTTGCCTTAACTGTTTGTGTAGTCTCATTGCTGCGAAATACCCACTGGTTCTCAGATCTCTTCGGTGGCCTCTTACTTGGGGGTTCCCTTTTGGTTTTGATAATCGCGATAGACCGATATTTCCCATCTGATAGCCAACTTCACTAACCACTAATAGACTCAGTGTCATGATTGATGGAATTGGCATCGATGTCGTAGACATTGCCCGATTTAAGCAATCCCTCGAGCGCACCCCACATTTGGCGCAAAAACTATTTACCGAATCTGAACGTACCAAATCCGCACCATCACTTGCCGCCCGCTTTGCCGCCAAAGAGGCGCTCTATAAAGCCTTGAGTCCAACTCATGGGCTGCAGTGGCACGATGCTGAAGTCATTAACCATGAAAACGGTAAACCCGACTTTCTCTTTCGTGGTGCAATCGCAGAACTCATTGACGGCGCCACCGTGCACCTTTCACTTTCACACGATGGTGGTATCGCATCGGCGATGGTGGTGATTGAGCGATGAGAGCAGAAGCACTTATTGATCTCAGTGCAATCAAACATAACGTTGAACTACTTAAAGAGCGTTCTGGAACAAATCTTCTGGCAGTTGTGAAAGCTGATGCCTACGGCCATGGACTCATTCCGGTTGCCAAGGCAGCGCTATCAGCCGGTGCTTCATACCTTGGCGTTGCCCTCCTGGAAGAAGCAGTTGCGCTGCGTGAAGCAGGAATCACTGCGCCAATCTTGGCGTGGCTTGTGCAACCTGGCTCAGATTTTGCACAAGGGATCGAGTTAGATATTGAAATCGCTGTGGCATCACTAGCTGCGCTGAAAGAAATTTCGGCAGCAGCTAAGTCTAAGAAAGCGCGCATTCACTTGGAAGTTGATACCGGTATGACCCGTGGTGGGTTTCTGAATGAATGGGATCAACTCACTGCAGAGCATCTAAAGGGTGTGGAAGTTGTCGGAATCTTCTCGCATTTTGCCCGGGCAGATGAGCCAGCTGAAAAACAAAATAGTGATCAACTGGGGCGATTTAGCGCTGCCGTTGCGCATCTGAATTCTCTTGGCCACGTCAACATCATGAGACATTTATCGAACTCAGCGGCCACACTAAAAAATGGCGCTGCTAGCTTTGACATGGTGCGCACAGGTATTGCGATGTATGGACTTTCTCCCGATGTGCAGACACTCGGTGATTCCAAATCTCTCGGCCTTCGCCCAGCTATGCAGTTACGGGCTGCTCTCTATTTAGTAAAAGATGTTCCAGCCGGATCACCTGTTGGTTATGGGGCAACCCAGAGCACAACGGTCGACACCAAGTTAGGTGTAGTTGCGATGGGGTATGCCGATGGAATTCCACGGATCGCACGCACTGCCGGAGTGTGGTCTGCAGGAAAGCGCGCACCGATTATTGGTCGAGTATCCATGGATCAATTTGTTGTGGATTTAGGTGCGGATTCCAAGGCTCGCTCGGGAGACTGGGTGACAGTTTTCGGTAACGGTTCACACGGTGAATACACAGCAGATGACTGGGGAGCAGCGTCTCAATCAATTAATTATGAGATAGTCACACGAATAGGCCCGCGTGTGCCTAGAATCTACGCGCCCCATGTTTACTAATTCCAGATTGAATGCTCTGAGATTGATGAAAGAGAGGACGTTATGAGTGCTGGTCCAGCTCTATCAATTTCTCATCTCAGCGTTAAATTCGGCGGCCTTACCGCACTCGATGATGTATTTCTTGAAATCGCACCCAACACAATTGTGGGTCTGATTGGCCCCAATGGTGCGGGTAAGACAACAATATTTAATGCGATTTCAGGACTTGTCACGCCAGCTTCTGGAGCAATTGCTATTCATGGCAAAGAGATGAAATGGCCAGCAAGTCATGATTTGGCCGGACTTGGCATAAGTCGTACATTGCAAGGTGTTGGACTCTTTAGCGGATTGAGCGTTATTGAAAATGTCATGATGGGCGCCAATCACAGCAGCGGTACCAACTTTTTTAGAGATTTATTAGGACTCTCAGGGCGAGCAGAAGCAAAGCTGCGCCGGCGTGCAAGTGATGCACTTGCGTGGGCTGGTGCGCTGGATTTAGCCGAGAAGATGCCTGGCGAACTTACCTATCCAGAGAGCAAGCGAGTTTCTATTGCTCGGGCGCTAGTTTCTCAACCCGAGATACTTCTTCTGGATGAACCTGCTGCCGGATTAGGTCAAGATGACATTGATAAATTTGCTTCACTTCTCAAGCAATTAAAGCAACGCTGTGCAATCGTCATTGTCGAACATCATGTGGATTTTATTGGCGCGATCTCAGACCAGGTCTATGTTTTAAACTTTGGAAAAGTCATCTCAAGTGGAAGCTTCGACACTGTTAAGCGCGACCCAGCTGTGCTCGCTGCCTACCTTGGCACCTCACAGCAAACCGGCAGTGAAAAGTTGGGCGGTGCGCATGCTTAAGATTGACAATCTCGTCACTCGCTTCGGTTCTGTTGTGGCCATTGATGGCGTATCGATGCAGGCGCAGGAATCAAAGATCACTACCGTGATTGGCGCCAACGGCGCCGGAAAGAGCACGTTACTGCGCACGATTTCAGGTCTGGAACATCCCAGTTCCGGTTCCATCACATGGAAAGGGCAATCAATCCTAGGAAAGCGCCCAGAAGATATTGTCCGATTGGGAATCGCACATGTTCCTGAGGGGCATGCAGTGATTTCAGAGTTGAGCGTGGAAGAAAATATCTCGATGGGTTCTCTTTTCCGCCGTAGAAAATTTAAGTCAGATATAACAACTGCAATAGATGAGATGTATACACTCTTTCCGCGACTTAAAGAGCGCCGTAAACAATTAGCAGGCACGCTCTCTGGCGGAGAACGTCAGATGTTGGCTATCAGCCGCGCCTTGGTGTCGCGTCCACAATTACTTCTTCTAGATGAACCATCACTGGGATTGGCACCTCTTGTTGTTGAACAAATCATTGATTCCGTAAATATCCTGTGTCGCAGCACTGGGCTTTCGGTTTTACTTGTCGAGCAAAATGCCAATACCGCACTCGGTGTGGCAGACCACGGTGTGCTGCTCGCACTTGGAAAAGTTGTGGCAGATCGCCCTGCAGCAGAGCTCAAAGCTGATGCAAAACTACGCGCTGCATATTTGGGGTATTGATGAATACTTTCTTAGCAGCCCTATCTTTAGGCACATCTCGTGGAGCGATCTTCGCACTCGTTGCGCTCGGTCTCGTCATTGTCTGGCGCGGTGCCGGCATTGTGAACTTTGCCCAAATGGGTCAGGCGATGTTTAGTACTTACATCGCTTCAACGCTGATTACTAACGGCTATTCATATTGGCTTGCCTTCTTTGTAGCCCTTCTTTCTGGGGCCGCACTTGGTGCGCTCCTTGATATTTTCATCATGCGACCGCTCTCAAATAAGAAGCAGAGTGAATTACTGAGCAGTGAATCAATGCGGGCGGCAGTTCCTGTTATTGCATCCCTTGGAATCCTAGGCGCACTGCAAGCACTTGCCGGAATTATCTGGGCTGCAGAAGAGCGAGGATTTCCCTCACCAGCAAAGCAGGAAGGCTTCACTGTGGCCGGCAATGTTTTGCCCTTTACCTCATTCGATGTTTTCGTAGTGTCAATTGTGACTGTCACATTAATTCTCACAACACTGTTCTTTACTAAGACTGGCATTGGCCTAGCAATGCGCGCAACAGCCCTTAATCAAGAAGTAGCAAAACTCAGTGGAATTCGAACAAATCGCACTCGTACAATTAGTTGGGCTATATCAGGTGCGGCATCTTCACTAGCTGGACTTCTCATTACCCCAACTTCGAATTTATCGCCGAACACACTTGATCTCGTTCTCATCGTGGGCTTTACCGCGGCAGTTGTTGGCGGACTCGATAGTCCGGCAGGAGCAGTACTCGGAGGGTTCATTCTCGGAATGGTCATCTCATTTGTGACCTTCTATGACACCCCAGAAGATGTATATCTGGCTATCTTGGCGGTGCTTCTCCTGGTTTTGATTATCAGGCCGCGCGGCATTCTCGGCTCAAAGGATGCGCGCCGTGTCTAATCTCAAAGTGAAATCAATAGCACGCACCAGCCTTATTCGCACGCTAATTTTCTCAGCCCTAATACTGCTCGTTGGTCTGCAATTTGATGCCTACAACCAAGCACAACTAGCTGTGGTGCTGATCTTATTTATTGGCGTTCTATCAATCACGTTGCTGACTGGAATTTCAGGGCAATTGTCCTTGGGTCAAGGCGCACTGATGGCGGTGGGCGGATATTCCACGGCGCTGCTGATGATTAATTACAAACTTTCACTCTGGGTTGCGATTCCGCTCTCAATTATTTCTTCAGCCATTGCCGGTCTATTACTCGGTGTTGCGGCAGCTCGACTTCGCGGACCGTACTTAGCCGGAACAACGCTAGTAATTGCACTTGCAATTCCAACTATTGCAAATAGATTTATGTCAGTATTTAAAGGCGATGAAGGGTTGCAAGTAGATGTGGGGTATCCACCACAGTGGTTCTCCTCTCTCTTTGGCGAACCCACCTATGAACAATGGCAGCTCTACGTGGCACTGCCATTTGCAGCGGTAGCACTCTTTTTTGCATCCAACATTCTCTTATCGCGCACTGGGCGGATGTGGCGATCTATTCGAGATCATGAAAGTGCGGCATCACTTGCCGGAGTTAACTTCGCTCGCCAGAAGATTTATGTCTTTGTTATCTCATCAACATTTGCTGGGTTATCTGGCGCCCTCTACGGGCTTCGTGGATTAGTGGGTCCCAGCGTCTATCCAGTTTCACTCTCACTGTTGTTATTGACCGCTGCAGTACTTGGCGGAATCCGCAGTATTGCCGGCGCCTTTATCGGTACTGTCATCGTTGTTTTCTTACCTGACTGGATCGAGCTAATTCTTGGAAACTTCGAATTAAGCGAACAGGTCTCCAACTACTTACCGGCGCTAATCTCTAGCCTCTTACTTATTCTCACAGTGGTGATAAACCCTGCTGGAGTAGCTGGTGTGAAGCTTCACAAACATAAATAAGTTTTATATATTTTTGTTATAAACAAAAATTATAGGCATTCCCGTAGGCAGGGACTCGCCCGTGAGGACTCTTTCCGTTCACTTACCGTTCGGTATCTGTTAGCGTGAGGTCGTTCTAGCCCACCTCGGGGCTAGTGGCGATATGGCGGCTTATGTCCCCTTATCGCATATAAGGCAAAGAGAAAGAGTGAATGCAGTGAAAAATCGTGCATCTCTGTCCCGATCACCTCGTAAGTCCATCGCAGTTATCTCTGTAGCCCTCGCTGGAGCGCTCGCGCTCACGGCGATGCCGGCTCAGGGTGCGAGCACACCAGGTGTAAGTGACACTGAAATTGTTTTAGGAATGCAGCTGCCACAGACAGGCGCAGCGAGCCCCGGATATAACAAGGTAGATGACGCCATGCGCGCCTACTTCGACTACGTCAATTCAAAGGGCGGCGTCTATGGCCGCAAGATCACTTTGGTTGCCAAAGATGACGCATACAAGGCTGGCCTCACAGTTTCAACTGCGTCAGCACTGATTAATAAGGATAAAGTCTTTGCGATGGTGGGCTCTATTGGAACCCAGACACATATCTCTGTTATCAAGGATATTAACCGTCGTGGAATCCCTGACCTCTTTGTCCTTAGTGGATATAGCGGTTTCTACACAGATCCTAAGAAGTATCCAACAACCTTTGGTTCTTTGGGAACCTACGTTGTTGAAGCGAAGATTATTGGAAAGTACATCAAGGAGAATCTGTCTACAAAGAACGTCGGAATTCTCTATCAGACCGATGACTTCGGTCGTAACACTGTGGAAGGTCTAGCAACTGCTGGAGTAACTTTCACAGCGAAGAAGAATGCCGCAACATTTATCGCTGGCGCTCAAGCTGGTGGACTCGATGCTCAGATGCAACAGCTAAAAGACAATAACGTCGAAGTTGTTGTAGTTGGCGCCACTGCTTCAGCATTTGCAGCAGCTGTGGGTTCAGCGAACAAGATTGGCTACAAGCCACAGTACATAGTCATCTCTGTGGGATCAGATGCCACCACCTTCCAAACAATTCTCTTCACAAAAGGTATTCCTTTTGCAAGCTCTGCAGCCCTCCTAGCTGGAACGATTTCAGCATCACATGCTCCATCACCAGGTGAAGCAGATGACGAATTCGTCAAAGCATTTAAGAAGATCAATGATGAATTCAACACCGGCCCAGCCGCAGGCAAGGCTTGGGATAACAATGTTCTGCAAGGAATGAACATTGGCTACACCATGACAGCTGCTCTTATGGGTGCTGGTAAAGACCTCACACGTCCAGGAATCATCAAATACATCGAAAACAATCCAGCTAAGTTATCGAGTGCAGCTCTTGCTCCACTCGGATACTCTGCAAAGACCCACGAGGCTTATACCGGCTTCTGGATCGGAAAATATGATGCAACGGCAGTGCTTAAGCCAATCGATGGCACACGTAAAGTGTGGACAACTGATTCAGCTAAGGGTGCTGTAACCGAACTCAAATACACACGTCCTGCAATCGCAGCCGATGCACTACCAAAGGTTGGTTAATCAGATGAAACTATCAATGCGTAAATCAATCGCAGCTGTGAGTGCGGCAGCACTTGTAGCAGCAGGTGTTCTTGTATCTGTTCCTGCAGCAAACGCTGCGGCGCCAACATGTACAACTGACAAAGCAGCTCTTGAAACCTGTACGGGCACGCTTGCTAATGGTGCTGGATATGTATTTAAGGTGCCATTTAACTTCAAGGGAACTATGTTCTTCTGGGAGCACGGTTTCCGAGCAACATATCCAGGAGTTTCTGCTGTTCCTAAAGGAGTAGAAGAAATTACTCCTGCTAGTCAATCAACAGGTAAAGACATCACAAAAGAGATGATGCTTGCCGGTTATGGCGTTGCAGCATATGACGGAACCGATAAGGGAGCCCGTGGTTGGAATAACACCTCCCGAGTAGAGATGCTCAAGGAAGTTATCGATACGGCGATGGAGAAGTACGGTGCAAAGATTGAGAAGAAGGTTGTCTACGGATCTTCTCAGGCTGGCGCTATTCTTACGCCATTTATTGAAAAGTACCCAACATATGCCGATGCTGTCGGAATCTTGGCTGGAAATACACCTTCGCCAGCTGACTCAATCCAATCTGCATGCGACATCTTCTACATCCTCAGTGTCTTTGCTGACCCAACCATTAAAGGTTGCGCAGCATTTGGAGTGAAGGGGCCGGCAGGACATGGGGCATCAGTAGCAGAATTGCTAAAAGTTGTAGCACTGCTCAAGGCTTGGGAGGTGAATTACGGAGCTCCAGGACTTCAATATCCGGCAGCTCTCAAAGGGTCACCAATTCCACAACGTTCAGCACTTCTTCTAACTGGTCTTCTTTCAGGAGTTCCAACAAAGAGTGCACACATGGATGGAATCTCAACAAGTACACTTGTGCCTGAGCACAGCATCAATGCAACGGTTGCAATCCTGGAAAACATGGGAGAAGCAGTCGCAACTGGAGTCTTGGCCGGACAATCAATGTCTGAAATAACTGGCCCTGGTTTCTACGACAATACAAAAACTAATTGGGCAGCACTGCTCGATGAGGCTGATTCTGGTCGTTACAACCTAGGACTTTCAGGTGATGAAGGTATTGCTGCAATGCTTGGAGTGCTTTCCATGGCTCCTCGTGTTACAGGTGATGCAGCTGCAATTGCCAAGTTCAAGGCACTTGATAAGTCATCATTTACCTCAACCAAGCCAACGATCTTGATTTCAAATGAAGCAGATCGTTTGGTCTTTGCCGGTAACTCATCACGTTATGTAGATCGCAAGCGCGAAGTCTACGAAAAGGCACTTTCAGCTTGGGAGAAGACAAGAACTGGCAAGAAGCCAATCTGGAACACGCTTGCACTCTATGCCATGACACCTGAAACCTACACAAAGTTCCTTGCTACAGGTGCGCCAGATTTGAAGGCAGCTCCAGCAGTATCTGGAGTAGGCCATCAATCCTTCACCACAAAGCAGATGAAGGCATGGGTAGATATGCTCGCAGTCGCTGCTAAATCAGGAAAGGTTCCTACAAGCAAGTATGTTCAATACATTGCAGAAAAGGTTCCTTACCTCAATGGCGATATTGATTATCGTCCAGCCGATCTGAAGTATGACTTCGGCTATTAATTCAGCAATAAGTTAAGAAGAAGGGCCCTGGGAGACTGGGGCCCTTCTTCTTTTTCACTATGAACTATCCTTCACGAGTGAGAATCGAGACTGCTGCAGATATGCATGCACTAGGTATGCGCATAGGTGCACAGTGCCGCGTTGGAGATCTGATCTTGCTCAACGGCCCATTGGGCGCTGGCAAAACTGTTTTGGTTCAAGGTATTGGTCAAGCACTTGGCATCAACGACGTTACATCGCCCACCTTTGTGATCTCCCGAATTCATCAGGCTCCGCTCACACTTATCCATGTCGATGCTTACCGACTACTTGAAGGTGGCAATGCAGCTGTTCACTTAGATGACTTGGATCTTGATACGGCGCGCGAAGATGCCGTGACGGTCATTGAATGGGGCGGGGCTGAATCTGCACGATTAAGTGATGAACGCCTTGAAATCACCATTGATCGCACTGAAGAAGTTCGTGAAGTATTTATCAATAAGGTCGGCGCGCGCTGGCAGGGTGTTGAGCTATGACAATCTCACTCGCTATCGACACCTCAACTTCAAAGACGATTGTTGGCATTATCGAAGATGGCGTAGTTCTTTTTGAGAAAGCTCATGAGGGAGCAACTGATCATGGACGCGCACTTTCAGAGTTAGTTGCAGATGCGCTGAAGGTTGCCAAGCCTCCGCACCAAGTAGTTGTGGGAATGGGTCCGGGGCCATTTACCGGTCTTCGTGTGGGGATCGCATTTGCGCAGTCCTTTGCTCTCGCCCGCCAGATTCCTGTTATTGGAATCTGTTCACTTGATGCGATTGCAATTGATAAAGATCAGTACACAGTGGCAATTGATGCCCGCCGGAAAGAGATTTACTGGGCTAGTTACAAAGATGGCGTCCGCGTTGCTGGTCCCTCGGTCAATAAACCAGCTGAAGTTGCCAACTTCATCATTGATGTTTTTCCCGATATGCAAAAACTAGTTTCACTGGCAGCAAGTCAGAGCGTAACTGAGCCTATGTATTTACGTCGACCTGATGCTGTGCCCACTGCGGAGCGGCCATGATTAGTTATCGCCAGCCCATCGCATTGGATATTCCAGTTCTTGTCGGTTATGAGAAAGAGTTATTTCCATATTCACCGTGGAGCGCTGCGCAATTTAAAGAGGAGTTTGCTGGAATTCCTCGCAGCCGATTTATGTCGGTGGCCGAAAGTGATAATCGCATCGTGGGGTATTGCGGCGTATTTCTGCCAGCACCAGGAGTTGAGGCAGATATTCTCACCGTGGCAGTACTTACTGAATTTCGCAGGCAGGGGATAGCCCGCGAATTTATGCGACAAATTGAGCAATGGTCAGAAGAACGTGGCGCCAGTGCCATGATGCTGGAAGTCGAACATACCAACGCCGCCGCCATCGAGCTCTATCAGGCACTTGGATATATGCAGATTTCGGTACGTATGAATTACTACGGTCCTGGCAGTGACGCTCTTGTCATGCGCAAGGAGTTCACATGATGCAGCCGATAGTTCTTGGCATTGAAACTTCGTGTGATGAAACCGCAATAGGAATTGTGCGCGGGCGCACTTTATTGGCTAATGTCATTGCATCGAGTGTGGAAGAACATGCACGCTTTGGGGGAGTAGTTCCTGAAATCGCATCTCGTGCACATTTAGAGGCGATGCTTCCCAGCATCCAACGCGCCGTGACAGAGGCAAAGATTTCACTTAAAGATATCGACGCCATTGCTGTGACAGCTGGCCCCGGATTAGTGGGAGCACTCCTTGTCGGCGTTGCATCAGCAAGTGGACTTGCGCAAGGTCTTGGTCGCCCGCTCTATGGTGTGAACCATTTAGCAGCTCATGTTTCAGTTGATTACTTAACCCATGACAAACCCACAGATCCAACTATTGCGTTGCTGGTTAGCGGTGGTCACTCTTCACTTCTCCAAGTAGATGACATCACCGGTTCAATTACCAAACTAGGTGCAACGATGGATGACGCGGCAGGTGAAGCTTTCGATAAAATTGCACGGCTATTGGCGCTAGGTTTTCCGGGCGGGCCTGCAATCGATCGGGAAGCAGTTGGCGGATCACCAACTGCAATTGATTTTCCAAGAGGGCTGACAACTTCCCAAGATTGGCAGTCTCGCCCTTATGAATTTTCTTTCTCTGGACTTAAGACTGCAGTGGCTAGATATTTAGAGAACACGCCAAGATTTGTTCGCGCAGATGTGGCAGCATCATTTCAAGAGGCGGTAGTTGATGTCTTGCTGCTTAAGGCACTGGCTGCATGTAAATCGACGGGGATTAATTCATTGGTGATCGCTGGTGGAGTAGCTGCTAATTCACGTCTTCGCGCGGTGGCAGCTGATCGCTGTGAAAAAGCCGGGGTGGAGCTTCGTATCCCAGTCGCCGGCCTTTGTACTGATAATGGGGCGATGGTGGCGGCTCTGGGCTCCCTGATGCTCAGTTCGGGCAGGCCAGCCACACACGGGGCCTTTGATGCCGATTCGAGCCTGAAGGTGGAGCAGGTCAGCCTTTAGCTCTTGGATTTGCCGGGTGGAATAAGCGCCCCTAGGCTTGGCGTTAGCACTCTCGGGCCCACACTGCTAATTGCAGGTAAGTCCCGGCATAGTGGAAATATCAAAGCTAAGACTCGAAACACACACTCGAATAAGAAGGAGTACCACCATGGCAGTTGCCATTAAGCCACTCGAAGATCGCATTGTTGTTAAGGCAAATGAAGCTGAGACTACAACTGCATCAGGTCTTGTTATCCCAGATACCGCGAAAGAGAAGCCACAAGAAGGCACAGTTGTTGCAGTTGGCCCAGGCCGCTTCGATGATGGCGTTCGCGTACCAATGGATGTAAAAGTTGGCGACGTTGTTCTCTATAGCAAGTACGGCGGAACTGAAGTGAAGTACAACAACGAGGAGTACCTCGTTCTCTCTGCTCGCGACATCCTCGCGATTATCGAGAAGTAATCCATGGGAAAAATGTTGGAATTCGACGAGCATGCTCGTCGCGCAATGGAACGTGGAGTTAATCAACTCGCGGACACAGTCAAGGTAACTCTTGGGCCTAAGGGTCGCAACGTGGTTATCGCAAAGTCATTTGGTGCACCAACTATCACTAATGATGGTGTGACAATTGCAAAAGAGATCGAACTTTCAGATCCAGTAGAGAACATGGGCGCACAGCTTGTTAAGGAAGTTGCCACAAAGACCAACGATGTCGCTGGTGATGGAACAACGACTGCAACAGTTCTGGCTCAAGCGATGGTCAAGGAAGGTCTTCGTAACCTTGCTGCCGGTGCCCAGCCAATGGATCTCAAGCTCGGTATCGAAGCAGCTGTAGAAGCAGTTTCAGCGCGCCTTCGCGAAAATGCAACAGTAGTTAAGGACAAGGCACAGATTGCTGACGTCGCAACTATCTCTGCTCAAGATCGCGCAATCGGTGACCTCATTGCAGAAGCAATGGACAAGGTCGGTAAAGATGGCGTCATCACTGTGGAAGAAGCATCAACTACCGCACTTGAACTTGAGTTTGCAGAAGGTATGCAATTCGATAAGGGTTACATCTCGCCATACTTCGTCACAGATCCAGATCGTATGGAATCTGTATTAGATGACGCCTATGTGTTGATCTCGGCAAATAAAATCTCAGCCCTACCTGAACTCCTACCTCTCCTAGAGAAGGTTTCACAGGCAGGAAAGCCGCTTCTGATCATCGCCGAAGATGTTGAAGGCGAAGCACTTTCTACTCTTGTGGTAAACCGCATGCGCGGAGTATTTACTTCAGCAGCCGTTAAGGCACCAGGCTTTGGAGATCGTCGCAAGGCAATGTTGCAAGACATCGCAATCTTGACGGGAGCCACAGTCATCTCAGGTGAAATTGGCATGAAGCTAGAGGCGGCAACACTTGAAGATCTCGGTCGCGCTCGTCGCATCGTGATCACCAAGGATGCAACCACAATCGTTGATGGAGCTGGCGATAAGGCACTTGTTGCTGGTCGTGTGAGTGAAATTCGTAACGAGATAGCAACCTCTGACTCTGATTGGGATCGCGAGAAGCTACAGGAGCGCGTTGCAAAACTCGCTGGTGGCGTCTGTGTTATCAAGGTCGGTGCACACACTGAAGTTGAGCTTAAAGAGAAGAAGCACCGCTTAGAAGATGCTATCTCTGCAACTCGCGCTGCTGTGGAAGAAGGAATCGTTATTGGTGGAGGAGCAGCACTTGTTCACGCTGCCGATGCTCTCAATGACAACCTCGGCTTCACAGGCGATAAGGCAGTTGGTGTGGCACTCGTTCGCAAAGCTTGCGATGAACCACTTCGCTGGATTGCAGAAAATGCTGGACTTGAAGGCTACGTAGTAGTTGCAAAGGTCCGCGCACTGAAATCACATGAGGGCTTCAACGCTGCAACTGATGTCTATGGCGATCTTGCAAAAGATGGCGTTATCGACCCAGTGAAGGTAACTCGCTCAGCACTTGCAAATGCTGCCTCTATCGCTGCGATGTTTATTACAACAGAAGCTGTTGTATTTGAGCGTCCGGCTGATCAAGAGCCAGCAGCTGGTGGACATGGACATTCCCACGGTCCTGGCGGGCACGGACACTAATAAAAAAGTTGATAAGAAAACCCCCGTACTGAGTACGGGGGTTTTTCTCTTCTAGTAATTATTTGATAATTATGATGCGTGTGAAATAACTGGTATGCCGCGCTGTATCAAGATTGCGCTGCGATCATCTTCTGATAGACCGCCCCAGATTCCATAGGGTTCTTGGACGGCGAGCGCGTGGGCGCGGCAGGCTGCAATGACCGGACATGATGCGCAGATAGTCTTCGCGGCATTCTCGCGATTGCGACGACGGGGTCCACGTTCTCCATCAGGATGGAAGAACTTCTCAGAGTCCATCGATCGGCAGGCACCTTGGTACTGCCATTCCCATTGCTCAGCAATAGGTTGAGGAAGTCGTGATAGTTCAGCCATGATGGTTCTCCTTTTCCCTAGGGATCTCAGAGGATACAATCGTTTCATAGGTTGTTCAAGAGGCAATCGTTCCGTGTCTTGTTCAAGGGCCAAAATGTCCGTTTTTCAGGTGGTGAGTTGAGCCACTTTCCGACAGGATTACGTCATGGCTGCCATAGGTGAAGAGAAACTCACCGTGGCGGCGGTGGCTCGCCGGATTGGCGTAGCCCCGGCAACTCTTCGCACCTGGGCCCGCAGATATGGCCTTGGTCCATCGGGCCACGAAGCCGGTGAGCATCGTAAGTATCTCCCGCAAGACCTCGCCAAATTGATCATGATGCGACGGTTGATTGTTGCCGGAGTGAGTCCGGCAGAGGCTGCCGAACAAGCCCTATCTCATAAGGGCAGTCTTAACCTGGAGCAGATCGTAGAGACGGTTCACGAGCGCTCTGATGTGGTGGATGCGATTGTGAGCGCTGCGCAATCACTTGATCACAATTTTGTTGAGGCGCTATTGCGTCAGGAAATTTCTCAATTCGGAGTCATTGATAGTTGGCATGAGGTCATGGTTCCGGTCTTAATTATCGTTGGCGATATCTGGGCGCAAACTGGTGAAGGAATTGAAGTAGAGCACTTACTTTCGGAATCAATCACAAATGTTTTGCGTGATTTCTCAAGGGAGATTAAGAGCCCTATCAATCCTCGTCCGGTGCTGCTGGCATCTGTCGGGGAGGAGCTGCACTGTCTAGCTTTGCATGCACTTACCGCCGCACTTGCTGAATTGAATATCGAATGTCAGGTAATGGGGGCGCGAACTCCGCTGGCAGCGCTATCTACGGTCGTAACTCGCAGCGCCCCACCTGCTGTATTTCTCTGGGCTCAGTTAGCAAAAAATGGTGATCCTAAATTCTTTAAGGAAATTCCGAATGTTCGCCCAGCCCCGCGAGTTGTCCTAGGTGGCCCTGGCTGGGACCGAGATCAATGCCAAGAGGTTGCCTTTGCTGAGGATTTAGCGCTCGCCTGTTCTGAAATCAAGCAGGCAATCGGCGCTTAATTCTCAAGTTAGACTAGGGCGCTCAACCACAGTACGGAGGGCTCATGAGCGGCGATAACGACAAAGTCGCGATGCTCGGGCTGACCTATGACGATGTCCTGCTTTTACCTGATGCATCCGATGTTGTTCCCTCTGAAGTAGATACCTCCACTCGCCTAACTCGAAACATCACTTTGGCCGTGCCACTAGTTTCATCTGCCATGGATACCGTGACTGAATCCACGATGGCAATAGCAATGGCTAAAGCTGGTGGAATTGGGATTATTCACCGTAACTTGCCGATCGATGAGCAAGTCACGCATGTGAAGTTAGTAAAAAACGTTGGTCTTGCTGGGGCAGCAGTTGGTGTGGGCGATGATGGATTTGCACGCGCACAAGCACTCATTGAAGCCGGGGTGGATGTTGTTGTCGTAGACACAGCTCATGGACATCACCGCGCCGTACTCGATGCAATTGCGCGAATAAAGAAGTTTTCTTCCACCATTGAAATCATCGGTGGCAATGTGGCAACTCGCGCCGGTGCCCAGGCGCTGATCAACGCTGGCGCCGATGCCGTCAAAGTAGGCGTTGGTCCCGGATCAATTTGCACAACCCGCGTTGTTGCAGGTGTGGGTGTTCCGCAAGTGACTGCGATTATTGAAGCAGCGAAAGCATGTAACAAGGCTGGCATCCCACTCATTGCAGACGGTGGACTTCAATATTCAGGTGACATCGTTAAAGCAATTGTTGCTGGTGCACACTCTGTGATGCTCGGTTCATTACTTGCTGGGTGCGAAGAATCTCCTGGCGAACTCGTGGAAATTGATGGGCGCACATACAAGGCATACCGCGGTATGGGTTCCCTCGGTGCCATGCAATCTCGCGGTGAACAGAAGTCATATTCGAAAGATAGATATATGCAAGATGATGTTCTTTCTGAAGACAAACTTGTCCCCGAAGGCATTGAAGGAAAAGTTACCTATCGCGGCCCCGTGGCCGATGTTGTTCACCAACTTGTTGGCGGACTTCGTAGCGGCATGGGTTATGCCGGTGCACCCGATATCGAAACGCTGCGACGTGAAGGTCGCCTCATTCAAATTACTGCAGCTGGCTTACAAGAGAGCCACCCACATGATGTTCTGCATGTGGCCGATGCCCCCAACTACAGCAAGAAGAAATAGCTATGGATTACGAAATCGCACCCGGAAAAAGAGCCCGTCACGCCTATTCATTTGACGATATTGCCATTGTGCCAAGTCGTCGTACTCGTACCCCGGAAGATGTTTCCACTACCTGGCAGATAGATGCCTATAAGTTTGATCTACCACTGATTGCAGCACCTATGGATTCAGTGGTCTCACCAGAGACTGCGATTGCGATAGGAAAACTGGGCGGTCTAGGAGTACTTAACCTTGAGGGGTTGTGGACTCGTTATGAGGATCCACGTATTCCACTCGGTGAAATCGCATCGATGCCAGATCAGCATGCAACACGTCGCATGCAAGAGATTTATTCCGCACCTATCCGGCCTGAACTGATCAAAGAACGTATTAAGCAGATTCGCGATTCAGGTGTCACTGTTGCGGCATCACTTTCACCACAGCGCACCGCCCAACTTCACAAGGCGGTGATTGATGCAGGTGTGGATATCTTTGTTATTCGTGGAACCACAGTGTCTGCCGAGCATGTTGCCGCCGAAAATGAAGCACTGAACTTGAAGAAATTTATCTATGAACTCGATGTGCCAGTGATTGTGGGCGGGGTTGCAACAACAACTGGCGCACTACACCTCATGCGCGCTGGAGCTGCTGGAGTTCTCGTTGGTTTTGGCGGCGGAGCTGCCCACACAACCCAAACAGTTCTTGGTATTGAAGTTCCGATGGCAACAGCAGTTGCCGATGTTGCAGCAGCTCGTCGTGAATACCTCGATGAATCTGGCGGACGTTATGTCCATGTTATTGCCGACGGCGCCGTTGGAAAATCTGGAAACATTGCAAAGGCGATTGCATGTGGAGCAGATGCGGTCATGATGGGCGCAGCACTTGCCAAGGCTGTCGAATCTCCAGGTCTTGGTTGGCATTGGGGTTCTGAGGCATACCATCCTGAGGTTCCTCGTGGTCAGCGCATGAATGTGGGAACCGTGGGAACACTGGAAGAAATTTTGAATGGGCCATCACATGCATCCGATGGTTCTATGAATTTATTTGGTGCACTACGTCGTGCGATGGCCACCTGCGGATACTCAGATGTGAAGTCATTCCAGCGCGTAGAAATCGTTATGCAGCATGGCCGATAAGCACGGAGTACTTGTCGTCGATTTCGGCGCACAGTATGCACAGCTCATCGCCCGTCGCGTGCGGGAAGCAAAGGTATATTCCGAGATAGTTCCATCATCTATTACGGCAGCTGAAGTAAGTGCAAAGAACCCAGAAGCAATCATTCTCTCGGGTGGCCCATCTTCAGTCTATGCAGATCACGCACCTAAAGTTGATCCAGCAATCTTTGCACTTGGTATTCCGGTATTTGGAATCTGTTATGGGTTTCAAACAATGGCCGCCGCCCTTGCTGGCGTAGTTGCCCAGACCGGTAAATCAGAGTTTGGTCGCACCCCACTTGATGTGAAGGGCGGCTCTAAGATTTTTGCTGGACTTCCTACATCACAATCCGTATGGATGTCACATGGCGACGCCGTCTCGGAAGTACCGCGTGGCTTTAGCATCTCGGCATCCACTGCCGACACCCCAATTGCCGCCTTTGAGGATGCAAGTGGAAAATTAGCTGGCGTGCAATTTCATCCAGAAGTTCTGCACTCAGAACACGGCCAGGCGATTTTGCAGAATTGGCTTATTAACATCGCAGGATGCATTCCATCATGGACTACTGCAAACATTGCCGAAGAAGAAGTTGCCAAAGCGAAAGCTGCAATTGGCGCAAAGCGAGTAATTTGTGGCCTCTCTGGTGGGGTTGACTCTGCAGTTGCCGCAGCAATTGTGCAAAAGGCAGTCGGAAACCAACTCACCTGTGTCTTTGTCGATCACGGTTTACTGCGCAGCGGAGAATCTGAACAAGTCCAACGTGATTTTGTCACCGCAACTGGAATCGAACTCGTTGTAGTTGATGCGCGGGAGCAGTTCCTTTCCGCCCTGGCTGGTGTGATTGATCCGGAGACAAAACGAAAGATTATTGGCCGCGAATTCATTCGCTCATTTGAGTCAGCAGCCCGCGATATTGCGGCTGGGGGAGATGTTGAATTCTTAGTGCAAGGCACCTTATATCCCGATGTTGTGGAATCAGGAGGCGGCACCGGAACTGCCAATATTAAATCTCACCACAATGTGGGCGGCCTGCCCGATGATTTAAAGTTTGCATTAATAGAACCGCTGCGCACTCTCTTTAAAGATGAAGTACGTCAGGTGGGTCTGGAACTTGGATTACCGGAAGAGATTATTTGGCGCCAACCATTTCCTGGGCCAGGCCTTGGCATTCGCATCATTGGTGAAGTAACACAAGAGCGTTTAGATATCTTGCGCGAGGCAGATCTCATCGCTCGCCAAGAACTCAAAGCTGCTGGCCTTGATCGTGAGATTTGGCAGTGCCCAGTAGTTCTGTTGGCCGATGTTCGAAGTGTTGGCGTGCAAGGCGACGGACGCACATATGGTCATCCCATCGTGCTGCGTCCGGTTTCAAGTGAAGATGCAATGACAGCCGATTGGTCGCGAGTTCCCTATGATGTGCTCGAGAAAATTTCTACCCGCATTACCAATGAAGTTCGTGAAGTAAATCGGGTAGTCCTAGATGTCACAAGTAAGCCACCCGGCACCATTGAGTGGGAATAGGAAAAAAAGAGAATGAGAAAAGTAAGTGCGATTGCAGTAGCTGTATTGGTTCTAGCTGGTGCACTCATTTCGGTACAACAGGCAAGTGCTGCGCCAATAGTCTGCAAGCCAACAACAGCTAAAGCGCACACGCCCTTAAAAACAGTTCCGCCACAGAAGCCTGCTAAGCCTCTTCCCAAGTCAATGACACTTAAAACAAACTGCGGAGATGTAGTAATAGCACTCGATGCAAAGGCACCATTTACTGTTACTCAAATTACCGCACTAGCTAAAGCTGGTTACTACAACAAGAGTCTCTGTCATCGAGAAGCGGTATCTGGCTTTGAAATGTTGCAATGTGGCGATCCAACTGCGCAAGGTAATGGGGGACCAGGATTTACGTATGGGGATGAGAATTTACCTATCGGCAAAGCTCTGGCATATCCAGCAGGCACAGTGGCAATGGCAAACGCTGGGCCAAACACAAATGGCAGCCAGTTCTTCCTCGTATTTGGAGATTCACCTGCTCTGGGGCCCTCATATTCAATTTGGGGAAAGATTACAAAAGGCCTTGATGTGTTGAGATACATCGCATCCAAAGGCGTTAATGATCCAAGTGGAATCGGAGCGCCAAAGATAAAGGTTGCTATCGAATCAGTTGTTGTTAAATAACGTAACGTTGCAAACTTTGAGTAGAACTTTCCTTCATTTGTCATAAATAATGGCCTGAATCTCATAACAAAAGTGAGCAAGCCGAGGGACCTATCTTCAGGGATGCATTTGCTATTAGAATCATGACCTTAAGGTAGACAGGTAGCTAGTCACGCTAGTTGGTGAACTCAATATCAGGAGGCAATTGTGTCCGAAGAAGTATTTGCTCGTAGAAGTGAGAACTGGTTTGCGCTAAAGGACAAACACGGATTCATTTATCGCGAACGCTTACGCAATCAAGGCTACGCCCCAGATGTCTTCATCAATAAACCTGTCATTGGTATTGCGTCTACTTGGTCTGAGCTCAATCCTTGCAATGGCCACCTCAACCGAGTCGCAGAGGCTGTTAAGCGTGGAGTCTGGGAATCTGGTGGTTTCCCACTTGAATTTCCTGCCATGTCATTGGGTGAACCAATCATGCGCCCAACAACTATGTTGTATCGCAATTTGCTGGCAATGGAGGCCGAAGAATTAATTCGTGCCAATCCTTTAGATGGCGTTGTACTTCTTGCAGGTTGCGATAAGACACCTCCCGGATTGCTTATGGGAGCTGCAAGTGTGGATCTTCCAACTCTGATGATTACCGGTGGACCAATGCTTAATGGTCGCTATCAAGGAAAGACTCTTGGTTCTGGCACTGCAGTGTGGAAATACAGTGAAGAACTTCGCGCCGGCAAAATGACAATTGAAGAGTTCTTTGCGATGGAGAGCTGCTCAGCTCGTTCCAACGGAAGTTGTATGACTATGGGAACTGCGTCCACAATGGCATGTGTTACCGAAGCGCTCGGCGTGCAATTGCCAGGAAGTGCCGCAATTCCAGCAGTTGATGCTCGCAGATACTCAACTTCCCATGAAGCTGGCCGTCGCATTGTTCAGATGGTCCATGAAGATCAACGACTTTCTAAAGTCCTCACCCGAGAAGCTTTTGAAAATGCGATCCGGGTAAACGCCGCTATTGGTGGCTCAACAAACGCTGTTGTTCACCTCCTTGCAATCGCCGGCCGTATTGGCGTGAAACTAGAGCTCGATGACTTCGACCGACTAGCACGCGACGTTCCAGTCCTATTAAACCTCATGCCATCAGGTAAGTATTTGATGGAAGAGTTCTTTGATGCAGGCGGCCTTCCTGTGGTTATGAAGGAAATTGAAAGCTTGCTCCATACAGATCACATCACTGTTTCTGGAAAAACTGTTGCAGAAAATATTGCGAACGCTAAATCATGGAATGACGATGTCATTACTCCAATGGCCAAGCCGTTCCAGAAAGCGGGATCGGGCATCGTTGTCGTACGTGGCTCGCTGGCACCAAATGGCGCTGTTCTAAAAATTTCGGCAGCTACTCCTTCGCTCTTGCAACATCGTGGTGTGGCAATGGTTTTTGATCGCATCGAAGAGTATTTAGAAGTAGCTGATGATCCAGATTTAGATGTCACTCCAGATACCGTGCTAGTTCTTCGCAACGCTGGACCAATGGGATATCCAGGTTTTCCAGAAGTTGGAAACATGCCCCTACCTAAGAAGATTCTTGAGATGGGTATTACCGACATGGTGCGCGTCTCTGATGCTCGCATGAGCGGAACTGCCTATGGAACAGTTGTACTTCATGTTTCTCCAGAAGGTGCCGCAGGTGGCCCACTTGCGCTGGTTGAAAACGGCGATGAGATTGAACTCGATGTTGCGAATCGATCACTTACGCTACATGTGAGCGAAGAAGTGCTGGCCGAGCGCCGAGCCAAGTGGAGTAATCCAAATCCGCTTCCCGATCGTGGTTGGTCACGGCTTTATGTGCAACATGTTCAGCAGGCACATTTAGGTGCAGACTTTGACTTCCTGGTAGGTGGAAGTGGATCGGGAATTCCGCGTCACTCTCACTAACTAAATCGCATTACTTAGAATGGTTGAGCGAAGCTCGTCTCTTCCGTAGCTTCTAACTCAAGTAAGCGGTTCCATTTTGCAGTGCGTTCTGAGCCATGGGTTGAGCCCACTTTAATTTGCTGCGCCTTCGAACCTGTTGCTAAATCTGCCAGCCAACTATCTTCAGTTTCACCAGAGCGAGCGGAAAAAACAGTCTTAAAGCCCGCCCCATGGGCGCTTTCGAGGACGCGAAGAGTGTCAGAGACCAGCCCATTCTGATTCGGCTTGATAAGAATTGCGTTTGCACTCTTCTCCGCAATCCCACGCTCAAGTCGCGACTGGCTCGTTGTAAACAAATCATCACCAAGTAATTGCAAATGTGGCGGTGCAACTGATGCAAAATTTTTCCATGAATCCCAGTCATCTTCAGCGAAAGGATCTTCAATCGAGATGATGGGTTGGTTCTTCACAAGATTGGTGATGAAATCTACAAATTCTGCTGATGTGTAACTCTGCTTTGCATTATGAAGTTGATACTGACCATTTTCAAAGAATTGTGTGGATGCAATATCTAGCGCAAGGGAGACATCGACAGCTGGCTTTAGGCCAATCTCCTCAATACATGAGACCACAAAAGAGCAGGCATCCTCTATCGAATCAAATGGAATTCCGAGGCCACCTTCATCTGCAACTAGGTGAGTAACTAGGCCTTTATCCTTGCCTCGAACCGCAGCAAGCTCTCGTATTGCAACAATCCAGGAAAGGGCTTCTGAGAAAGATGTTGCACCATGTGGAAGTACAAGTACATCTTGAATATCCAATGTGCGGTTGGCATGAGCACCACCCGAGAGAATATTAACCATCGGCATTGGAAGTAGGAGATTGCCGGTGGGGGTGAAAAAACGAGCCAGTGATTGGTTCTTACTATGTGCCTCCGCTTTTGCGCCAGCAAGTGAGACTGCAAGCGTGGCGTTTGCTCCTAACCCCTTACGGCTGGTACTCGGATCAATTTCCCTTATTTGATTGTCAATGGTGTGGAGGGCAACTTCTTTACCAACAAGTGCTGGTGCAATTTTTGTATTTATATTTGCAACTGCGGTAAATACTGACTTACCACCATAGAACTTCTCGGCAAGAGCAGTGCCGGCATCTCGTAATTCAAGAGCTTCATGAGCACCTGTCGAGGCACCTGATGGAACTCGAGCGGTATGAACAGATGTGTCAGCAAGGGTGATCGCTGCAGCCACTGTCGGGCGACCCCGGGAATCAAGGACTTGGAATGCCTGAACTCTTGTGATCTTCATTGAGATTCCCCGTTAAATAGTTCTAGTAAATTCATGGGAGCTGTCTCAGAGAGGGCACCCTTGCATAGCTTGGTCAGCCCGATTTGAGCTGATTCATCTAAGTAATTTACTAGTGAAGTTCCCTCAACTCGGGCAAGTGCGATGAGTGCGGTGTGCCAAGCAAGAGAGGGTGCATGTGTAATTTCGCTCTCGGCATCGTATGCCTTAAGGAAATCCTGCGCTGTTTGACGAAGGAGTCCTCGGTTATGAGAATCTTGCTCTCGATGAAATTTACAGAGTAAGTGGGCAGTGAGAAAAGCTAAATCAAATACTGGATTACCAGTATGCGTCACCTCAAAATCTAGAATGTATATATCTTGATCTTCACTGATCATTATGTTCTTCGGTGAAAAGTCGCCATGAACTAGCGTCGTTTTTTCACTCTTTAACTCCTTGACCAAGCTCATAATTCTTGGAGACAGCGGCGGATTCTTACCAGCAACGGTGCCATAAAAGGGAGTAATGCGAAGTTGTTCAAAGAGTAAATCTTCCGAGAATTTCTTTCTTGATTCTTCGGAGCTACGCCCAAAGTTATGCCACGTAGCTAGCGTGTGGCCAAGTTTTGCCCCTATCTCTGGATAGATAACCCCTTGAAGTAAATCTGACTTCCAGACCGTTGCAGAATGTGGAACTCGCTCGAGTACGAGGGTGAATAAGTCAGGATCGTAATCAACAAGCGCTGGCACTTGTTGTGGGGAGAGAGCGTGAAAAGTCTCGATTGCATGGGCCTCAACAATGGCCCGGCGTTGATCTGCCTCCCATTTTGTTGCCACCTTTAACTCGGCAAGTGCCTGCTTTAATACCAAGTCTTTCGATGGAGTCTGAACAGCAAGAACTACATTGGAAACGCCACCAGTCAGGATTTCAACTGTTGCTTTCTCAGTGTCAGAAATGACCCCTCTAGCTTGAAGATATGCAACTACCGTATCTTCAGTGAGAAGTTCAACACTCATTACTTAAATAACTCTCGAAACCGAGAATGCATTATCTACGAAGATGCTTTGTCCTGAAATCGCCGTATTTGATTCGCTGGCTAATAAGTAAGCGCTATTTCCAACATCTTCCGGAGTAACCAATCTTCCACCTGGGGTTGCATTTTCCACATTCGCTATCTGTGCAGCTGTAAGCAATTTCTCCGCCATTGGTGTTTTTACGATCCCGGGGAGAATTCCGTTAACAAGAATTCCTTTTGCACGACCAAGATCTACCGCCATTGATCTTACTAGTCCGCCTACCGCGGCTTTAGAGACGGTGTAAGACATTTTATCTTGGCGAGTAGATAGCTCCCACAGCGAACTTAAGATAACTATTCGCGCACCTCGTTTGATTTTATCGTGGTGCATCAACCCAGCTGTTGCCTCGGTGATTGCGACCACGTTACCTTCGAATACACGTAGCAGCTCTTGAGTCTGACCGCTTATCACACTGTCATTTGTGTTCGTTCCTTGCGCAAAAATAACGGCATCGAATTCAACATCTGCAATCTCAGCCGGAAGATGGTCCTTGGTTATTGGCAAGAGAAAAGAGTGGGCAAGTGTTGATGGTGAACGCACCGCGCAGTAAACGTTCCAATCGGCTTTCACAAATCGAGCATGGATAGCGCCACCTAGGGCACCCGTTGCACCAAAGATTAGAACGTTATTTGTTGCCACAAATTAACCCTTGTAGTCATAGCGCGTAAGCATGGAGTGACCAATTGACGCTCTACGAACACGTTCGCGCGCTGTTGATTCAACGAGACCTTGGATATGGCCGCCGGATGGATAGAGGCCAGGAGAGTTGCGCACCGTAAATTTCAGATAAACAGGGGCGGCAACTCGTACTAAGTCTGGAACTTCATAGTGACGAACAGCCCCACCGAAATCATCGGGACCCTCAACGTAAACATCGAGTGGAACATCTACCTGGGCACGAATTGCAGCAATCTGTTGCAGCGATAGATCTGTTGCAAGATTAAGAGTTGATGCACCTAGCTCTTCCAAAATCTTTGCCGTAGCTGGATTAGTGCAAGGCAGCGCGACCGAGGTTTTCAAAATGAAATCTTTCGGCAAATCGCCCTTCTTCTTCGCTTCACCCAGAACGGCAAGTAGTCCTAGATCTCCGACAAGAACGGAGCGAAGTCCAAGGCTTGCACCATGGAGCACATCTTCAACTGCATAACGAAGTTGATCAGCACCACGAAGAGTAGGCGCGGCTACTCCGCCAGCGGATGAGACAGGTTGCTTTCCGATATCCCATGCAGCGCGCGGGCCAACAAAGAGACAGACCTCAATCTTTTCTTTCTTGCCTATTGCCACCATCTCTGCGATTTCATCATCAGTTTGCATCATGATGCCGGAACCTTGGGAGATGCGATCAATCTTTAGTTTACGTTTCTTTGCTTCTTCAAGAACAACCTTGAAGGCTGCTGGACCTTCGACAGATGGAATCTCAATTTTCCAACGACTGCCATCTTTAAATCGCTTTGCAGATTCGGGAATTGCATCTGCATCTTGGCTCTGCACACCTTGGTTCTTAAGAAGTGAAATTGACTTCTTCATCGGTCCTTTTGGATCTCGAGTTGAAGGCCAGTTAGCCATAGGTGTAGCCCAATCTGTGGAGGCGAAAATCTATTTCCGCAGTGAATAAAAGTTAAGCGTAAGTGTAACCACCCCTGGACTTACATAGGGAAGAGGTTGGTCGCAACCCCTTTGACACCGGGCTTGCAGATAAAGGTCATACCGGACTGTGGCACGGCATCTGCTTGGCCATTATGTGCGGTTGTGATTATCAAAGTATCTAAATTAGGACCGGCAAATACACAGCTCGTGACAAAAGGAGCAGGAATATTAATTTCAGCGGTAATTCTGAAATCTTTATCGAAGCGTCGCACAACAGAGCCACCCCAGAATGCAACCCAAAGGCCGTCTTGCTCATCTATCGCCATGCCATCAGGAAGAGCCGGGTCTCCTTCGGGGACTTTCCACATCGCTCTTCGGTTGGAAATTGTTCGACCATCAGCAGCCACATCAAATCGATCGATACTCAGCGCCATGGTATCGATGTAGAAGAATGCGTCATTTTTAAATGACCAATCCATTCCATTGCTGATTGTTATATCACTAACAATGCGCTCTAGAAAAGAACTATTAGGCGTGTATCGATATAGCGCACCTGCATGAGGCTCCACGTCATAAGCCATTGTGCCAAGCCACAGGTCACCGTTGCGAGAAACTTTTGCATCATTCCAGCGAGTAGGAGTTGTATCTACATCGCCTACGACAGTTGATCGTGTTGGTAGCTGGTGAATTTTTCCGTCCGGACCTCGCAATACCGGCCCACTGACAGTTCCTAAAACTTCACCACCATGCGTGCGAGGAATAGCGAAGGAGACATGCTCTGAGGTGTCGTAGCCGCCTGCAATCCCAGTTTCGAGGTTGCGCCACATGACTTGGTTCTCAAGAATATTGACCCACATCACGTGGTTGTTTCCTGGTCCTGAAGATGTAGGGCCTTCACCGAGAAGGCATTTTCGCTCGTCAAAGACTTCCACTGAGATTTTAGTCGACATCTGCCAGCCCCTTAAAATAAGCGCTCAAAAAGGTTTCTACTGTATTCAAGTTAGTGTAAATTGCCGTAAATACTCAATAGGTGAATGAAACTTTTTACGCCAAACCGAAGGGCTCATCATGACCGAAGACCTCACATCACTCGCTGGGCAGATCTCGGTAGTTACTGGCGCTGCCAGTGGCATCGGGCGAGCATCGGCTATTCTGCTTGCTCGCCGTGGTGCTCATGTCATTGCACTCGATGTCAACGAAACTGGCTTGAAATCTGTTGTGGATGAGATAAAAAGTAGTGGCGCCAGCGCCGCTTATCACATCTTTGATTTGGGTTCTGAGGAAAATGTACGTCAAAGGATTAAAGCTATTGAGAAAGAGCACGGCCGAATTGATTCAGTGGTGAATGCCGGTGGAATTACGGGACCAACGGGAATGCAGACAGAAGATATAACCTGGGAACAATTCCTCAAGCCACTAACAATCGATCTCTTTGGTGCGATTTGGATTACGCAAGCAGTGATGCCACTGATGAAAGAGCGCAAGTATGGGCGCATTGTGCAAGTAGTTTCTATTGCAGGCAAAGAAGGCAACCCTGGAATGTCGCCATATAACACTGCAAAGGCTGGATTAATTGGCTATGTAAAAGGTGTAGCAAAGGAAGCTGCCGCATCTGGCGTAGTAATTAACTCATTGGCCCCAGCGGTAATTCGCACAGCGATAAACGAGAATACAACCGAAGATACGATGAAATATATGATCTCTCGAATCCCGATGGGTCGAATCGGGGAGTCAGAAGAAGTCGCTGAGATGATTGCCTTTATGGCATCACCAGCTTGTTCCTTCACCACAGGATTCACCTTTGATATCTCAGGCGGGCGCGCAACGTATTAACCGTAAGGAGTACTAGGCAAGCCCTACAGGAGGGTCTAAGAGTTTGTCTAGTGGGGTGCGGTATTCATTCTTTTTTTCTTAGCGATAAGTCTCAATTAATGTGCGCTCAGAAGTGCCCTAAAGATGCTTTATGCGGAGTTATCTAATCGTTACTCAGCCGTGATGCAAACCCCTTGTTTCTCCATTAAGTATGAAGTATAAAAGGGGCGGGTCGATTCACGATTCAAACTCTAGGAGGAATAAATGTCAATCAAGAAAGCTAAAGTTGGCTTTGTTGCACTTGTCTTTGCAGCTTCTTCACTTGTTGCGTTTAATAGTGCAACATCTGCAAACGCAGCAGCAACAGGCCAGTGGTGCAAAGGTGTAAAGATCGCCGCATTCCCTGGTGGTCCACAAGGTGGTGTCTTTGCAAATAACGTTTATAACGGTTATCGCCAAGCTCAAAGAGATCTAGGCCCAACAGTGAAGTACTACTTCTCAGATTGGGATCCTGCAAAAATGGTAACCCAGTGGAAAGAAGCTATTGCAACTAAGCCAAACGGCATTGCAATGTACGGCTTCATGGGACCAGAAGCTGCTAAGCCACTAGTCGAGGAGTCTTTCAAGAAAGGCATCATCGTCACAACATTGAACACATCACTTACAGATCTACAAGCCCAGTATTCAACACAGGGATTTGGCTATGTCGGTGCGGTTAACTACAAAGCTGGAGTAGATCTAGCATCAGAAATGGTTAAGCGTGGAAAACTTGCTGCTGGCGACTCAGCATTCGTTTGGGGCCTCAAGGGTCAAGGCGGAGATCGCGGTCAACGTACAGTTGGTGTAATTGATGGCTTCGAAAAACTGAAGGTTAAAGTTATCTATCAGGAAATCGATCAAGCTACCAACACAACACCTGCATCAGGCGGTCCAACATTTGCTGGAATCATGGCAAAGAACCCTAATGTGAAGGCTGTTGTTACTGATCACGGTGGCTTAACTGCTACTGCAGCAACATATATGAAGGCAGCAAACTTGAAGGCAGGATCTGTCTACTTCGGTGGATTCGACGTATCTCCTGCAACAACAACTGCTATCGAGAGTGGCTTCCTACAACTCGTAATCGATCAGCAACCGTTCTTACAGGGATATCTACCAATCCTTCAAATCTGTCTAACCAAGAAGTTTGGTTTCTCAGGTCTTGATGTGAATACAGCTGGTGGATTCGTTGATAAGTCAAACGTTGCAGTCGTAGCACCACTTGCAAAGGTAGAAATCCGCTAATAAATAGCTGATAAATTAGTGTGTGTCGGTTGGGAAGGTAATTCCCAACCGACACACCTTTTCGAAGGGGTTCAGACATATGTCCGGTAGTGCACCAGTAATTCAATTGAAAAATGTTTCAAAAACATTTGGCGAGGTTCGCTCTCTATCTGGAGTTGATCTAGAAATTTATCCTGGCGAGATTGTTGGCCTACTTGGCGATAATGGCGCTGGCAAATCAACCCTAGTTAAGACAATTATGGGTTTCCACAAGCCAGATGAAGGCGGCGAGATTTGGTTTAAGGGCGAGAAGATAACCGACTGGAGCGTGGCTAAGGCCCGTGACCTGGGAATTGAAACAATCTACCAAGAGCGCGCACTCTGTGAACTACAACCTATCTGGCGCAATATGTTCATGGGTAGAGAGATTAAAACTAAATTTGGTCGATTAGACGTTAAGAAAATGAGAAGCGAAGCAACCCGCCTCATGAGCGAACACATGGGTTTCACATCAACGGCAGTGCATCCTGATAATGCAGTCTTAACTATGTCCGGCGGTGAAAAACAAGGAGTGGCAATCACAAGAGCCCTTTATTTTGATGCCGAGCTCGTGATTTTGGATGAGCCAACAGTAGGCTTGTCTCTATCAGAAACTAAGAAGACGCTAGATTTTGTTCAAAACATCAAGAAATCTGGTCGTTCGGCAATCTTTATTGACCACAACATTTTCCATATCTACCCGGCTGTTGACCGGATGATTGTGCTCGATCGCGGCAAAGTGGCCGGCAACTATAAAAAGAGTGAAATTACAATGGATGAGTTAATCGAGAGCATGTATCGAGTTGCTCGCACCGGGTCAATAAAGGAGTAATGAGATTATGAGCGAAAGAACTGATTCAAAGGTAAAGAACAACGCAGCCCGTCCGCCATCATTTTGGCGCAGATTTGGAATGCAATTTGGTATCTGGGGAGTTGGAATTGCGATGTGGCTCGTTTTTGTGGTCACAGCCTCCGAAGCATTTACTTCTAAAGATATTTATTTGGCCTTCGCTTCGAGTACTCCACTCTTTGCCCTGATGGCAATTCCACTAACACTTATTGTTATTACCGGAGAGATTGATCTTTCTTTCCCTGCCGTGATGGCGCTCTCCACAGCAACATTTGCCAAAATTTACCAAGGAACGGGAAATATTTGGCTGGGCTTTGCAGGGGCACTGATTGCCGGAACTCTCTCTGGATACTTCAATGGCTGGCTAGTAACTTACTTTGCTATTCCGTCACTTGTAATCACTATTGGTACTGGATTTCTATTCCGCGGAATCGAACTTGCTTGGATGAACGGCTCCGGAGTTGGCCTTACAGATAAGGAGCTAGCCGGCGTCTCTAACCTTCTTGTAGGTAGATCCTTTTTCGGTATCGCAAATCAATTTTGGTGGGCAGTCCTAGCCACAATCATTTTGTGGTTTGTACTCAATAGAACTCAATTTGGTGCGCATGTTTTCTTAACTGGCGACAATAAAACATCTGCCCAATTGATGGGTGTGAATGTCAACCAAGTGAAGAGACGTACCTTTGCAATCATGGGATTCTTCGCGGCCTTTGCCGGCTTAGTCGCATCCTTTGAGGTTTCATACTTCTGGCCAACACTAGGCGAAGGACTTCTGATGAACTCAATTGCATCAGTGTTCTTGGGTGGCACCTCTGTATTCGGTGGCATCGGAACCGTCACTGGCACATTTGTTGGCTCATTCATTATCGGAGCTATCAATGCCGGAATTGTTGCCTCTGGAATCAACGCCTTTTACACCCAAGTATTCTTTGGGCTAGTAATCATTTTATCCGTGATTATGCAGGCAGTTATTTCTAAGAAAATCAAGCGCTAGTAATTAGGATAAGACCGGGTGAGCATCAAAGGCGTTTGCCCGGTTTTATCTGTTCCTTTCACAACAAAAGGTGAAGTCGATTACGAAAGCTTTCGCGCGCTCTGCCGTTGGATTATCGAGATCGGAACGAAATCCACTCTGTTCTTCGGGGTGGCAAGTGAGAATATAAAACTCTCCGACCCAGAGCGTTATCAACTCTTGGATATCCTGCTGACCGAACGTGCTGGCTCAGATCTGAAGATCATTACCACGGTGGCAGATCACTCATCAGAGCTGGCAGTAATTCGAGCAAAAGACTATGAAGCAATGGGTGTCGATTACATCAATATTTTGCCACCGACATTCTTTGCGCCAACTGCTGCGCAAATAGATTTTCATCTTGAATCTATTTTGAAGTCGGTCAAAATTCCAGTGGTAATTCAACACCTTCCGCAAGCCGGTGGAATGGCTGATGTTTCAGGGCTTGTGAATCTTGCAAATAAATATGAGAATCTGCAAATTATCAAATGTGAAGCGAATCCACCTACAGAATCAATCAAGACTGTTAATTCCTTAACTAACGGTCGAGTCAGAACTCTTATTGGCTGGGGTGGAATCTTTTGGAAAGAGGGAGTTGCCGCAGGTGCTGACGGACTTCAGCCGGGGTGTGGTCTCACTGATCTGTATCTCTGGGCAGAGCGAGCATTGCTCGCAGGTGATCACAAGGAGTTTGATTCACGGCTAGATAGGTTTATCCCGCATATCGCTCGATGGATATCAAATCTCGATTTACTTATCGCTGCTGAGAAAGATGTTCTTTTTAAGCGTGGAATTATTGAGACGAACTACTGTCGGAATCCGACCGTGTCACTTGATGTAGATACGTTAAGAGAGATTGAAGAAATGCTCGCACTTGTTGAAGAGGTGCAGACAAATGTCTGATCTCTATACCCTGGGCGAAATGATGGGGCTCTTTCTTGCAACTGATACTGATGACGTAGCGACAGCGGCAAAATTTGAGTTATCTGTTGCCGGCGCCGAAGTAAATGTTGCAGTTGCGGTGACGCGCCTTGGGCTGCGTGCAACTTTGATTTCGCGGCTCGGAGCCGATCAGCTGGGAAAGAATATTCTTGCGAAACTGAAAAGTGAGGGACTGAGTCTTGATGGGATTAAAACCGTTGAGTCTTATACCCCTGCACTGGTGCGTAATCGTGGCAAAGAGAATCCGATAGATGTGACCTACCTTCGTAAATCATCTGCCGGCTCAACAATCTCTGTGGCAGATATCAAAGAGGAAGAGATTGCCTCTGCTCGATGGGTGCATATGACTGGAATATCTGTTGCAATCTCGGAAAGTTCTGCTGGCGCAGTTGCAAAGGCAATGGATTTAGCCCGCAAAAACAACATTCCAATTAGCTTTGATATCAATCTGCGCCGCAAACTATGGAGTGAATCGCAGGCTGCTCAGGCACTTCATTCACTCATTCATGATGTTGAACTCGTTATCGGTGGCGTGGACGAATACGCCGTGGTCTGGGGAAGTAGCGACCCGGAAGAAAATCTTCGACTAGCTGGTGCTGCGGGTGCAAAAACAGCAATCATGACTGCGGGTGATCAGAAAATGCGCGTGCTGCACAATGGCGAAAGGTTCGACATATCCCCAGAAGTTGTAGAAACTGTGGATCCTGTTGGTTCTGGGGATGCTTTTGTGGGAGGTACGATTTCTGGAATTTTAGGTGGACTTTCAATGCGAGAATCAATTTTGCAAGGAAGTACATGTGGCGCACTCGTTGCATCACACTTGGGGGACTGGACAGGTCTTCCATTTGGCACATCAGGTGTCATCTCTCAGAGATTGGTAAAGAGTTCATGAGCGCACTAGAGGAATTTGAGAAGAGTTCTATAGTTGCCATTATTCGTACTAAGACATCGGCTGAAGGCAGGAGCGCGGCGCATGCCTTACATAGTGCAGGCATTACCTCTTTTGAATTTACGACAACAACACCCGATGTCTTTGATCTGATTGAAGAATTCTCAGCCATCAAGGGAATCACAGTTGGAGTTGGAACAGCTATGAGCCCTGCACATGTCATTAGCGCAAAGAAGGCGGGAGCTACATTTGTTCTCTCACCACATACAGATGCTGCAGTCATTAAGAAGACTCTTGATCTCAACCTTCTATCAGTTCCAGGTGTTGCCACGCCTACCGATGTGGCTCGTGCGCTGCAGGCTGGTGCGAAAGTTTTGAAACTCTTTCCAGCCTCACACTTTGGCCCCGCCTATTTGAAGGCGGTTCGAGATCCATTCCCAGAAGCCAAATGGTTGGCTACCGGTGGAGTAAGTGTAGAAAACATTAAGGATTGGTTTGCTGCAGGTGTTTTAGGCTTCGGAGTCGGGGGACCTTTACTAGGTGGCGGAATTCCAGAAATTCCTACAAGGGTTGCAGCTTTCATCGCTGAAATTAAGAGAGTGAAATCGGGTAAAAAATGAAGATAACTAAAATAACAACAACTGTCGTCAATGCCAAGATGCGCAATTGGGTTGTTGTCCGGGTATATACAGATGTCGCAGGACTTATTGGAATTGGTGAAGCTACTCTGGAGTTTCAAACACAAGCGGTCGTTGGTGCGGTAGAAGATTTAGCGCCGCTACTTGTCGGCCGCGACCCACGTGAAATCGAGCGCAATTGGCAGATTCTTTACCGGCACCCATTTTTTAAAGGTGGAGCCGTGACAATGTCTGCAATAAGCGGAATTGATCAAGCGCTATGGGATATTTCGGCAAAAGATTTAAACGTTCCACTGTGGCGCATTCTTGGTGGCTTAGCCCGAGATCGAGTACGCATGTATGACCACCTTGGTGGTGGAAATTCTGATGCCGTTTATAACTCTGACAGTGTCTCTTCCTTTGAAGATAAGATGAAGCAGAGCATCAAAGATGGATTTACCGCAGTGAAAATTCTTGCGGTTCCGCAATCGGCACCGCTTGGAGATGCACAAAAACTTCGCCATGCAGGAGAGTTGATGGAATCAGCCAGACGTGCTGCTGGACCAGATGTAGACATCATGATTGATTTCCACGGACGAACAACTGCCGCGATGGCGATTCAATTCGCTGAGGTTTTAGCTCCTTATAAGCCACTCTTTCTCGAAGAAATTGTTCCACCCGATCAACATGAAGCGCTGAAGCGGGCTCGAGCAAAGATCACTGTTCCGCTTGCCACAGGTGAACGCCTGCTTCACCGTGAGGATTTCCTGCCGCTCCTCGAGGATGGTCTTATTGATGTCGCTCAACCGGATGTGTGTCATGCAGGTGGCATTACAGAGCTACGAAAGATTTCAGCGCTCTGTGACACATACGGAGTTACGATGGCGCCACATAACCCACTTGGCCCTATTGCAACTATGGTCAACGTACATCTTGGCCTGACTACACCGAACTTCCTCATTCAAGAAGTGATGCGCTCGGATGTTTCTTGGCGTTCAGAAGTATTTTCTGGCGTCCCAGAAATCAAAGATGGTCATATTTATCCACCGACTGCACCGGGAATCGGCGTTGAGATGGATGAAAAAGAAGCAGCGAAACACCCATTTGTATCGGGTATTCCGGTTCAATGGTTCCACAACGACGGCTCAGTAGCAGATTGGTGAAAGAAATGAAACTTCAAAATGAACATGTTTTTGTCACAGGTGGAGCATCTGGAATTGGTGCAGCAATTGTTTTAGATGCTGTTCAACAAGGAGCTCGAGTCTCGTTCTGTGACATCGTAGTCCCAGCCGGTGAAGCCTATGCAGCCGAATTGACGGCGCAAGGATTTAAAGTGATGTTCCATCAAGCAGATGTGGGTAAGTTTGATTCACTTAAGACGGCCCATGATGCGATTGTAAAAGAGCTCGGTCCAATTACAGGCTTAGTCAATAACGCAGGTGTGAATTCAAATGCAGATGCAGTTGAAATGACCGATGAAGAGTGGAACAAATTCTTTGATGTAGATTTAAAGAGCGTCTGGCATACTGCAAAATTAGTATTACCTTCAATGCGAGCAGCTAAGAAGGGTGCGATTGTTAATATTGCATCAATCCATGCGCGCATGACCTACCCAAAGTATTTCCCATATGCAGCTGCAAAGTCAGGCGTCATTGGTTTGACCCGCAACTTGGCACTTGATGAAGGCATCCACCAGATCCGCACCAATGCGGTCTCACCTGGGTACACCCTCACCCCGTTACTGCTGTCGTGGTTTGAAATGCTGCCTGAAAAGAAGGCCGAATCAATGGCGGTGCAACCAATGGCTCGCATGGCACAGACATCAGAGATCGCAAAGGTTGTTACCTTCCTTCTCTCCGATGATGCCTCATTTGTGAACGGGGCAGATTGGATCGTTGACGGCGGCCTGAGCTGCCGATTTGCATAAATGGGATAAAACCCCAGTTCAGCAAGGCAATAACCCGGTAGATGGCAGCGAAATTTCGTTGACATTGAATTCTTCATAAGAAAGTATCTATCCATGAATTCAGCTAAAGGCGCCCTAGATAACCTGCGCGTAATCGATGCAACACAGATGTTGGCAGGACCCATTGCCGGAACTCGACTCGGTGACCTTGGCGCTGATGTAATAAAAATTGAGCCGCCTGTTAATGGTGAATTTAATAGAACTCGCGGATTCGAAGATCGACAGAGTAATGGCGAGATGACCACATTTCTTGCAGTCAATCGCAATAAGAGATCGCTTTCAATCGATCTTAAGAGTGCAGAAGGAAAAGAAGTTCTCTATGAGCTAGTGAAGAAATCTGATGTCTTCTTGCAAAACTTTAGATTTGGAACTGCAGACCGCCTGGGAATTGGTTACGCGGACCTTAAGAAGATAAACCCCAAAATTGTTTACTGTTCTATTTCGGGTTACGGATCTTTTGGGCCTTATCGAGATCGCCCAGGGCAAGACCTCATTGTTCAGGGCTATAGCGGTTCGATGTTTAGCGTTGGAGCGCTAGGTGATGACCCAACTCCGAGTGCGCTCTGGGGCGCTGACGTGATGACTGGATATCAGGCAGTTATAGGAATTCTTGCCGCAATTGAATCACGCCATCAGACTGGCACTGGTCAACACGTTGAAATCGATATGTTGTCAGTCGTGATGGATTGTCAGCTTCAAGAGATTGTGACTTTCTTAAATACAGATCGTATGCCAACTCGTATGGAAGAACGGAGTGCGCATGCCTCAATTCCAGCACCATATGGCGTGTATAAAACAAAAGATGCTTGGCTAACTTTGGCCATGGTGCCGCTCTCAATTCTGGGCGAAGTTCTGGATAATGATTTCCTGCGAACCTTGACGCACTACAACGACGGACATAAACATCGTGATGAGATTTATAAGCTAATTCGACATAGTTTCCAAGAGAAGACTACTGCTGAGTGGATTGAAATCTGTGATCGAGTCGGAGCATGGTGTGGGCCGGTGTATGACTACGAAGCTCTTGTGAAAGATCCACATATTATTGAAACAAAGTACATCTGGGAACAACCGCAGCTGCGGGGTGGAAGTGCAAAAACCGTACGCCCTCCGGTGCGTCTTTCTGATACTCCACCAACTATTCGCCGCGGTGCACCTGCTTTAGGTGAACATACGAAGGAAATTTTGATTGATCTTCTTGGAATGCCGGCCACGAAGGTTGAAGAGCTCATTAAGTCTGGCGCCGTCGGAACAGTGAAGGAGTAAGAAATGGCTACACCACTTACAGGACAGGTCGATTTTGAAGTTCATGGAAAAGTTGCCCATCTCATTCTTAATCGCCCCGAGAAGATAAATGCGATGACCGTGACTATGGATGAGCAGATGAATAGCTACATCTACGAGATTAATAACAACTTAGAAATTCGCTCTGTACTTCTTTATGGCAAAGGCGAGAAAGGTTTTTGTGCTGGCAGCGACCTCACTGATTTAGGCGAATATGGAAGTAATTGGGAATATCGCAATCGCTTTGATCGTAATCTTGATTATGCCCGTGCAATCTGGCTTATCAAGAAACCTGTCGTTGCATCTCTTCACGGCTGGGTAATTGGTGGCGGACTTGAAATGGCATGTGCTTCAGATATTTGCGTGGCTTCTCCTGATGCAAAGTTTTTAGCAGGTGAGATTAGATGGGGTTGGCATGGTGGTTCCGGCCAGACTCAATTGCTCTCACACAGAGTGGGTCCTGGAAATGCCTCGCTCTTTCTATTGCACGGAGAACCCGTCTTGGCAGCTGATGCACTTCGCATGGGTTTGATCCAAGAGTTAGTACCCAGAGAAGAAGTGCTTAATCGCGCCATTGTTATTGCGGAATCTATCGCTGAGAAAGCTCCTATCGCGGCGCAAATGACCAAGCACATGGTGCGAATCTCACAAAGCATTCCGCTAGAAACCGGACTGCTCTACGAAAATGATTCTTTTGCATACTGCATGACAACTGAAGATGCAGCTGAAGGCCAAAGAGCTTTTGCAGAAAAACGTAAACCAGAATTTAAGGGACGGTAAATAGATGACTCAGGCACCCGCACTCCCATCGCGAGAAGAAAGACTTCTACTTCTAGAAAAGGTAGGCAAGTCTCTGCTTGCAATGCCGTACAAGAGTTGGAATTTTGGCGATTCCACAGGATTTGAGGGAATTCTGGAAGCAGGCCGATTACTCAAGGATCCCACTTATTTTTCATTTGCAAATGGCTGGATTCGCGCCTGGGCAAGCCGACCAGAACCATTTCGACGCCTTGATTGCACAGCACCCGGTGTTGCAATGGTGGAAATCGCTCATGAGACAAAAGATAAAGCGATTATCGATTCACTCAATCTATTAGCTGCATATCTAATGAGCCGCACAAAAGACCGTGGAATTTATGACACCTGGGAATCACTCTGTTTGATTCCACCATATGGCGGGGAAGAGCTTCCAACAAATGAAGCAAAGTGGCTGGCAAACCCACCAGGGGGAACATGCATCGACTGTCTTCACTTTGATCCACCATTTTTCACCGCACTTGGTAAAGAAACAGGTAGAGAAGATTTGGTTACCGTTGGAGTCGAACAGGCGCACGCATATATTGATGCGCTACAAAAAGAAAATGGGATTTTTGATCACTTCTTTATGAATGGCGTCGAAGGAACTTGGGCGCCAGGTTGGGGTCGTGGCCAAGGATGGGCCTTACTCGGAATGATGGATGTGCTGAAGAACATTTCACTCAATCATCCGGGACGCAAGAAAATTGAAGATGCTTCAACGAAACTGATTTATTCTATGATTAAACTTCAGCGCGAAGATGGTCGCTGGTGGTGTGTTGTTGATAGCGAACGATCAGGTGAAGAAGGTTCCACTGCAGGCTTTATGGCAACTGGTTTTGCTCGCGCAATCAAGCTTGGAATAGTTGATGAGTCGATTGTGAAACCAGCCATGATCAAAGCACTTGCCGGGGTGATTGCAGATACAGATTCTGCCGGTGAACTTCAAAATGTGACTGCCGCAGTCATGGCATCAACCCGAAAGTCACATTATGAATTTACGCCACGTGGATTCTCAGTTCCTTGGGGACAAGGACCTGTCGCACTTGCTATCTGCGAAACTGATTCACTCCTATGAAAACTAAGATGGCGCGCAACCTGCCAACCCAGATTGTCATCTCACTGGGCAACCAAATAGTCTCTGGTCAAGTTGCGCCGGGCTCAGTGATTACATCTGATGTGCTGGAAGCTCAATTTGGAGTCAGTCGCACCGTAGTCCGGGAAGCTCTCAAAGTGCTTCACGACAAGGGTTTAACTCGTGCTCGCACTAAGACCGGAACGATTGTGCTGGAGCGACATGAGTGGAATTTATTGGATCCTGACGTGATCTCTTGGCTACAGGCATCTGGGCTTGGCCGAGAATTAGTTCGCGATTTAGAAGAAGTTCGAGCGAGCTATGAACCATGGGTAGCTCGAATTGCTGCGAAACGACGCGGAAGTAAAGATATCTCTGTCCTCACCAATTCATTGAAGAAAATGACAGATGCCTTTTATCAAGAGGGACCACAATCTGAAGCAATCGGTGAAGCAGATGCGGCATTTCATCAAGCTCTTTTGGATGCCACGCAGAATGAGTTGATGAAACGTATTGGAAAACTATTCATTCCACTTTTGAAGATTAGAGATGACATGGTTCGCCACGTTGTCGATGATGGAGACTTTCTGATTCAACATCAAGCAGTTCTGGACGCAATTGTTGAGGAAGATGCTGATCTAGCCGAAGCCGCCATGAAAGTACTTCTCAGCCAAGCGATACAAGCATCGACAGATGCTCGTAAGAAATCTCCACGATAATGAGAACTTTGCCAGGGTTGCCAGATGAATTGCTCTTTGTACAAGATGGAGCAGTTGCCACTATAACTTTAAACCGCCCAGAGAAGCTCAATACAATGACGCCTGCAATGGGTAAGGCCATCATCCAATTAGTCACCTACATTAATAATGAGGATTCCATTCGCGTGGTCATCCTGACCGGAACTGGAAGTAGAGCGTTCTCGGCTGGAAGTGATGTAAAAGTTCTTGATGACTATGGGTCTAATTGGCAGTTACGAAACCGGATTGATTACGCTCGCGAACTTTGGAAGATTCGTAAACCAGTAATTGCGAAAATTAGAGGCTATTGCATCGGTGGTGGACTCGAAATGGCGCTGATGTCTGACATTCGTTATGCAACTCCCGATTCCAGATTTGCTGCTGGGGAGATAAAACTTGGATGGCATGGAGGAGCAGGCAACACGCAGCTTCTTCCACGTGTGATGTCACCTGGCAGAGCACTTGAAATGTTACTCACAGGGGACATGGTGAGCGCAGAGGAGGCGCGTGATTGGGGCCTAGTCGACAGAATTTTCGATGATGCTGATATTGATGCAAAGGTAGCCGATCTCGCAGCTCGAATCGCAGGAAATGCTCCTATCGCTTCAGAACTGGCAAAACATCTGGTGCGAGTCTCAATGTCAACTGCTGTAGATGTTGGGTTGCAGTACGAGAATGACACTTTTGCATATTGCTTCACAACCGAAGATAGCGATGAAGGCCGAGCGGCCTTTACCGAAAAAAGAAAACCGAATTTCAAAGGAAGATAGGGAAAGGCAAAAAATGGAGATACTCCCAGGTTTACATCGCATTGAATGTCCAATTGGGCCTCGTTATGTGGCCCTCTATGCCATCGTTGGCAAAGTTGATATTTTGCTTGTCGATACCGGTTTTGATGGCTCGATACGTGAAACCTTAGTTCCATACTTTAAAGAACATAATCTTTCACTGAGCAAAGTTCGCTATGCCATTAATACACACTCAGATTACGACCATACTGGTGGCAATGGCGCAGTCAAAGAGCTGATGCCAAATGCATTGATATGTTGTGGTGAACGAGATCGTCCGATGATTGAAGACCTTCAGATTATGATTGATGATCGATATAACGAATTTGCTCATGACCACGGGTTTGCAGAATCGCAAGAAGCGGTCGATTTCATTCGTACCGTTGCCTTTGAAAGTAAAGTAGATATTGGTTTTGCCGGTAATGAGCGAATTGATTTAGGCGGACGCATGGTAGAGATACTCCATACACCTGGACACTCATGGGGACATTTATCTGTACTCGACGAACAGACTGGTGCAGTAATTATCGGAGACGCAGTTTTAGGTGAGTCAGTTCTCCTTGCAGATGGTGCTCCAGCATTCCCACCCACATATAGATTTGTTGAGGCATATCGTTCAACAATTCGACTTTTAAAGGCCTACAAACCAAGTGAAGTACTGACATCACACTATCCACGATATAAAGGTCAACTTGGTCTTGATTTTCTAGATCTATCTCTTGCGTACACGGATCGAATTGAAAAAATTTGCTTCGAGACTATTCAAGAAGTAGCTAAGCCGATAACCATGCTAGAACTGATTGAGATCGCACATACTCGAATGGGACCATGGCCAGATCCTGCATATAAATATCTGGTCTACCCCGTACTTGGACATCTTGAAGTACTTGAATCCTATGGAAAAATCAAGAGAAGCAAAAATAGTGCGGGAATCGATACCTTCAGTATCTAATATTTAATTCGTATTGACGATTTTGAATGCTTCGGCGATTCGACCCTCTGGAAGTTCGCCTAAGCCAGCGTTACGTTGGCCCCATTCGCGCAGCATTTCTTCCAGGTTTTCCATATGTGATGTCTGGGAAGCATGTTCTTTCAGCGCCGCCAATTTAAAGTGGAATGTGTCGGTGATATCAACGAAGTGATCTGGATGTGCGTGACCCTGCATCCAGACTTCTTTCACCTTCCACGGTTGTAGACCTTCTTTTTCCAATAAATCTGTAAAGGCAAATGGGTTACGGGCATCGGGATAGACCGCTTGAATAGTGGCTTCACCTGCAGCTAGGTGATCTGGATGGCTGGCACCGATGCGTTCCCAATTGCGCTCAGGTGATTGGCAGATCATACGATCTGGTTTCACTCGGCGAATTTGCCTGACAATATCTTTGCGTAGCTCGATAGTCGGTTCAAGATGACCGTCTACATAATTCAGGAATGTGACATCACTAATTCCGAGTGCGGCACATGCTGCGCGTTGTTCTCTCTGACGCACTGCCGGCATCTCTTCTTTGGTAAGTCCAGATTCTTCGCCACCTTGGTCGCCATTTGTGCACAGCACATAAGAGACTTCAATGCCTTGCGCCACCCACTGCGCGATAGTTCCTGAGGCTCCGAAATCTGAATCATCGGGGTGGGCGTTGATAACTAAAACGCGCTTGATCTCTGAATCTGCAATCGGCTCCATGATGCACAAGCCTAATAGACTCCGCGGCATGAGCGCGACCGACCCATTGCTAGACGGACTCAATCCGCAGCAACAGAAGGCGGTTTCCCATGCCGGATCACCGCTGCTGGTTGTGGCAGGTGCTGGTTCTGGAAAGACGCGCGTGCTCACACGCCGAATTGCATACATTATGGCTAGACGCGATGTGCGCCCCTATGAAATCTTGGCGATTACATTTACCAATAAGGCTGCCGGTGAGATGAAAGAGCGGGTCACTGAACTTGTTGGCCCTGTTGCAAAGTCAATGTGGGTCTCTACATTCCACTCATCGTGTGTGCGCATGTTGCGCCAAGAGGTGGAACGACTTGGCTACAGCAGTACTTTCAGTATTTATGACTCAGCCGATTCTCAGAAGCTCATTTCACGAGTCATGGAGACGCTCAATCTTGATTCCAAGCGTTATCCAGTGCGCCAATTCCAGAATCTGATTTCTAATGCAAAGAATGAATTACAGACTCCTTATGAATACTTAAGTCAGGCTAGCAATCAATTCGAAACCATCGTTGCTGATGTCTATACCCTCTATGAAAAGCGGCTGCAGCAGGCCAACGCCATGGATTTTGATGACTTGATCATGAAGACTGTTCAGGTATTGCAGAAATTCCCTGAAGCCAAGGCTCGCTTTCGCTCTCGCTTTCGCCATATTTTAATTGATGAGTATCAAGATACAAATCATGCTCAGTACCAATTAGTAAAAGAACTTACCGGCGTTGAAGGAGACGGCTTCCCACTGGCAGAGCTCTGTGTTGTTGGAGACGCCGACCAATCTATCTATGGCTTTCGTGGGGCAACAATTCGAAATATTCTGCAATTTGAAGTTGATTACCCAAACGCAACTACGGTCTTACTTGAACAGAACTATCGCTCCACCCAGAATATTCTCAGCGCCGCGAATGCGGTCATCACTAAGAATGAATCTCGCAAAGAGAAGAATCTGTGGTCTGATGCTGGTGCAGGTGCGCCACTGACTGGATACGTTGCAGAATCTGAGTATGACGAAGCTGAATTCATTGAGGGCGAGATTCGTTCACTGCAGGATATGGGCCACTCAAACCCGGGCGATACCGCCATCTTCTATCGCACAAATGCTCAATCTCGTATCTTCGAAGAAGTGTTTATGCGTGCAGCAATTCCATATAAAGTCGTTGGTGGGCTGCGCTTCTATGAGCGCAAAGAGGTAAAGGATCTACTGGCATACCTTCGGGTGCTGGCCAATCCTGATGATGAAGTTTCACTGCGTCGAGTTATTAACTTTCCTAAGCGGGGTATTGGAGATCGCGCCCTGGAAGAAGTTGAGTTGTTCGCCGAATTACACGGCATTTCATTCTGGAACGCGCTTTTGCGAGTAACAGAGGCAACAGCGGTGCCAAATAAAGCTGCCCACTCCATTAGTTCCTTCACCTCCATGCTCACAGCTCTGCAAACTCTGGTGGAAGCAAAGACAAAACCTTCCGTGATTATTGAAGCAGTCCTTGAGCAATCTGGGTTGCTTACTGAACTTGAGGCAAGTACAGATTCGCAAGATGAAGTGCGAGTGGAGAACCTGAAGGAACTTGTTTCAGCCTCGATGGATTATGAAGGGCGCCCATTTGAAGAGCTCATTGAAGATGAAGAGATTTCACTTTCAGGATTCCTGGAGAAAGTTTCACTTGTGGCCGATGCCGATGAAATTCCAGATGGAGCCGATCATGGGGGAGTTGTCACCCTCATGACTCTGCACACCGCTAAAGGTTTGGAATTTCCAACAGTCTTTCTCACCGGAATGGAAGATGGAATATTTCCCCATGCCCGCACCCTCGATGATCCGAAAGAGATTGAAGAAGAGCGCAGACTTGCCTATGTGGGTCTTACTAGGGCGGAGAAACGTCTCTACATTTCTCGCGCTGAATATCGCTTAACTTTTGGAACACCTAAATACAATCCGGCATCACGATTCCTCGATGAGATTCCTGCTGAACTTATTCAATGGAATAGCGAAGCTCGTTCATCTTTTACATCCTCATCCGGTGTGAAGAAATCTCGACTTCCATCAGGGCCACCGCCACGAGCCACGGGAAAGAAATCAACAGCGATGGCACTTGTCGTGGGACAGCGTGTGTCACATGACACATTCGGACTTGGCACCGTCGTTTCACTTGCCGGCGAGGGCGATAAATCAGAGGCGACCATTAACTTCGGCGCCTACGGTGATAAACGCCTGCTGCTTCGATATGCCCCTGTCACAGCGCTATAAATTAAGCCTTTAGGATTAGGGGCATACACGTCCTGCTCATTAGCCACACCTGAAGGAGCCCATTAGTGGATCTCTACGAATACCAAGCACGCGATCTCTTTGAAAAGCATAACGTTCCAGTATTACAAGGAGCAGTCGCTACAACAGCAGATCAAGCACACGATGCAGCCGCCAAGATGGGTGGCAAAGTAGTTGTTAAGGCGCAGGTAAAAGTTGGTGGGCGCGGAAAAGCTGGCGGTGTAAAGCTGGCAGTTGACGCAAATGATGCAAAGGAAAAAGCAGGAGCCATTCTTGGAATGGATATTAAAGGCCACACTGTTCATAAAGTGATGATTGCTCAGGCCGCACCTATCGTTGATGAATATTACGTTTCCATACTGCTTGATCGATCTAACCGCACCTTTCTTGTGATGGCATCGGTTGCCGGCGGTATGGATATTGAAGAAGTTGCTCATACTGCGCCAGAGAAATTGGCAAAGGTGCCAGTTAGCGCCGTCGATGGAATTTCATTGGCAAAGGCGACAGAGATTGTTACCCAAGCACAATTTCCCGCAGATGTTGCGGCGCAAGTTGCAGATGTGCTGGTCAAACTTTGGGAAACTTTCCAATCAGAAGATGCCACGCTCGTTGAAGTAAATCCACTTGTAAAGACAGAAGATGGTCGTGTTGTCGCACTTGACGGGAAAGTAACTCTCGATGAGAACGCTGATTTTCGCCAACCAGATCATGAGGCTCTGGTAGATCACGACTCCACCAATGCCCTAGAAGCAGCTGCCAAAGAGAAGGGACTGAACTACGTCAAGCTTGATAGTGGTCAAGTTGGAATCATTGGAAACGGCGCTGGTCTTGTGATGTCTACCCTCGATGTTGTTGCCTATGCTGGAGAAAAATTCGGCGGAATGCGCCCAGCGAACTTCCTTGATATTGGTGGCGGTGCTTCAGCCCAAGTGATGGCAGATGGTCTATCCATCATTCTTGGTGATTCAGATGTGAAGAGCGTATTAGTTAACGTCTTTGGCGGAATCACTGCATGTGATGCGGTTGCAAATGGCATCGTTCAAGCCCTGGAACTACTTGGACCGAAGGCAACGAAGCCAATCGTTGTTCGACTCGATGGAAATAACGTTATTGAAGGTCGTGCAATTCTTAGCGCAGCTAACCACCCATTGGTGGAGCAGGCGCAGACTATGGATGGAGCAGCATCACGTGCTGCAGAATTGGCGGCCAAGTAATGTCAATCTTTATTAATTCAGCAAGCAAGATAATCGTTCAAGGAATGACTGGTTCTGAAGGAACTAAGCACACCCGTCGCATGTTGGCATCAGGTTCCAAAGTTGTTGGTGGTGTGACACCCGGTAAGGGTGGACAGTCAGTCGATATCGATGGCACATCACTTCCAGTGTTTAACACAGTAGCTGAGGCAATGACAGCAACTGGAGCCAACGTTTCAGTGGTCTTCGTGCCGCCAAAGTTTGCTAAGGCAGCGGTCATTGATGCAATCGACGCCAAGATGCCGCTTGTTGTTGTCATCACTGAAGGTATTCCGGTGCACGATTCAGCATTCTTCTATGCCTACTCGCTTCAAAAAGGCACCACACAAATCATCGGCCCCAACTGTCCAGGGCTGATTAGCCCCGAACAATCAAATGTTGGCATCATTCCAGCAGATATTACAAAGCGTGGACCGATTGGCTTGGTATCAAAGTCAGGAACTCTTACTTATCAAATGATGTACGAACTTCGCGATATCGGATTCTCAACAGCTGTTGGTATTGGTGGAGACCCAGTTATTGGAACCACCCATATTGATTGCCTACGTGCATTCCAAGATGATCCTGAAACAACTGCAATTGTGATGATTGGTGAAATTGGTGGCGATGCCGAAGAGCGGGCAGCTGCATTTATCGCTGAATATGTCACCAAGCCAGTTGTGGGTTACGTTGCCGGATTCACCGCTCCTGAAGGAAAAACTATGGGACATGCTGGTGCAATCGTTTCTGGTTCATCCGGTACTGCGCAAGCTAAGAAAGATGCACTTGAAGCAGCTGGCGTGAAAGTGGGACAAACACCAAGTGAAACTGCGCAATTAATGCGCGACATACTAGGTCGTTAATCCCACGATGCAACGCGTCCTCCTGGTCTCGTTGTCTCATGTATTTCGTAGTGCTGCATTTCTACTGCTGCCATTCTCTTTTATTGCACTGATTGCTTGGTCTACAGCAGGTAGCGCAAGCGGATCAACTACAGATCCCATACGTGGAGCGCTCTGGATCTGGCTCGGCGCTCATCACATTCCATTTCAACTCTCCCTTCCACCAACTGGTGTTGCTGGCTATCTCACCTACTTGCCTATAGGTGCAGTAGTTCTGCCAATTCTTGTTATTCGCTCCTCATTTACGCGCGCTCTCGAGCGACTTAAGGGTGATTACCACGACCTTAATGTTGTGAGACTTAACTTCTCAATCATTTATGCACTACTCGTCACCATTTTGGCGTTCATGAGCAGATCAAACACGGTTGCAGTGCAGTGGTATCTAGCCCCACTCTTTGCATTTGCCATCGCTCTGATTTCAACTCTGACAGTGGGTAGTCGGGTAGTGCCATCACGCCCACTTCAAATGAGTGCTCGAGTTTTATCAGTTCTCCTAGGAGTTTCATTCATCGTCGTATCAGTACTTATCTTCATCAATTTTTCTCAGGTGAGAACAATTACGACCTCGCTACAGCCCGGAATCTTTGGTGGAGTACTACTCCTCTTTCTCAATATTCTCTATCTACCGAATGCAGCCATTGCCGGTGCGTCTTATTTTTCAGGAACTGGATTGGCAGTTGGCGCTGGAACTCTGATTTCACCGCATTCATATAGCTTGGGCGAGATTCCAGCCCTGCCACTTCTTGGAATTCTTCCAGTGGGCCCAAAACCTCTTGCACTGTTTGGAATACTTTTCTTTATTGGCCTTGGTGCACTTTTAGGTTATCTGACAGCAAATTTCGATTTCCGCGCGATCATCCAGAGCTATCTCTTTACAGTCGTTGGTCTGGTAGTTCTTGGCTATCTTGCAAGTGGATCACTGATTACCGCAGAGATGGGCGCCATGGGCGTTTCAATCTGGAAGTTCGCACTCTCCATCGCCCTCGAAATGGGAATAGGTCTAGCTGTCACAATATTTATTTCCAATAAGGTATTAAATAGAGGCGTTCGGTGAAGCGAGTTGTCATTCTTGCTTCCGGCGGTGGAACGCTGGCACAGGCCATTTTCGATGCGCGCTCAACAACTTTGGCTGATGTAGATATTGTGGCAGTCATCTCTGATCAGAAAGATGCTCACGTTATTGCCAGAGCAGAAGCAGCGCAGATTGAGTCTTTTGTTGTTCCCATGATGGCCGATCGCACACAATGGGATCGAGAGCTCGAGACACTCCTTGGCGCACTCAAGCCTGACCTCGTGGTTAGCGCTGGGTTCATGCGCTTACTCTCAGCTATGACAGTTGAGAGATTTAAGATCATTAATAGCCATCCTTCACTTCTGCCGCTCTTTCCAGGTGCTCATGCAGTTCGTGACGCCCTGCAAGCAGGAGCCACTCAAAGCGGCACGACAATTCATTGGGTTGATGCTGGGTTAGATACCGGGGAAATTATCGCTCAAGAAAAACTCGAGATAGGTAGTGGGGAAACCGAGGAGTCTCTACACGAGCGCATTAAGATTCTGGAACGCGGTCTCATCGTTGCGACTATTGCATCGATACTGGCTACGCAGGAGAAGAATAATGGCTAATCGCAAACCGATTCGTAGGGCGCTAGTCAGTGTTTATGACAAAGTGCGATTGCTCGAACTTGGCAAAGTTCTGGTTGAAGCTGGCGTTGAAATACTTTCCACTGGTTCTACTGCCAAAACACTGCAGGACGCTGGAATACCAGTAACCGAGGTGAGCGCCTATACCGGTTTTCCAGAAATTATGGGTGGTCGCGTAAAGACTCTGCACCCGAAGATTCATTCAGGAATTTTGGCCGATCAGAATAATCCAGAACATCTGAAAGCAATTGCAGATCTTGATATCGAACCCTTTGATCTTGTTGTCATTAACTTGTATCCGTTTGCAGCAACACTTGCCTCAGGTGCTGATTTTGCTGAGTGTATTGAGCAGATTGATATCGGTGGCCCATCAATGTTGCGCGGGGCAGCCAAAAACCATGGTTCTGTTGCAGTTATCTGCAATACATCGCAATATGACCAGCTCTTTGCATCCATAAAAGCCGGTGGATTTAGCGATGAAGAGCGAAAGTTACTTGCTCTGGAAGTATTTCGCACAACAGCGGAATACGACCTCACCATCGCAAGTTGGCTTGGCTCAACAGTGAGCGATGAGATTCAAGATCTTGATTGGCTTGGTCTAATTTTCAAGCGCGAGAATTCCCTTCGTTATGGCGAGAACCCACATCAGCAAGCTGCCATTTATCGTGGTGGCCCATCGGGAATTGTGAATGCAGTGCAATCACATGGCAAGGAGATGTCATTTAACAATTACACCGATGCCGATGCAGCGTGGCGAGCGGCTTTGGATCATGTCGAACCATGTGTGGCAATCATTAAGCACGCCAACCCATGCGGCATCGCAGTCGGAAAAGATATTGCGCAAGCGTATGCAAAGGCACATTTATGCGATCCAGTATCGGCATTTGGCGGGGTGGTAGCGGCAAATCGCACGATCACTGCTGCGATGGCGCAGTCTCTTTCGGAAGTATTTACTGAAGTAATCATTGCGCCAGAATATGAGAGCGCTGCGTTAGAAATACTGATGAAGAAACCCTCCATTCGAATTCTTACATGCGCTCATACTCGAATCTCGCCTCTTGAAATTCGCCCCGTCTCAGGTGGCGTGTTAGTGCAAGAGACTGATCTCATTGCAGCCGATGGTGATGATCTAAAGAATTGGAAGCAAGTAACTGGCGCCGCACTTTCACCCGATGTCATGCGCGATCTTGAATTTGCATGGCGCGCTGTTCGCGCCGTGAAGAGCAACGCCATTCTTCTTGCTAAAGATGGCGCAGCGGTAGGAATCGGAATGGGGCAAGTCAACCGCGTTGATTCTGCAAAGCTGGCCGTTGATCGCGCTGGAGCTCGCGTTGCAGGAAGTGTGGGCGCTTCCGATGCATTCTTCCCATTTGCTGATGGTCTTGAGATTCTTAGCGCAGCCGGGGTGATAGCAATCGTGCAGCCAGGTGGCAGCGTTCGTGATGAGGAAGTGATTGCTGCGGCAACTAAGGCTGGAATAGCGATGTTCTTCACTTCAACCCGACATTTCTCGCACGCCTAGAGCAACGATTAAGATAAAGCCATGAGCGCGCAAATACTTGATGGCAAGGCACTTGCTGCAACCATCAAGAAAGATCTCACAGCGCGCACGCAGGCACTGAAAGCTAAAGGCATCATCCCAGGCCTTGGAACGATCTTGGTGGGCGATGATCCAGGTTCGCATTCTTATGTTGGTGGAAAACATAGAGATTGCCAGGAAGTAGGAATCAATTCGATCCGGATAGACCTACCGGCAACTGCAACACAAGCCGATGTATTGGTGGCCATTAAAGATCTCAACGCTGCCAAAGAGTGCACTGGATATATCGTGCAACTTCCGCTTCCAGGTTCGATTAATACGCAACTTATTCTAGAAGCCATTGATCCCACAAAAGATGCTGATGGTTTGCACCCACTTAATTTAGGTCGACTCGTTGCCGGCTACCAAGCACCGCTTCCATGCACCCCACGCGGAATTGTTGAGCTTATTAACCACTATAAAATTCCACTTTCAGGTGCAGAAGTTGTTGTCATCGGACGTGGACTTACTGTTGGTCGCCCGCTTGGGCTCTTGCTTACCCGTAAGCAAGAAAATGCAACGGTAACTCTGACACACACTGGTACCAAAGATTTGCTCGCTCACACTAAGCGAGCCGATATTGTGATTGCAGCTATCGGACAACCACACTTCTTAAAGGCGGCAATGATTAAAGCGGGTGCAGCAGTTCTCGATGTCGGGATCTCACGAACTGATGCTGGGCTCATCGGTGATGTTGATCCAGGTGTATTCGAGGTCGCATCATTCGTTGCACCAATGCCAGGTGGTGTTGGGCCCATGACTCGTGCCATGTTGCTGATGAATGTGGTCGATGCATGCGAGCGATAAACGCCCTACAACTTCGTATTGCATACATAGTTATTTCACTCGGAGTTCTCCTTGGTATTGCAGGATTTGTCCGTACTGGAGCGCTGCTTATTTCGGCGGGCACCGGTGTGATTGCGCTCTCGCAGTGGGGGGCTCGCTCTTTCGAGCGCTATCTGCCGCTAACGATAGCCGTGGTGCTTTTCGGGCTGGCAATTGCACTTCCTAATGGGTTGTAGAATTCTCTCGATATCAAGATAAATACGTTCAATACATCAAGGTAGATAAAGGATCGCTATGGCAAAGAAAGTCACCGTTGTAGGTGCAGGTTTCTATGGTTCAACAACAGCCCTTCGGTTAGCCGAATACAACATCTTCGATGAAGTTGTACTCACCGATATTCTTGAAGGAAAGCCAGAAGGTTTGGCCCTTGATATGAACCAATCTCGCTCAATCGAAGGTTTTGAAACGCGCATCACTGGCGCGACAACCACGGCTGAAGGTGCTGGATATGAAAAGACAGCTAACTCTGATGTTGTAGTGATTACGGCAGGACTTCCACGTAAGCCGGGAATGAGTCGCATGGATTTAATTGGTGTTAATGCCGGAATCGTTCGTGGAGTTGCTGAAAATATTGCAAAGCATTCACCAAATGCCGTCATCATCGTGGTCTCTAATCCACTCGATGAGATGACAGCCCTGGCACAGATTGCTACCAACTTTCCGAAGAACCGCGTGATGGGTCAAGCAGGAATGCTCGACACTGCACGCTTTACCAACTTTGTAGCAGAAAAACTGGGAGTGCCGGTTTCTTCAGTGAAAACTCTGACGCTGGGTTCACACGGTGACACAATGGTTCCGGTTCCAAGTCGCTGCACAGTTAATGGCGTTGCACTTTCTGAGAAGTTATCCCAAACTGAAATTGACGAACTAGTTGATCGCACACGCAACGGTGGCGCCGAAGTAGTTGCACTTCTGAAAACTGGCTCTGCTTACTACGCGCCATCTGCAGCAGCAGCGCGTATGGCTAAAGCAGTAATTGAAGATTCTGGTGATGTCATGCCGGTCTGTGCCTGGGTTGATGGCGAATACGGAATCTCTGGCGTCTATCTCGGTGTGGAAGCAGAGATTGGCAAGGTAGGCATTCGCAAAGTTGTGGAGAGCGCACTGACAGATGCAGAGGTTGCCTCACTGAAGGAAGCCGCAGAAGCTGTTCGTGCAAAGCAAGCAGACGTTCAAACACTGTAATTAAGTAGAAGCTAATCGGGAGAAGATAATGTCAAAGATTAAAGTAGCAGGCACAGTTGTTGAGCTAGATGGCGATGAGATGACTCGCATTATCTGGCAGTTCATCAAAGACAAATTAATCTTGCCTTACCTCGATGTAAACCTTGAGTACTACGACCTTGGCATGGAACACCGTGATGCAACCGATGATCAAGTAACAATCGACTCTGCTCGCGCAATCCAGAAGCACGGCGTGGGAATTAAGTGCGCGACCATTACTCCCGATGAAGCTCGCGTTAAAGAATTTGACCTCAAGAAGATGTGGAAGTCTCCTAACGGAACGATTCGCAACATCCTTGGTGGTGTTATATTCCGCGAACCAATTATTATCAGCAACGTTCCGCGCTTAGTTCCACACTGGACTAAGCCAATTGTCATTGGCCGCCACGCTTTCGGTGATCAATACCGCGCAACTGATTTCAAGGTACCAGGAGCTGGAAAACTCACCCTCTCATTTGTGCCAGAAGATGGATCTGCTCCACAGGAGTTTGAAGTGTTTAACTTCGAATCTTCAGGCGTTGCAATGGCTATGTATAACGTTGATGACTCAATCCGTGACTTCGCTCGTGCCTCCTTGAACTATGGACTTCTTCGTAAGTTCCCGGTCTATCTCTCAACCAAGAACACAATTCTTAAAGCCTACGATGGACGCTTCAAAGATATCTTTGAAGAGATCTATCAAGTTGAATTCAAGACGCAATTTGAGGCCGCAGGTATTTGGTATGAACACCGCCTGATTGATGACATGGTTGCCATGTCATTGCGTATGGAAGGCGGATATGTCTGGGCCTGTAAGAACTACGACGGAGATGTGCAGTCAGATACCGTCGCACAAGGTTATGGCTCACTTGGTCTCATGACATCTGTGCTCATGACGCCAGATGGAAAGATTTGCGAGTCAGAGGCAGCCCATGGAACTGTGACTCGTCACTACCGTGAGCACCAAGCAGGTAAAGCGACTTCAACAAATCCGATCGCTTCCATCTTCGCTTGGACCCAGGGCTTAGCCCACCGTGCCAAGCTTGATAACAACGCTGAGCTTGCTAAGTTCACTAAAACTCTCGAGCGAGTATGTATTGAAACGGTCGAGCAGGGAAAGATGACTAAGGATTTAGCGGTACTGATTTCTAAAGATGCGCCATACCAAACAACTGAGCAGTTCCTTGATTCCATTGATGAGAATCTCAAGAAAGCAATGGCTTAAATCAATTGATAAATCAGGACTCTGGTGCAATAGCACTTGTTGGTTCTGGCGAATATTCACTGCAGATGCAGGAGCTAGAAACCGAGCTCCTGCATTTAGCTATTTCTAAAGGTAAGAAAAACACTTTTGTGCAGATCCCAACTGCGTCTTCGCATGAGGGGCAATCACGCCGCGAACATTGGCAATCACTCGGAAGAGAGCAAGCAGATCGCATCGGAAGTCAGTGCGTTTACTTACCTATTCATGAACGTGAAGATGCATTTAACCTAGACTTTCTAGATTTGATTGCTGATGCTGGACTTATCTATTTTTCTGGGGGAGACCCACACAGAGTTGCCGAAATCTTTAGTGGTTCTCCACTCTGGGAAGAAATCATTAAGCAATGGAATTCAGGAACTTCCCTTGCTGGGTGTTCAGCTGGCGCTATGGCTTTTGGGGGCACCATTATGGGCTTGCGTCGCTCAAACCATAGTCCAGGGCTATCACTCTTGCCAGATATTGAAGTGATTCCACACTATGACAAAATGTTAGGTTGGCTACCAGAGCGAGTTGCATCCTTTGTTTTAAAATCTGATTCTCAGTCTGTACTTCTTGGAATAGATGAATACACGGCGTTGGTGCATACCGATTCATGGCGGCGGGCAGGACGCGGGAAAGTACATGTTCTGCGCGGATCCCTTGATTTCACAGAATAAGAAACCCGCCGTAGAAAACTACGACGGGCCACTTACTTAAATATTAGCTGTGATTAATTAACTCGCCCACCTGTTGCAGAATCAAAGAGGTGAACTGCACCCGGTAAGTTAGTGACGGTAACGATCTGTCCCGCCTTTGGTGGGTTCTTTGGATCCCAGCGCACAATTACTTGAGCGCCTTCATCGACAGCATTTGCGAACTTGATGCTTGCATCGGCCGGCTTGCCATAGACAAATGCATCAGAACCAAGTTCTTCGACAACTTCAACATGAACTTGGAATCCCTTATCTGCTGGAACTAATCCTTCTGGACGAATTCCCACGGTCACAGTTGAACCTGCTGATGCGGGAACATCGATATCAAGATCTCCAAGGTGTGCCTTGCCACCAGATACTGGAGCAATAAGTAAGTTCATGGCAGGTGAACCAATAAATCCAGCAACAAATGCATTTCCTGGCTTGTCATAGAGATTACGAGGTGTATCAACCTGCTGTAGCAATCCATCTTTAAGAACTGCAACGCGATCGCCCATTGTCATCGCTTCCACTTGATCGTGAGTGACATAGACAGTAGTAATTCCAAGACGGCGCTGAAGCGCGGCGATTTGGGTACGAGTTGCAACACGCAACTTCGCATCAAGGTTGGAGAGTGGTTCATCCATAAGGAAGACCTGTGGTTCACGCACAATTGCGCGACCCATTGCAACGCGCTGACGTTGACCACCAGAGAGAGCCTTTGGCTTGCGCTCAAGATATGGTTCAAGGTCGAGTAACTTTGCAGCTTCACGAACGCGCTTATCGCGTTCAGCCTTATCGATACCGGCGATCTTTAGAGCGAAGCCCATATTTTCGGCAACGGTCATGTGTGGGTAGAGCGCATAGGACTGGAAGACCATTGCGATATCGCGATCTTTTGGTGCGACATTTGTTACATCGCGATCACCGATAAGAATTCGACCACCGTCGATTTCTTCTAGACCTGCAAGCATGCGAAGTGATGTTGACTTTCCGCATCCTGATGGTCCGACGAGTACTAAGAACTCACCATCTGCAACGGTGAGGTTGAGCTTATCTACTGCTGGAGTTGTGGTTCCTGGATAGATACGTGAAGCATTTTCGAATATGACTGATGCCATCTTTTTTCACCTTCCTTATCCGGGCAGGTACGTGCCCGACGATCCGTGGAGTAAGGCGCTGGTCGGGTGACCAGCGTGGCTAAGGGTATGTCAGCGGCAGGCGGGAGGCAATTACGCTCGGTAGACTTCTCCCATCATGGAAAGTGACCCGAGTACCCCACTTATTAGCTCCATCCTGATTGTTGTAGGCCTCATCGTTACCGGCGGACTCTTTGTAGCTGCTGAGATCGCACTTATCTCATTACGCGAAAGTCAGGTTAAACAATTAGCGCTGCGCGGAAAGCGCGGAGCAATCGTTGCCAAGTTAGCAGCTAATCCCAATCGATTACTTGGAGCACTCCAGGTTGGTGTCACGCTTACAGGATTTCTCTCTGCCGCATTGGGCGCAGAGAAACTTGGAGTTTATGTCATTCCATGGCTAGAAGATCTTGGTGTGCCAACGAAATCTGCAGACACCACGTCACTCATCGGCGTCACCTTAGTCATTGCTTACTTCTCACTTGTATTCGGTGAACTCGTTCCAAAACGGTTGGCGCTATTTCGCACCGAACAAATTGCGCTCGCCTCTGCTTTATTCATTGATTTCGTGGCCAATCTTTTCAGGCCAATCATTTGGGTCTTATCTCACTCTACAAACCTTATTGTTCGCCTCTTCGGTATTGATCCAAAGGAGCAGCGCACAGCCATCTCTGAAGAAGAGCTACTGGATCTTGTGGCTGGCCATGCCGCCCTCACCGATGAAGAACGCGACATTGTGGAAGAAGTATTTAACGCTTCAGAGCGACAAGTGCACGAAGTCATGGTCCCTCGCACAGAAGTAGATTTCATGGATGCTTCTCTCACTGTTGGAAAAGCGATTGCACTGGCTATCGAAAAAGCACACTCTCGCTACCCGGTCGTGCGTGGATCCTCTGATGAAGTCATTGGCTTTATCCATGTTCGAGATTTGTTAGACACCAGCCTTGCGAATTCAAATGCAAAGATTCAAGAGCTTGCTCGAAACATCATGTATCTGCCAGGGACAAAAGCAATTTTGCCGGCCCTGACTGAGATGCGAAAGCAACGTCAGCACCTGGCTATTGTCCTTGATGAGTACGGCGGAACCGATGGCATCGTCACCCTCGAGGATCTCGTGGAAACTCTCATCGGAGATATCCGAGATGAATATGACTCCGATGAGGTAGAAATTTCGGAAGAATCACATACTGGCGATTTTGAAATTGATGGTCTGATTTCACTCGAGGATTTACAAGAAGAGTCCGGGGTTGAGTTACCCGAAGGTCCATATGAGACCGCAGGCGGATTTGTCATGCATTTTTTAGGGCGTATTCCGGTTGAGAACGACATCGTTGGAGTAAATGGAGTTCGAATCACAGTGCTTTCCATGGAAGGCAAGCGCGCTGGTCGACTATTAATCTCACGTAACTACTAAGGCGTGCGAGAATTACACCCATGAAGCGCGTCTTATCTGGAATTCAACCCACAAGTGATTCTTTCCACTTAGGAAATTATCTAGGTGCAGTCAAGCAATGGGTTGAGCTGCAAGATGGCCATGATGCTTTCTACTGCATTGTTGATCTACATGCTCTGACCGTTGAGACAGATCCAGTACTACTTCGAAAGCGCACGCTTGCTTCTGCCGCGCAATTAATCGCACTCGGCATCTCACCTGAAAAATCAACGCTCTTTGTTCAATCTCAAGTTCCACAACACAATCAACTGGGTTGGATTATGGAGTGCCTGACTGGTTTTGGTGAAGCAAGCCGCATGACGCAATTTAAAGATAAATCTTCTAAATCTGGCGCCGATTCCTCTCGCGTTGCGCTCTTTACATATCCCATGCTGCAAGCTGCAGATATCTTGCTCTATCAGGCGCACTATGTTCCGGTCGGTGAGGATCAACGTCAACACATTGAACTCACTCGCGATTTAGCCGGACGATTTAATTCACGCTACGGCCAGACCTTCCAATTGCCAGAAGCCTACATTTTAAAGACCGCTGCAAAAATTAATGACATTCAAGAACCTACTTCCAAAATGAGTAAGTCATCAGGCGCCGTTGCGGGAGTCATTGAGATTATGGATTCACCAGATGCTAACTTGAAGAAGATTAAGAGTGCGGTCACCGATGCTGGTCGCGAAGTCACATTCGATGCGGCCAAAAAACCTGGCATCAGTAATTTGCTTACTATCCATTCCGCGCTTTCTGGCAGAACAATTGCCGAGCTCGAAAATGAATTTGCCGGCAAGGGTTACGGAGATTTTAAGGCAGCTGTTGCAGAGGTAGTTGTTGAATACCTACGCCCCATTCGCACTCGAGCACTTGAGCTCCTAGAAGATGAGAAGCATCTACTTGATATTTTGCACCAGGGTTCAGCTAAAGCCCGCACAGTTGCAGAAGCCACTCTTGCAGATACATATAAGAACCTCGGGGTAGTTCTTTAATGAAACTGCGCATGGCACTTGCCTGTGCGCTGATTTTTGGCGTGCTCACTCCGGCGCCCAGTTCGGCAGATACAGCCACCATTGGAGTTGCCTACGATCTTGGTGGACGTGGAGATAAATCTTTTAATGATGCCACCGCAGCAGGCTTAGAAAAGGCTAAGAAGTCACTCGATTTTGGTATTGAAGCAGTGGTTACTGATGGAACCTCTGAAGACCGCGATAAGAGAATTCGTAGCTTGATTACAAAGAAGTGCGCTCTGATTATCGCTGTTGGCGAGGGATACGGCCCAACTTTGCAAGCACTCGCCTTTGAATTCCCCAATACGCAATTTGCCATTATTAATGACGCAAGCGTTGCGGCAGTAAATGTCAGCTCTATCATCTTTGCTGAAACCCAAGGAGCCTACTTGGCGGGTTTTAGCGCCGCACAAATTTCACAGACTGGCAAGGTTGCGATGATTGCCAACACAAATCAAGCTGATTTATTCAAAAATGGTTTTAGCGCAGGCGTCTTAGCTAGCAAGAAAAAGGTTATTCCCATCGTGAAATATGTTTCTGGCTCCTACTCATTGGCGGCAAGTCAGGTGATTTCTGTTGGTGCAGATGTCATCTATTTGAGCACTCAAGGATCTGACGCCGAGGTATTCAAGGTAATTGTCTCCAACAATATGAAGAAAAGTGCCAAAAAAGTTTCACTCATAAATATCGAGCCAGATCAATACTTGGCCGTGACAAGCCAAACCAAGAAATTTTTGGCTGCAACAGTTGTTAAACGAGTGGATAAGGCAATTATTGACATCATCTCCAAATCACTTTCAGGTGATCAATTTCTGGATTATCTCGACCTAGATGCCGGCCTATTTGGCACCCGCTACGGCATTGATGGCGGAGGAATAGAGTTCACCATCCGATCCAAGGAGTTATTGGCGAAAAGTGATGCAATCAATATTGCAGCCGCCACAGCTGAAAAAATCACCGAATAGCACTCAACTTCAACTTGAGAGTTTTCCTAACTGTTACATGCCACGCCCACGCTTTAGCTCTTCAATTCTTAGGAATTATCACCCTCAACTACTAGGCTCGGGCAAAGCAATATTCAACTATTCCTTGGAGGAACCTTGAAAAACAAATTAGCCTTTATGGCGATCTTTGCCTCGGCTGCCCTTGTATTAAGCGGCTGTAGTGCGTCAAGTGAGAGTGCTGGAGCCAAAGCGTGCCTTGCTCTCGACACAGGTGGCGTGGATGACAAGTCATTTAACGCATCAGCATGGGCTGGAGCTCAGGCTGCAGCTGAAGAGAATTCAGATATCGAAGTTAAGTATCTTGCTGCAGCAACCGATGCAGATTACGCACCAAACATTAAGAAGCTTGTTGATGAGGGATGTACAACAATCATCGGCGTTGGCTTCCTTATCAATGGTGCAATCATTGAAGGTGCTAAGGCGAACCCAGATGTTAAGTTCGCAATCGTTGACCAGGATGGTGAAGATCACGGACCAGATGGTTCAATCTATCCAGGAACCAAGTTTGATAACTTGAAGCCAATTCAATTTTCAACAAATGAGTCAGCTTTCCAAGCAGGTTACCTATCAGCAGGAGTTTCAAAGACCGGAACTGTTGCTACATACGGTGGACTTAACATTCCACCAGTCACAATCTTCATGGATGGCTTTGCTCGTGGCGTCGCGCACTACAACGAAGTTAAAGGCAAGTCTGTAAAGGTTCTTGGGTGGGATACCGCCAAGAAGGACGGCACATTCGTTGGCGGGTTCTCTGACTCCGCAAAGGCACTGCAAATCTCTAAGAACTTCGAGCAACAGGGTGCAGACATTATCTTCCCAGTTGCTGGTGGACTTGGTGGAGCAACTGCAGGTAATTCAATTGCCTCGAAGAAGTCATACGTAATCTGGGTCGACACCGATGGTTACGTGGCTGCCTCTCAGTACAAGGAAGTACTTCTTTCCTCAGTTGTGAAGGGTGTAGATACATCTGTTAAGGCAGTAATTCTTGAAGCAGCTGCAGGTACATTCACAGCAACTGGTTACCAGGGCAATCTTGAGAATGGTGGAACCTACTTGGCTCCATACTATGATCTTGCAGATATGGTTCCTGCAGAACTCAGCGCTGAAATTGAAGCACTTGGTGATGCAATCAAATCAGGTGAGGTCGCTGTTCAGTAATCTGTAAAGGACCGATTTCAAGTCCAACAAATGGGACTAGTGATTATTCACTAGTCCCATTTGCTTTCTATAAAGTAAATTACAGAGTAGATTTACGCTATGTCTCTTGAGCTCCGCGGCATCACCAAACGATTTGGTGATTTGATCGCAAATGATTCAATTAGTTTGAGAGTTGAGTCAGGCGAAATCCACGCGCTTCTTGGTGAAAATGGTGCTGGTAAATCTACGCTTATGAATATCGTCTACGGGCTCTTAGCACCGGATGAAGGCAAAATTTTAGTTGATGAGAAAGAAATTACGATTAATTCACCGCTTGATGCCCTTGCCGCTGGAATCGGAATGGTGCATCAACATTTTATGCTTATTCCGGTATTCACGGTCGCTGAAAATATAGTTCTAGGTCACGAAAAGGTAAGAGGGTTTGGGTTCCTCGATTTGGAAGCGGCAAAGAAAGAGATAATCCGAGTATCTGCTGAGTTTAATTTTGATGTTGACCCCGATGCCTTGATTGAAGATTTGCCGGTGGGAATCCAGCAGCGCGTAGAGATCATTAGAGCTCTCATTTATAACGCAAAGGTGCTCATCTTGGATGAACCAACGGCGGTCTTAACCCCACAGGAGACAGATGAACTCCTTCGAAATATGAGGAAACTTCGGGATCAAGGTACGGCAATAATCTTCATCACTCATAAGCTACGTGAAGTGCAAGAAGCAGCAGATAAGATCTCCATTATTCGCCGCGGTAAGGTTGTAGCGATTGCCTCACCTGAGGCTTCACAAGAGGAACTTGCCTCTCTTATGGTTGGCCGACCTATCTCATTTGAAATTGAAAAAGCTCCTGCATCATTTGGTTCAGTAATTCTCGATGTGGAGAATTTAACAATTCGAGACCACACGGGCAGGGCACTTGTCTCTGATATCTCATTTTCTATCCGGGCTGGAGAAATTCTGGCAGTTGCGGGCGTGCAAGGAAATGGTCAGAGCGAGCTAGCAGAGGCGATTGTTGGATTACAGGACCACGTAGATGGGAAAATTACTTTAGCGGGGAAGGACATTTCGAAGGTTTCTGTGAGAAAAGCCCTGCATGCAGGAATTGCATTCGTTCCAGAATCTCGAGAAGAGGACGGATTGATATCTTCATTTAGTATTGAAGAGAATCTCATCCTCGACTTACATGATCTCCCTCCTTTTGCTAAAGGTCCGGTTATTTCTCAAAGCGTTGTTTCAGAAAACGGAGCATCTAGAGTTACTGAGTTTGATATCCGTGCGCAATCACCAAAAGATTCTGCGTCTTCACTCTCTGGTGGTAATAAGCAGAAGGTGGTCCTTGCCCGTGAATTATCTCGGCCAGTGAAATTAGTAGTAGCGTCACAGCCCACGCGTGGATTAGATGTTGGATCAATCGAGTTTGTACACGAAAGAGTCATAGCAGAACGTGATTCGGGCCGCGCAGTTCTTCTCTTCAGTACCGAACTAGACGAAGTGATTTCTTTGGCAGATAGAATTGCAGTGATGTATCGAGGCAAATTTATTGCAATCGTACCTGCAACAACTTCAAGAGAAGAACTTGGATTATTGATGGCGGGGGTAAAGAGATGAAGAACCTTTGGCAAAGAGTCTCCAGGAAGCTAGCCCTTCCATTGTTGGCATTTGGTTTGGCGCTCCTAGTGAGTGGCCTGCTTGTTGCATTCTCTGATTCAGAAGTGTTGGCCCTTAAATCCTCTCCTTTACAGATGCTGGTAAAGGCCTTTGCTACAGCTGGTGGTGCTTTTGCGGCGCTATGGCAAGGTTCAGTTTTCGATCCAAATCTGACTCGAAATGGATACTGGAATGGCTTCTATCCACTCTCAGAGACAATCGTTGCCGCTTCACCTTTAATTCTCACAGGACTTTCTGTGGCACTAGCCTTTCGTGCAGGACTATTTAATATTGGAGCCCAAGGACAATTTATTGCAGGCGCAATTGGAGCAAGTTTTGTTGGATTTTATTTCGATCTTCCGGTCGTAATTCATGCACTTGCCGCCATACTGGCTGCAGTAATTGCTGCCGGAATTTACGGTGGATTTGTGGGCTTACTAAAGGCACGTACTGGTGCGCACGAAGTTATCGTCACAATTATGCTCAATTATGTCGCAGGATACTTTTTGCTTTGGCTTTTAAGCACTGAAACTTTTTTGCGACCAGGTCGTCAAGATCCACTTGCACCCGAAGTTGCGCTCACGGCGAGATTGCCTAAGCTTTTTGGCGCCGACCTCAGAGCAAATTTAGGATTTATTATCGCTTTAGCTGTAGCAGCCCTGGTCTGGTGGCTTTTGCAACGCAGCACTTGGGGATTTCGATTTCGCGCAGTTGGAGCTAATGCAGTCGCAGCCAAGACTGCGGGTATATCAGTTGGGCGAACTACGACGACGGTGATGTTTATCGCTGGTGCTCTTGCTGGTCTGGGTGGTGCAGTGCAGATACTTGGCTCGGAACCAGCACTCACAGCTGGGGTTGGTGGAACTTTTGGATTCGATGCAATCACTGTCGCCTTACTTGGACGCGCCACCCCTATAGGAACAGTATTTGCTGCTCTACTTTTTGGTGCTCTTCGAGCTGGTGGGTTAGAGATGCAGGCGAGCACGGAAACACCACTGGATCTAGTACTAGTAATTCAAGCTCTCGTTGTCCTCTTTATTGCGGCACCAGCTTTGGTTAAGGCAATTTTCAGATTAAAGAATCTAGACCAAGGAGCGACAATCTCTTCGAAGGGATGGAATGGCTGATGGCAAAGATTAGTTTGCGCACAATGTCTGTTCCGGAGAGACGAAAATTCCGTGGGGTAATCACAATGGGTGTACTAGGAATTTTTGCACTTGTAGTTTTTGCACTCCTGCCGGATAAAAGCCAGCCTGTCACATATGGTTTTATTTTAGGCAAGGAATGGGTGCTGCTCGAGAAGTGGGTCGTTGACTCCAAATCTGGCGCCTTACTCTTCGCCGTCCTGTCAGTAGTTACTGCGCTTGTGGCATTGGGCCTCTTTACGATGAGGAAACATTCAAGAGTCATCAGCCTTGTTTTCGGATCTACATTTCTTATGTCCTTCCTCTGTTGGGCAGCTGCAGGGAAGTTCATTCCTCTTACAGGTCTCTTACAAGGAGGTTTACTACTTTCCGTTCCACTTATTTTTGGGGCAATGGCTGGTGTGCTATCAGAACGCTCAGGAGTTATCAATATTGCAATCGAGGGACAGCTTCTAGCCGGGGCCTTTGCCTCAGGTGTTATTGCTTCACTGCTAAATAATAATTGGTGGGGACTTCTCTTTGCTCCCATAGCTGGAGCACTAATTTCCCTCCTTCTTGCGATTTTTGCAATTAGATACGGAATTGATCAGGTAGTTCTTGGTTTTGTTCTCAATGTTTTGGTAATTGGATTAACTAGCTTTCTTTACAAGAAACTTCTTATTCCATATCAAAGCGAATGGAATTCAGCAACGGCATTTGCTCCCATAGAGATTCCTTTGCTTTCCCAGATTCCAGTGATTGGACCAATCTTTTTTGCCCAAAGCATAATTGTTTACCTCATGTATATTTTCGTAACTATTATTCACATTGCGCTATTTAAGAGCAGGTGGGGTCTTCGTACACGCGCTGTAGGTGAGCATCCAACTGCTGCAGAATCCGTTGGAATCAATGTCAACGCAATTCGATTTAAGAACGTAATTTTAGCTGGTGCCATCGCAGGTCTTGGTGGCGCCTTCTTCACTTTGGGTGCAGTTGGATCTTTCAGTAAGGAAATGACTGCAGGTAAGGGTTTTATCGCCTTGGCAGCGCTCATCTTTGGCCGCTGGAGCCCCATGGGCGCAGTAGCAGCTGCATTGATCTTTGGCTTCGCCGATAACCTCCAAGGGCTACTGACAATTATTGGTACCCCAATTCCATCTGAATTTATGTTGATGGCGCCATACATTGCGACAATCATTGCCGTCTCAGGATTTATTGGAAAAGTTCGAGCGCCGGCGGCAGATGGAATTCCGTATAAACGTGGCGGAGGCTCGCACTAATGAATATTTCTTGGGATGTACTGCACGCAGAGGCGCTAACTGCGATGAAGAAGGCATACGTGCCGTATTCAAAGTTTCCGGTGGGTGTGGCAGCACTTGTCGATGATGGGCGAATTGTTTCTGGATGCAATGTTGAAAATGCGAGTTATGGACTGACCTTGTGTGCTGAATGTGGCTTGGTTTCCTCACTGATTGCAACAGGTGGGGGCCGTCTCGTGGCATTTGTATGCGTGGATATCGCAGGAAATGCATTGATGCCGTGTGGTCGCTGTCGCCAATTACTGCAAGAACATGGTGGTTCCACACTACAAATGATGACTGATCAGGGCGTAAAGACTTTGGCAGATTTACTTCCATGGGCTTTTGGACCCGAGGAAATTGAGAATCGCCTTTCATGATTGAACCTTTTGCAGCTGTAGAAATCATTGCAGCTAAGCGAGACCGAAACGAACTAAGCGACACACAGATTGATTGGGTTATCGACGCGTACACCCGTGGTGTTGTTGCAGATGAGCAGATGTCGGCACTTCTCATGGCAATTCTGCTAAATGGTATGAACTCGCGTGAGATATCACGCTGGACCAATGCGATGATAAATAGTGGCGAGCGTATGGATTGGTCGATGCTTGATCGCAAAACTGTAGATAAACACTCAACCGGCGGTGTTGGCGACAAGATCACACTTCCGTTGGCACCGCTTGTGGCAGCATGTGGTGGCGCCGTCCCTCAACTTTCTGGTCGCGGACTTGGCCACACAGGTGGAACACTCGACAAACTTGAATCAATTCCTGGTTGGCGCGCATCACTTTCTAATGATGAGATGCTTAAGGTATTACAAGAGACTGGTGCAGTCATTTGCGCAGCTGGTGCTGGGTTAGCACCGGCAGATAAGAAGCTTTATGCACTACGTGATGTCACTGCAACGGTGGAGGCGATTCCGCTGATTGCATCATCAATCATGAGCAAGAAGATTGCCGAAGGAACTTCCGCTCTTGTTCTTGATGTAAAGACTGGCAGCGGAGCCTTTATGGCAGATCCCAAGAAGGCATCAGAGCTCGCTCGCACGATGGTGCAACTTGGTACAGATGCCGGAGTAAAGACTCGCGCGTTAGTAACTGCGATGGATGTGCCACTGGGCTTAACTGCAGGCAACGCACTTGAAGTGCGTGAATCTGTTGAGGTATTAGCAGGGGGTGGCCCCAGCGATGTTGTTGAATTAACAATTTTGCTTGCACGTGAAATGATTGATGCTGCTGGAATTATTGGAAAAGATCCAGAAGTTGCACTGAAAGATGGCAGTGCAATGGATCATTGGCGCAGAATGATTAGCGCCCAAGGGGGAGACCCGGATGCAGCGCTGCCAGTAGCGCGAGAAAAACATGTGATTGCAGCTGCTCACAGCGGCACAGTGACCACCATGGATGCCATGAAGGTGGGAGTCAGCGCTTGGCGCTTAGGTGCGGGGCGCTCTAAGCAGGGCGAGAAGGTCCAGGCGGGAGCTGGAATCGAGTTACACGCAAAGCCAGGGGATTACATCACTGCAGGTGCACCGCTTATGACCTTACATACCGATGAGCCAGCGAGATTCGAGCGCGCTTTAGAGATTCTAGAAGGTGCTGTCACAATAGTAGAAGGCGGAACAGTCAACCGACTGCCATTAGTTTTGGAGAGAATCGAAGGATGAGTAACATCACCAAGAAGCCAACTGCTGAACAGGTAAAGCGTTTACCTAAGGCGTTGCTGCACGATCACCTCGATGGCGGACTGCGCCCCCAAACAATCATTGACATTGCCAAAGAGATTGGCCATGAACTCCCAACTTATGATGCGGCAGAGCTTGCTGAATGGTTTAGATCATCATGTGATTCAGGCTCACTAGTTCTCTACTTAGAAACTTTTGCCCACACGGTTGCCGTGATGCAACGCAGACAAGATATTGTCCGGGTTGCGCGCGAATGCGCTGTAGATCTTGCGCGCGATGGTGTTGTTTATGCTGAAGTTCGCATGGCACCTGAACTGATTACCGAAAAAGGACTGACACTTGCACAAGCCATCGAAGCAATCCTCGAGGGTTTCCGCGAAGGTGAAGCTGAAGCAAAGAGTGAAGGGAACACGATTCGCGTCATGTCACTGCTTTGTGGAATGCGCCAAAATCAACTCTCACAAGTAGTTGCAGAACTGGCAGTGAAGTATCGCGATCAAGGAGTTGTCGGCTTTGATATTGCAGGGCCAGAAGATGGATTCCCACCAAGTGATCAGCTAGATACCTTTGAATATCTGCGCCGCGAGAATGCGCACTTCACTATTCATGCTGGTGAGGCCTACGGCCTGCCATCTATCTGGGAAGCAATTCAATTGTGCGGAGCAGAACGCTTAGGTCACGGTGTTCGCATTACCGACGATATCGATTTCAATCACACACCAGCCCGCCTTGGTCGTCTCTCTTCTTATGTGAGAGATCGCAGAGTGCCACTTGAAATGTGCCCATCTTCCAATATTCAAACAGGTGTTGCAGATTCATTTGCCCACCATCCGCTAGCAAAGCTGGCAAAGCTTCGATTTAGAGTGACCATCAATACAGATAATCGCTTGATGTCTGCAACTTCGATGTCACGTGAGATGACAGAGATGGTCAATCAATGTGATTGGACCTTCCAAGATTTGCAGCGAGTGACAATTAATGCCCTGAAAAGTGCGTTTATTCCTTTTGAGGAACGGCTATCGATTATCGAAAGCGTTGTGAAACCGCAGTATGCAAAGATTTCAGAGGAGTAAGTTCGTTACACCCCAACTGAGTGCCAGACAGTTTTAGATTCCATAAATGCAAGGATTCTTGACGGGCTTTGACCAGTACTAAATGCATGAATCCGCTTTAAGTTCTCAGCCCCAGCTACTTTCAGTTCTCCATGTTTTTTCTTGTTAACACCAGAAATATCAAAACCATCAATATCCATATGAGATGCAGCCCACGGGGCAAGTTCATCAAGTGATCCGGTCAGGATATTGATGACACCAGCCGGTAGGTCACTTGTTGCCAACACCTCGGCGAAAGTCATGGCTGGTACTGCAAGTGAACCAGGAACGAGAACAACAGTTGTATTACCTGAGACTACGGCGGCGGCGATAGCATCGATGAAATCGATAAAACTCACATCAGATGCGATGGCAATCACGCCTTGCGGCTCAGAGATTGAGAAATTGAAGAATGGACCAGAGACTGGATTTGTGGCTCCACTGACTGCTTGAAGTTTGTCACTCCAGCCGGCATACCAAACCCAACGATCAATAGCATCTGTTACTTGTGCCTTGGCTTTAGCCGCGGTTATCTGCGAAGTAAGTGCAATTTCAGATTCAAACTGTTCTGCTCTGCCTTCAAGCATTTCAGCGATGCGATAGAGAATTTGACCACGATTGTATGCAGTGGCTTTTGCCCACCCTGATTGCGCAGCACGCGCCGCTGTGACTGCATCACGTAGATCTTTACGCGATGCCAGTGCAGGGTTAGCAATGAAATCCCCATTCTTGGCAGTTACTTCAAATACGCGACCAGATTCACTACGGGCAAATGCACCATTGATGAAGAGTTTGTAAGTCTTCTTCACATCAACACGAGGCTGCTTCTTAGTAGTCATTTACTTCGCCCCAGTCTCTTTGCCATTTTTTAAATATGCAGCAAGGCCATGCTTGCCACCTTCGCGACCCCATCCAGATTCTTTATAACCTCCGAATGGCGATGCTGGATCAAATTTATTAAAGGTATTTGCCCAGATAACTCCAGCTTTGAGGTGTTGGCTAGCCCAGAAAATTCGTGAGCCTTTCTCGCTCCAGATACCGGCAGATAATCCGAAGGGAGTGTTATTTGCCTTGTCGATAGCTTCTTGGGGAGTTCTAAAAGTTAGGATTGACAGAACTGGACCGAAGATCTCTTCCTGCGCGATTCGGTTAGCCTGAGTGACACCAGTAAAGATTGTTGGAGCAAACCAGAAACCTTTATCAGGCAGATTGCACTGTGGGCTCCAACGTTGAGCACCTTCGCCATCTCCGATTGCTGAGAGCTCTTTAATCTTTACCAACTGCTCCTTTGAGTTGATGGCACCGAGATCAGTATTTTTATCGAGCGGATCTCCGACTCTAATTTTAGACATTCTGACCTTGAGCTTTTCAATCACTTCGTCAGCGATACTCTCTTGCAGAATTAGCCTTGATCCCGCGCAGCAGACATGTCCCTGATTAAAGAAGATTCCATTGACGATTCCTTCGACTGCTTCATCTACTGGGGCGTCATCGAAGACAATATTGGCACCCTTTCCACCTAATTCCAGGGTCGCTTTCTTATCTGTGGCTGCAATAGCGCGAGCAATCTTCTTCCCAACTTCAGTAGATCCGGTAAATGCAATCTTATGTATTCCTGGATGGTTCACTATCGCTGCACCAGTAGAGCCATCGCCGGTGACAATATTGACTACTCCATCTGGTAATTCAGCTTGCTGACAGACTTCGGCAAAAAGAAGAGCAGTCAGCGAGGTTGTCTCTGCTGGCTTGAGAACCACTGTGTTACCGGTGGCAAGTGCCGGTGCAACTTTCCAAGCCAGCATTAACAGTGGGAAATTCCAAGGAATGATCTGTCCCGCAACGCCATAGGCTTTAGGGGAGTGACCGAGACCTGCGTAATCTAATTTGTCGGCCCACCCTGCATGATAGAAAAAGTGTGCTGCAACGAGTGGAATATCAATATCGCGAGTTTCACGGATTGGCTTTCCATTATCGAGAGTCTCAAGGACGGCAAACTCACGTGCACGTTCTTGCAGAATTCGAGCAATTCGATATAAATATTTTCCACGTTCTTTACCTGAAAGCTTTGACCAGGTTTTTGTATAAGCCTTTTGTGCCGCTGCAACCGCCTTATCAACATCTGACACACCACCCAGAGAAATAAGGCTCAACACCTCTTCGGTCGCAGGATTGATGGTTGGGAAGTGCTTCTTTCCGGCAACAAAAGAGCCGTTGATGAAGTGACCATACTTAGGCTTGATTGAGACGATCGCCCTAGATTCCGGCGCCGGTGCATATTCGAAGGTCATCTTGCGCCCATTCCTAGTCAATCGATACGTAGTTAGGGCTAGCGTAGTAGCCATCTGACATTTTCATGCGTTGCATCAGTAAATCATTGAGAAGCGCGCTTGCCCCGATTCGAAATAGCTGCGGAGTTAACCAGTCAGGTCCTGCAGTCTCATTTACCAGAACCAATTGCTTAATTGCATCCTTCGTAGTCCGGATTCCGCCGGCAGGCTTGACTCCAATTTTTCGTTGTGTGAGTGTGTAAAAATCACGCACAGCTTCAAGCATCACAAGCACAACTGGCGGGGTAGCAGCAGGAGCCACCTTTCCTGTGGAAGTCTTGATGAAGTCAGCTCCTGCAAGCATTGCAAGGTAGGAAGCCTTTCGAACATTGTCATAGGTGACAAGTTCGCCAGTTTCAAAGATAACTTTAAGATGCGCCTTCTCACCACAGATTTCTCGAATCTTTACAATCTCATCAAAGACCATTCCATACTTACCTGCCAAGAATGCTCCACGGTCAATCACCATATCAATTTCAGCTGCACCCGCATTGATTGCATCTTGAGTATCTTGAATCTTCACCTCCATGGAAGCTCGGCCAGATGGAAATGCAGTGGAGACAGCGGCAACTGGAACATGTTCCCCGCCAATTGCATCTAAATGTGTGCGAGCTATTTCAACCATATCGTTATAGACACAGATTGCGCCTACGCTAGGAACTGTTGGATCCGTTGGATCAGGCCTGACTGCCTTTGAACACAAGGCGCGAACTTTCCCAGGTGTATCTGCACCTTCGAGAGTTGTTAGGTCAACCATGGATATTGCGGTATCAATCGCCCATTTCTTGCTTGTTGTCTTAATACTACGAGTTGCCAGCATTGCAGCTCGAGAGTCTGCACCCACTTGGTCAACGCCAGATAGTTGCTCTAAGAATTTAAGAAGAGATTTCTCAGATCCATCAACTAGGCCATAGAAACTCATGAAAGGAATTCTTTCAGAGGTTGGCGAATCTCGTCGAGTATTTTCTGTGACTCACCTGACGTTGCTGTCACGACTTCGATATAACACTTGATTTTCGCCTCAGTACCTGAGGGACGCACAATGACTCGAATTCCTCCAGCAAGCCAGATTCGCAGCCCATCTGTTGGTGGTAATCCGTTTGTAGGAGCCGCTAAGTCATCGATGGCTTCAACGCCACGTCCGGCAATCTCTTGTGGTGGGTGCTGGCGTAGCCGTGCGAGTAGACCAGTAACCACCGATAGATCAGCGACGCGAATTGAAATCTGTTCCGTGCCATGGAAACCATGTCGGGCCCATACTTCATCGAGCAGGTCAGAAATAGTGAGTCCATCGCGCTTTAAATCGATTGCTATCTGAGCGATGAAGATTGCAGCTGATATTCCATCTTTATCATTAACATTTTCGGAATCAACGGCGTAGCCAATCGCTTCTTCATATCCAAAGGACAGGTTCTCAATCTTTGCCAGCCACTTAAAGCCTGTGAGCACCTCTTTGTATTTGATTCCATAGTGCGCGCTAATCTTGCCCAGTGCCGAGGAAGAGACGATAGAAGTTGCGAATGTTCCAGATGGCTTGGTGCGTGCAATCCATTCGCCAAAGATTATTCCAAGCTCATCTCCGCGCAACATTCGCCAGCCGACTTTAGGATCTTTAATTGCCACCGCACATCGGTCAGTATCTGGGTCATTAGCAATTACCAGCTCAGCGCCAAAATCGCGCGCTTTCTTGAGTGCTAAATCAATTGCGCCAGGTTCCTCCGGGTTTGGGAAAGCAACTGTTGGAAAATCCGGATCAGGAGTGCATTGGTCATCAACCAGAATCAAAGTGGCAAAACCCGCATGGTTAAAGACTCTTTGCACAGTCTCGGTTCCAACGCCATGCATCGCGGTGTAGACAATCTTGAGATCACCGGGACGGGGGGCTAACTGTGCAGTGCGCCTCACGTATTCGGTAATGACATCCTCACCAACGATTTTCCATTCTTTGCCGCGAGGCTGTGATTTCAAGGAATTCACTAAAGTGATTTGATCGGCAATTAACTGATCGGTGGGGCTGATGATTTGCGAGCAGGCGTAGTTGATTCCATCGGCGCTCGGTCCTACATAAACCTTGTAGCCGTTATCTTGTCGAGGATTATGGCTTGCAGTCACCATAATTCCGATATCGCACTTCAAATACTGCGTAGCAAATGCCAATACTGGCGTCGGAAGCGGGCGAGGCAGAACGTACACATCCATGCCGGCACCGCTGAAGATTGATGCGCTCTCCTGGGTAAATTCAGCCGATCCATGACGTGCATCTTGACCGATAACAACTGATTTCATTCCATGAGATTTCATATAGGCAGCGATACCTGCTGCGGTGCGGCCGACTACGGCGCGGTTCATAGCCGAAGGACCGGGACCTACCGGTCCACGTAAACCTGCCGTGCCAAATTGGAGAAATCCATTGAAATACTTCTTAAGTAATTGTTCATCACCGGCATCAAGTGCTTTCTGAAGTTCGCCGGCTGTCTGCGGATCTGGGTCATCGGCTATCCATGCCTCTACTTCTGCCTTCAGTGATGCATCCATAAGAAGAGAGTAACTTTCCTTATACGAGCTTTGGAATTGTGGTTTTAAGAAGTGATCCCATGCGACTCGCAGCAGCTTTCCCTGCGGCAATGACTTCTTCATGGTTTAACTTCTCACCAGTCACACCAGATGCAGCATTTGTTACCAAGGAAATGCCTAGAACTTCAGCACCGAGTGCGTGAGCTG